>DATDGU010000222.1:0-6842 GCA_036521915.1 Acidimicrobiia bacterium | reverse complement strand
GTGGAGCACCGTCGCGTCGGCACCCCGACCCAGCGACGTGACCGCCGCCGCCACCACATGGACGCGCGTCGGTCCTGCCCGGCCTCGGGCCGCCCCGCCCACCACGACGGGGAGTCGCTCGCAGCAAACCAACCCTGCGAGGATCAACCAACCCCGCGCCCCAACAGCGCACACGTTGGCTGACGAGGCACTAGAGGTTCAGTCGTGCCGTCCGAGGATGGCGAGCAGCTGGGTCTGGCGGTCGGCGTCGCCACCGACGTGCTGGACGGTACCGAACATGCCGCTGCCCTCGAGCAGCTGACGCTGCGGCTCGACGACCTCGAAGCACGCCTCGACCAGATCGGACGGCAACGTCGCGTCCTGCCCGGTGGCGCGCGCCAGGTCCCAGCCGTGGATGAGCACGTCGAGGAAGCGGTGGCCGCAGTACACCGACCCCGGCACCGGGCCGTACGACACGGCGACTGGCGCGTCCATCGCGCCGGCTGCTCGGAACGCGGCCGCGGCCTCGGCCGCGGACGCCTGGTAGGCCGCCAGCGGGTCGTCGCCGAGGAGGTCCCCGTCGAGGCGGTCGCCGACCTCCTCGATCGTCTGCCCGCCGACGAGCGGCGCGACCCAGAAGTTGCCGCTGGTGACGTGGTTCAGCAGGGCCCGGACGTCCCAGCCCTCGCAAGGCGATGGCGAGCTCCACTGGTCGGCGCCGATGCCGGCGACGAGCGGCCGGGTCGCGTCGAGCGCCTGCGCGTGCACCGCCGGTAGATCGACCATGGCCGCCCTCCTCGCGCGTCGGTGGACGCGAGGCTACGCGAAGAGCCGGCCGGGTGCCGGGGGAACCCCGCGCCAGCAGAGCCCGTCCATGAAGATCCACGAGCGGCGATGGATCGCGCTCGGCCCGTACGCGCGGAGCGCGCACTGGTGCAGGGGCGCGGGATAGCCGACGTTCGACTCGAAGTCGTACGGCGGGTAGTGCTCGGCCTCCTCCGCCATAATCGCGTCGCGGGTCACCTTCGCGACACACGACGCCGCGGCCACCGCGAGGACGCTCACGTCCGCCTTGACGACGGTGCGGACCAGGTCAGCACGGCCGATGTAGTCGAACTTCCCGTCGAGGATGATCCGGTCTGGCTCGTAGCCCTGCACGGCAAGCTGCGCGAGGGCCCGCTGCGCCGCGGTGCGCAGCGCGAGGGTCATCCCGAGGACGTCGCACTCCTCATAGGAGGCGTGGCCGACGGCGAACGCCCGCGCCCAGCCCCGCACCGCCGTCGCGGCGCGTCCGCGCTCCGCGCGTGTGAGCTGCTTCGAGTCGCGGACGCCGCGCACGTGCTCGGGTGCCGAGACGACCGCCCCGACGGTCACGGGGCCCGCCCAGGCGCCCCGCCCGACCTCGTCGATCCCGACGACGACCCGATCCCCGGCCTCCCAGCACCGGCGCTCGAGTCGCAGCGTCGGGTACGTCACGGCGGCGAAGTTAGCGTTCACCGCCTCGTCACGAACTCGGTGCATGGGCGACATGGTCCGCTGGGTACCATGCCCGACGATGCAGCCCGGCACGCGGATCGAGGTGCGCTCCCGGTTCGATCGCCGGTGGGCCCGAGGCTTCGAGGTCGACGCGGTCCTCAGCGAGGACCTCGGCGCGGCGCAGTACCGGGTCCGACGCCGCTCGGACAACAGCGTCTTGCCGGCCCTGTTCGTCGACGACGAGGTCCGGGAAGAGCGACGCGGCCGCTCGATGTGGTGGATGTAAGCGCTCAGCCCTCCCGGAGGCGCGCCACCAGCTGATCGATCGGGACGGCCTGCAGCGTCATCGTCCGCATCGTCCCGCGAGCCGCCAGGGTGATCGCCGCCTTCGCCAGGGTGGCCTCGTCGGGCGCCTCGATGACGTTCAGGAAGTCCCACTGGCCCATCAGGGCGTACTGCGCGACGACCCGCAGGCCCATCGCCTCGACCTCGGCCGTGACCTCCTGGATGCGCTCGGGATGCTCACGCACCGTCGCCCACCCGTCCGGTCCCAGGGTGGTGAGCATCACGTAGGTCGCCACGGCGGCTGAGCGTAGACCGGTCATGCGGCGAGGCGGCCGGGTCCTCGCGCCGCCGTCGATGCCCCGTCAGGCCACCTGCGAGCCGAAGGCCGTCCCGAGAGCGACGACGCGCGTGCTGACGGCGGTCAGGATTCCAGGCGCGCGATGTTGCCCGCCTCGCCGGGATCGGGGTCCGCGTCGAACCAGGCGTCGAGCATCTCGTGGGCGACGTCCGCGCTGGTGAGGCGCAGGCCCATCACGACGACGTTGGCGTCGTTCCAGCGCCGAGCGCCGGCCGCCGTGCCGGCATCGGTGCAGAGCGCGGCGCGCACCCCGGGCACCTTGTTCGCCGCGATGGACGCGCCGGTGCCCGTCCAGCAGAACAGGACGGCGGTCTGGCAGGTGCCCGAGGCGACGAGCTCGCCGACGTCGCGGCCGACCTCCGCCCACTGCTTCGCCTCCCCGGCGGGGGGACCCACGAGCACGACCTCGTGGCCCCGGTCGCGCAGGTCCGCGGTCACCGCGTCGGTCAGCGGCGTGCGCTCGTCGGATCCGAGGGCGACCCGCACGCCGTCAGGCTACGGGACGAGCGCGGCGTGGACGTCGGCGAGCGTCCGGAACGGGTGGTAGGCCACGTCGAACAGGTCGCACCACGAGGCGAGGCGCCGCTTGGCGAACACCACGTCGGCCAGCAGCGCGGCCTTGTGGTCGCTCGTGCCGTCGCCGACGAGCACGGTCGCCCGTCCCGCGGCGCTCGCGTCCTTGAGCGGCGCCTGCTTGCACGTCCCGCACGTCGAGCACGGGCAGCAGCGGTCCTCGTGCGGGAACTCGAGGCGCCCGGTCGCCCAGTCGACGTGGTTGGTCAGCACGGGCACGCCGAGGGACTGGCAGACCTCCTCGGCGCGGAAGCCGAACCCGTCGGAGACGACGGTGACCTCCGCGCCGGCGTCGCGCAACGCGGTGACGAGCGGCGCGAAGGCCGGGTCGAGCGGCACCTCGGCGGCCGTCGCGCGCAGGGTCGCCTCGTCGGCGGGCAGGAGCTCCCACTGGCCGACGAGGCACTCGCGGCTGCCGATCGTCCCCGCCCGGTACTCGTCGCTCAGCTGCTCCCACTCGGGGGGCGCCAGGCGATCGAGGAGGTGCCGGCCGACGTCGGACGCCGTGATCGTGCCGTCGAAGTCGAGGAACACCGCGGTCCTCGACAGGTCGAGCGCGAGGTCCGGCATCGTTCGATCGTAGGTGGGCCTCCGCTCCGCCCGGCCCCGTAGGCTGCGCGCCGATGGGACCCGCACGACCCGAGGCCCGCCCGACGACGGTGGCGATCGTGCCGCATACCCACTGGGACCGCGAGTGGTACCTGCCGTTCCAGGTGTTCCGGGTCCGCCTCGTCACGCTGCTCGACCGGCTGCTGCCGCTGCTCGAGTCGGACCTGTCGTACGCCCGGTTCCTCCTCGACGGCCAGACCGCCGTCCTCGACGACTACCTCGCGGTGCGCCCCGAGGCCGGGGCGCGCCTCGAGCGCCTCGCGGCGAGCGGACGGCTGCAGGTCGGCCCGTGGATGATCCTCATGGACGAGTTCATGGTCTCGGGCGAGACGCTCGTCCGGGACCTCCAGCTCGGCACGACCCGCGCCACGGCGCTGGGCGGCGCGATGCAGGTCGGCTATCTCCCCGACATGTTCGGTCACGTCGCCCAGATGCCCCAGCTCCTCGCCTTGGCCGGGCTGGCGCACGCCGTGGTGTGGCGCGGTGTGCCGAGCGCGGTGACCCAGACCGCGTTCTGGTGGGAGGCGCCCGACGGGTCGCGGGTGCGCGCCGAGTACCTCTACGGCTCGTACTCGAACGGGCGTGACCTGCCCGACGACGCCAAGGCGCTCGTCACGCGGGCCCACGGGTACGAGATCGAGCTCGGCGAGGCGCGCCTGGCGGGCGGCGGCATGCTGCTCATGAACGGCACCGACCACCAGCTGCCCCAGCCGTGGCTGGGCCGCGTGGTCGCGGAGGCGAACGAGATCCAGGACGACTACCGGTTCGTCGTCACGTCGCTCCCCGAGTACCTGGGGGCGCAGCCGACCGAGGGCCTCACGACCTGGCCCGGCGAGCTGCGCTCGGGGGCCCGCGCCAACGTGCTCATGGGCGTCGCCTCGAATCGCGTCGACGTGCACCAGCTGTGCGCGGCCGCCGAGCGGGCGCTCGAGCGGCGCGCCGAGCCGCTGTCGGCGCTGCTGTGCGCACCCGACGAGTACCCGGCGGCGCTGCTCGGGGTGGCGTGGCGCCAGGTCGTGCTCAACAGCGCGCACGACTCGTCGTGCGCGTGCAGCGACGACGAGGTCGTCGAGGCCGTCCGCGTCCGCTACCAGGAGGCGCGCCAGATCGGCGACACGCTCGTGCGCGAGGCGCTGCACGCGCTGGCGCGCCGGGTCGCCGCGGCGCCCGGTGCGACGCTGGTCGTGAACCCGACCCGCCACGACCGCGGCGGGCTGGTCGAGGGCGTCGTCCCTGCCGTCGGCCCGGTGCACCTCGTCGCCGCCGACGGGACCGCCTGCGCGACCCAGGTGACGTGGGAGCGCGGCACGGCCGGCTTCGCGGCGATCGTGACCGGCGAGAAGGTCCGCTGGGTGCTCGACCTCATGCGTGGGGTCGAGTTCGCCGCCGCGCGGATCGCCGAGGTCACCCGTCGGGAGGTCGGGACCGACGACTGGGAGTTCACGTTCCGTGCCGTGCACCCGGGCGAGGACGCGATCGACCTGGAGCCGACGCGCGAGGAGCTCCTCGCGCTCGGTGCGGCGGGGGCGACGGTCCGCTTCAAGCAGGAGCTGGCGCCGACGCGGGGGGTGCTTTTCGCGGCGAGCCGGATCGCCGGCTTCGGGTGGGGCACCTACGAGGTGGCCGCGGGCGAGGGTCCCGTCACCGCCGTGACCGCGAGTGACGGGCGCCTCGAGAACGAGCAGCTCGTGGTGACGGTGGATGCGGGCGACGGCACCGTGGCCGTCGAGACGCGCGACGGCGTCCGGGTGGCCGGGGTGCGCCTCGTCGACGGCGGCGACGGCGGCGACACCTACAACTACTCGCCGCCGGGCGTCGACCGGATCGTCGACGCGCCCGAGACCGTGACCGTATCCGTCGTCGAGCAGGGTCCGGTGCGCGCCGCGCTCGAGGTCACCTCGACCTACGCGTGGCCGGCCGCCGCGGTGGGCGACATGCGCTCGTGCGAGCGCCGCACCGACGAGACGGTGCGGTGCACGGTGCGCACCCGGCTCGAGCTGCGCGCCACCGAGTCGTTTCTGCGGGTGCACGCCGAGATCGACAACCGCGCCCGCGACCACCGCCTGCGCGTGCACTGCCCGCTTCCCACGACGGTGACGGGCTCCGAGGCCGAGTGCGCGTTCGCCGTCGTGCACCGGGGCCTGACCGCGGAGGGCGGCCCGCACGAGGCCGGCTTGCCGACGTGGGTGTCGCGGCGGTTCGTGGACTGCTCCGACGGCACGGCGGGCTTGGCGGTGCTCCACGACGGGCTCCTCGAGTACGAGGTCGTCGAGGAGGGCCGCGAGCTGGCGGTGACGCTGCTGCGCGCCGTCGGCTACCTGTCGCGCGTCGAGCCGGCGCTGCGCCCGAACCCCGCGGGGCCGATGGACGCGCTCGAGGGAGCCCAGCTCCAGGGACGTCGGCACGTCGACTACGCGTTGCTCCCGCACCGCGGGGACTGGCAGGCCGCCGACCTCTACGCCGCCGCCGACGCGTTCCTCGTGCCACTCGAGCGCGCCCGGGTCGCGGCGACCACCGGCGACCGCGCCGGGGCGGGCCATGCGCTGCGCGTCGAGGGCGCCGAGGTGTCGGCGGTGACCCGCGAGCCCGGCGGCCTCACGGTGCGGGTGTTCAACGCATCGCCCGCGCCGTCCACGGTCACCGTCGACCAGGACGGCGGACCGGCGTCCGGCTGGATCGTGGACCTGCTGGGCCGCCCCCTCGAGCCCTTCGACGGCGGGTTCCCGCTCCGCGCGTGGGGGATCGCGACCGTGCGGCTCAGAGCGCGCACCAGTAGGGGGGCCGCCGGGTTGGAGCGTCATAGCCGGGTTTGATGATGGGGTGGTGTCTGGGGTTGGTGGTCGTGATGGTTGGCGGCCGGTGGGGTTTCGCTTCGCTCTTGTGGTGTCCCCGGTGTTGGAGGCGCGGCTGGTGCGTTGGGCGGGGGCGTCGCGGTTCGTGTTCAACGCGTTGTTGGGCGAGGTGAAGGCGGGGTTGGATGCCCGCGCCGCGGAGCGCGCGGCGATGGGGACGGCGGTGACGCAGGTGCCGTGGTCGAAGTACGCGCTGATTCGCAGCGCCTCCCGGTGGCGTCGGGAGTTGGCGTGGGGCCAGGAGATCCCGAGCGCGGTGTTCGAGTGTGCCGCGGTGGATCTGGCGGCGGGGTTGGCGAACTGGGCGGCGTCGCGGGCTGGGCGCCGGCGTGGCGCCCGGGTGGGGTTCCCGGTGTTCAAGGCTCGCAAGCGCACGACGCCGCGGTTCCGGTTGCGCCATCCCGAACAGCTGCGCGTCGACGGTCGGGCGCTGCGGGTGTCGTGTCTGGGCTGGGTGCGGGTCCATGACGACACGCGGCGGCTGCGCCGGCTCCTGGCGGCGGGTCGTTTCGAGGTGCTCTCGACGACGGTGTCGTATCGGCGGGGCCGCTGGTGGCTGAGCGTGGCCGGACGGGCCGCGCCGTTCCACCCGCAGCATCGCCGCCGCAGCCGAGCGCCGGGACCGGTCGGCGTGGACCTGGGCGTGCGACGCCTCGCCAGCGTCGCCGACCGCCACGGTCGGCTCCTCGAGCAGTGGGAGGGGGTGAACG
>DATDGU010000221.1:0-25873 GCA_036521915.1 Acidimicrobiia bacterium | reverse complement strand
GTCGACGTGACCTCATTCGGGGTCGTGACGTCACCCTCCGCGCTCGCGAGCGCCGAGGCGAGCGCCGCCGCCGTGGGGAATCGGTGCGCCGGGTCGTCCGCCAGGCAGCGCTCGACGATCGCGGCGACGCCGCGCGGGACGCTCGTCGGCAGCGGCGCCGGCGGGACCGTGAGGCGCGCCAGCGCGGTCGCCATGTCGGTGTCGCCGCGGAACGGCAGGCGGCCGGTGAGCATCTCGTAGAGCAGCAGCCCCGTGGCGTAGACATCGACGCGGGCGTCCGTTGGGTCGCCGCGGACCTGCTCGGGTGCGAGGTAACGAGCGGTGCCGAGCACCGTCCCCGTCGACGTCAGGTCGTCGCGGAGGCTCGCGGCCTTGGCGATGCCGAAGTCCGTGACCTTGACGCGCCCGTCGTCTGCGACCAGGACGTTGGCCGGCTTGACGTCGCGGTGGACGACGCCATGCCCGTGCGCCTGGTCGAGGGCGAGCGCGACGCGCTCGGCGATGTGGGACGCCGCGCTGACCGGTAGCGTCCCGCGCTCATCGAGGAGTCGACGCAGGTCCCGTCCCTCGACGTACTCCATGACGATGTAGACGACGCCGTCGTCATCGCCGGCGTCGTAGATCGCGACGATCCCCGGATCCTCGATGCTCGCGGAGGAGATCGCCTCGTTGCGGAAGCGGGTCCGCACCGTCGGCTCCGCGGCGAGCTCTTGGTGCAGCGTCTTGATCGCGACGCGTCGCGCCAGCAGCGTGTCCTCGCCGAGCCACACCGTGGCCATGCCGCCCCGGGCGATCGGGCGGAGCAGGCGGTAGCGCCCGCCGAGCGTGCGGTCGGGAGCGGCCGGTTCCATCCAACTGGCACGCTACCGAGCGACCTCGGCTGTTCCCTCGGCGCGCCGCCTCAGCCCTCTGGCCCGGAGTTCATGCTCTGGAAGAAGTTGAAGAGCGGCGACCCCGGGCGTGCCGGTCAGACGCTCGCGACGGGGAGGCGCGCCAGCCAGCGGTCCCGCGACGCGACGCGCCGGTGCCGCTCCCACGCGGCGGCCGCCGCGAGCGTCACCGCGGCGAGCACGGCGCCCGCCAAGCCGTCGAGCAGCCAGTGGTTGCCGGTCACCACCACCGACAGCAGCATCGCGGCCGGGTAGATCAGCGCAACGAGCCGCATCCACCGCCGGCGGAGCAGCGGCCACAGCGCGAGCGACGCCCAGACGGCCCAGCCGACGTGGAGGCTCGGCATCGCCGCGAACGGGTTCGTGGACCCCGCCCACGTCGGTGTCGCCGACTCGTTCTTCGCGGCGACCAGGCCGGCGAGCGGGGTGTGGTCGAGGCCCAGGCTCTGGCTCGTGTCCGCGAGGTGGGACGGGCCGGGCACGAGGCGAGGCGGCGCGACCGGGAAGAGCCAGAAGCACAGCAGCGCGAGCGCGAGGAGCGCCAGGAGGGCGTTGCGCGCCACGCGGAAGCGGGCCGGCGCCTTGACGTAGAGCACGACGAGCACGATCGGCGGGGCGAGGAGGTGGGTCAGCGAGTAGCAGTAGTTGCATGCGTCGACGAGCCACGGGACGTGCAGCGCCGCCCGCTGGATCGTCCCCTCGATGTCGAGCCCGAGGGCGTGCTCGAGGCTCGTGATGCGCCCCGCGTTGGTGACGGCGGTGGCGAGCGAGCCGGTCACCGACGTCCGCAGGATGTCGTACAGGGCGTAGCACCACAGCAGGACGACGAGCGGCTGCAGCGCCGATCGGGCGCGCGCCGCCGACCCCCGGTGCTCGGCCACCGGACGCGTCGACGAGAGCGTCGCCGTGGTCACGGTCGGCCGCCTCCGACCGCGTTCCCTGGCGCGCGTCGCCACGCCGCGGGCTGCCATCCCTCAGCCACGATCGGACAATCGGCACGAAGCCACCATGACCTTGAGCGGAACCCGCCGGCCGGTCGGTCGAGGAGGGTCAGGCGGGCTGGATCGGGGGCGGCGCCCAGGCGCCGCTTCGGATCCGGGCGCCCGGCAGGTAGGCGCGAAAGATCAGGCTGAAGGGGCCGGGCGGCGCCGGCAGCCAGTTCGCCTCGTGCCCCGCCGGGGCCGTGGGGCCGACGTACAGGTCGAGGGAGCCGCCCACCCCGTAGCGGAGCCCGGTCGTGCGGTCCCCGATGCTGTAGCGGTTGATGGCGTTCGCCACGAGGAAGTGGTCGGGACCGTAGGCGGTGAGCGACCAGAAGGCGCGCCGGTCGATCGGGGGCAGCGCCGAGGCCGCGAAGTGGAGGTGGTACCCGCTCGCCCCGCTGAGCGCTGCGCCGGACGCGTCGGTCCCGGCGTGGAAGTAGACGGACTCGGCGGGCACGTTGGCGCCCAAGCCGACGGCCGTCGTCGCGGCCCGGGCCACGTAGTCGGTGCCGTAGGTGCCCTGGCTCGGGAGGTTCGACCAGCCGTCCCGGGTGAGGCGCGCCGCGGCCGCGGTGCGGTCGACGACCGCCGTGCCCGCAGCGACGGCCTGGCTCACCAGCCCCGGCGTGAGCGCGGCCGATGGGGTGAGCCCGGAACCGATCCCGACCGCGGCGAGGTCGCTGACGATCGGCTGGTCGCGGGGTGGTGGCGGGTCGGCCGCCATCGCGGTGCCGAGCTCGGTGAGGAACGTGGCGTTCGACGCGGTCGCCGCGGCGCAGCCGCCCAGCCCGGGTGTCCGCGTCGAGGCGGGGGGACCGCCGAGCGGCGACAGCGTGTCGCCGCGCTGCTGCGCCACGGCGGCCGCGAGGTCGGTCGACGAGGTGACGAGGGTGCGCCCGATCACCCACACGTCCGGGGTCGGCGAGCTGATGCGCCGCACGCCGGCCGGGAGGGAGCCGTGCCACCCCGGTCCGGTGATGGCGTAGCGCCCCGCCGCGCCCTGGTTCGTGCGCGTCCCGACGTTCGCGATCGTGTTCGTGTACATGTCGAGGAACTGGAACACGTAGTAGTGGTCGCTCGCCGGGACCTGGAGGACGACCGGACCCGGCCGGAGGTCGAGCCACGCGTTCGCGTACAGCGTGTCGGCGTTCGGGGTGACGACCAGGCGGTTGCTCGGCCCGGCGAGGCTCGAGGTCTTCAGCAGCGTGTTCACCGGCGCGAGGCACAGGGTGCGGGCGCGCGTGCGGACCATCGTCACGAGCGGGATGCCCCACACGTAGGCCTCGATGGCCGCCTGCGCCGCGGCGGGGTCCGCCGCGCCGAGTCGTTGCGCCGCGGCCGCCGCCTCGGTGCGCAGCGACGCGGCACCCGACGCCGGGCTCGCGGTCGCGGGCGTCGCAGCGAGCAGTGCTCCCGCCACGAGGCACAGCCCGACGCCGCGACGTCGGGCCCGCCCGCGGCGCGATCGCGTGGCACCGGCGCGGGTCACGGTCGGGAGGGGCGTCTCAGCGCTCGTGTGGTCGGAACACGACCTTGATCGCCGCGGACTGCTTCCGGTCGAGCGCGGTGCCGACGGCCTCGCGGTAGCCCGCGAGCGGGAACTCGTGCGTGATGACGACGTCGGCCGGCGGCGAGCCCGTCGCGAGGATCTCGAGCGCCCGGTCGATCGACGCGCGCGTGGGCCCGCCGCCCACGCCCGGGTCGGTGGAGTGGCGGACGGCACCGACGAGCGCGGCCTCCTTCCACCAGACCGGTGTCAGGTCGTATTCGCCCGTCGCGGCGGCCCCGAGCAGCAGGACGCGGCCGCGGTTGTCGACGGCCCGGAGCGCGTCGTTCACCGTGCCCGGATAGCCGACGGCGTCAATGACGTAGGGGAACCCGCCGATGAGCATCGACTGGTCTCGCGTGCCGGACCGCCGCGCCCCGCTCGCCTCCGCCAGCTCATCAAAGTGCGCCTTGTCGGCCTGCTCGACCACGACGCGGTCGGCGCCGGTCGCCTCGGCGGCCGCCGCCTGGTGGGGATAGCGGGCCAGGACCGTCACCGGGCTGCTCGGGAACAGCGCCTTGACGGCCGCGACGCTGGCGAGCCCGATGATGGCCGCGCCCACGACGAGGACGGGGTCGCCGTCGCGGGGCGGGTCGCGCAGCAGGCCGTGCACGGCGATCGACACCGGCTCGTGCAGGCTCACCGCCTGGTCGGTCACCGCGTCCGGGACGCGGTGCAGCATCGAGCTGTGGGCGAGGACCTGCTCGGCCCAGCCGCCGCCGAGGTCGGAGGTGAAGCCGAGCGCGGAGCCGGGGGTGAGCACGCCGCTGAACGCGTTGTGACACGACGACGGCCACCCGTTGGCGCACGGACGGCAGGGCGGGTCGATGCCGCGGGCGAGGCAGTTGATGTCGGGGTTGACCGCGACACGGGTCCCGACCGGGACCGCGCAGTCCGGCCCGGTCTCGATGACCGTCCCACCGATCTCGTGTCCGAGCACGAACGGGAACGCGTGGCCGAGGGCCATCAGCGTCGGCGCGGCGCCCATGTTCGCCGCGAAGAGGTGGAGGTCACTGCCGCAGATCCCGCCGGCGTGGACCTCGACGCGCGCCCAGTCACCGCGCGGCAGCGCCGGCTCGTCGAGTTCCACGAGGGAGGCGGGGAACGCGGGATCCGCGAAGTCGTACTGCACGGCCAGCACGTCGACCAACCTACGCCGCGCCTGGTGCGGCGCCCCGACGCCGCGCGCGCTTGCCTCGACGCCGGTCGAGCGGCCAGCCTGCAGAGGACCGGTGACCCG
Source organism: Acidimicrobiia bacterium (assembly GCA_036521915.1). Taxonomy (GTDB): domain Bacteria; phylum Actinomycetota; class Acidimicrobiia; order IMCC26256; family PALSA-555; genus PALSA-555. Next base: position 21,214 of record DATDGU010000221.1, on the reverse strand, counting down.
CCGACCGAGGGGGCGATGACGTGCGAGCGGCTCGGTGCGAGACCTACGGCCCACCCGAGCGCGTCGTCGTCGAGGACGTGCCCGACCTCCGGCCGCGGGACGGCGGCGTGGTCGTCGAGGTGCACGCGGCGTCGGTGAACTACCCGGACGTGCTCATCGTCGCCGACGAGTACCAGGTGTCGATCCCGACGCCGTTCACGCCGGGCAGCGAGTTCGCGGGCGCGGTCGTGGCCGTCGCCGACGACGTCGACGACGTGCGCGAGGGCGACCGGGTGTGCGGCTCGACGTTCATCGGCGCGTTCGCCGAGCAGATCGCGCTGCCCGCCGCCGCGCTGACGGCGGTGCCGCCGTCCGTCACGTACGCCGAGGCGGCGAGCTTCGGCGTCGTGTACTCGACCGCGTACCACGCGCTCCGCAGCGTCGCCGAGGTGCAGCCCGGGGAGTGGGTCGCCGTGCTCGGCGCGGCGGGAGGCGTCGGCCTCGCGGCGGTCGACCTGGCGAAGCATCTGGGCGCCCGCGTCCTCGCCGCGGCGTCGAACGACGAGAAGCTCGCCGTCTGCCACGAGCGCGGCGCGGAAGCGCTCGTCAACTACGAGCGCGACGACCTGAAGGTCGCGATAAAGGAGCTGACCGGTGGCGGCGCGGACGTCGTGATCGACCCCGTCGGTGGCCCCTACGCGGAGCCGGCGCTGCGCGCGACGCGCTGGGGTGGCCGGTTCGTCGTCGTCGGGTTCGCGAGCGGCGAGATCCCCCGGATCCCGCTGAACCTGGTGCTGCTCAAAGGCGTCGTCATCAAGGGATTCGAGTTCCGGACCTTCGCCGAGCACGCGCCCGAGGCGTCGCGGCGCGACCGAGCCGAGTTGCTCGCGTTGTTCGCCGACGGAAAAGTTCGCCCCTACGTGTCGTCGGTGTACCCCCTGGACGGCGTCGCCGACGCGCTGCGCGAGGTGGCGGAGCGCCGGGCGCTCGGCAAGGTGGTCATCGAGCCCGTGCCGTAGCGGCGCCTACCCTCCGACGGTGCGCGCCGCGGTCTCAACGCTGGTCGGTCTCCTCGCTCTCGCGGGCGTCTCGACGGCCGCGGCCGCGGCAGGACCCCACCCCGCGGCGGTGCCGATCGCCGTGGTCTCGTGTCCCGCGCGCGCCGGCGTCGCCGGGCTGTCGCCGCCACCCATCCCGACCCAGCTGTCGGCCGCGGTCGCGGCGCGCACCGCGGCCCGGCTCCGCTTCTACTCCGACGGCTACCTGGTCGTGCTGGGACCGACCGGCTGGACCTGCACCGGGCTCGAGGCCGCGGACGGGGGCGAGAGCCTCAGCGTGTTCCCGGTCGGCCAGTCGGACCCCCTCGGCGCCACCACGCCGGGCGCGGACGCCGAGGCGGTGACGGCACGATTCGACTACACGGGCCACGGGCCCGGCTCGGAGCTCGTCTGCGGGCTCTTCCCGGCGAGCGTCGCGTCGCGCCTCGCCGAGGCAACGGGCGGCTGCACGACGATCCCGGCACGCGAGGTCGTCCGTCACCCGTCGCGCGACGTCGCGACGTTCCTCGACCCCGCGGGCGTGAGCGGCACGGGCGAGCCGTCGGGCGGCACGAACCCCGCCTCGGGGGCGGTGTTCTTCCCGCAGCTCGCGCGGGAGCCGGCGTCGGTCAACGTCGCCAAGGTCACGTGCACACCGCCGAAGCCGCTCGCGTCGCTCTGCCCGTCGATCATCGCCGACTTCGTCGGACGCGCCCGGCTGCGGCCGCGCTCCTAGTCGGAACCAACCCGCTGCGGCGAGCCGGTGCGCCGTAGCATCGGCACGTGATGTTCGTCGCGCTCGTGCCGAGTGCCTCGCCGGCGCCGTGATCGGGTTCGCGCCGTCCGGGCGGGACGCCCGGCAACGCTGATGGCGACGCTGATCCTGCTGCGCCACGGCGAGAGCACGTGGAACCGCGAGAACCGCTTCACCGGATGGATCGACGTGCCGCTGTCGCCGACCGGGGAAGCGGAGGCCCACGACGCCGGTGAGCAGCTGCGGGACGGCGCGCCGCCCGCCGACGTCCTGCACACGTCGGTGCAGCAGCGGGCCATCCGGACCGCCGAGCTCGCCGTCGCGGCATGCGAGCGGTCCTGGATCCCGGTGCGGCGCTCCTGGCGCCTCAACGAGCGCCACTACGGCGCGCTGCAGGGCAAGAACAAGAAGGAGACGGTCGAGCAGTTCGGTGCCGAGCAGGTGAAGGTCTGGCGCCGCTCCTACAGCACGCGCCCGCCGGACCTGCCGGTCGACGACCCGACCCATCCGCGCTTCGACCCGCGCTACGCCGACCTGCCGCTCGACGCGCTCCCGTCGGCGGAGTGCCTGGCGGACGTCGTGGTACGCATGCTGCCCTACTGGTACGACGCGATCGCACCCGACCTGACGGCCGGGCGCACCGTGCTCGTCGTGGCGCACGGCAACTCGCTGCGGGCGCTCGTCAAGCATCTCGACGACGTCGCGGACGACGACATCGTCGAGCTGAACATCCCGACCGGCCAGCCGCTCGTGTACACGCTCGGCGAGCGCCTCGAGGTCCTGGACCGCGCGTACCTGGACCCGGCGGCCGCGGCGGCCGCGGCCGCGGCCGTCGCCCGCCAGGCGGGCTGACGGTCCCGGGTCAGCCCGGGATGAGCAGGAGCTTGCCGCGGGGGTGGCCGTCCTCGAGGAGCTCGTGCGCGCGCGCCGCCTCGTCGAGCGGGAAGCGGTGCGAGACCTCGACGCGTCCCCCGCTGGCCAGCAGCCGCGCCGCCTCGTCGAGGCGCGCCGTCGTCACCGTGACGCCGAACGTGCTTTGGGTGACACCCTCGCGGGTGACGTCCTCACCTCGGACGATCGTGACCGCGCGGCCGCCGTCGCGCACCGAGGTCAGGCACTGCGCCCAGGTCGGGCCCCCCACGCAGTCGAACGCGGCGTCGACGCCGGCGGCCGCGCCCATCCAGTCGGTGTGGTAGTCGAGCGCCTCGTCGGCGCCGAGCGCCAGGAGGTAGTCGCGGTTCGCCGTGCTCGCCGTTCCGATCACGCGCGCGCCGGCCGCCTTGGCGAACTGCACGACGAAGGAGCCGACACCGCCGGACGCGCCGGCGACGAGCAGCGACTCGCCGTCGCGGAGGTGGAGATGGTCCTGCAGCCCCTCGAGCGCGGTGCACGCCGCGATCGGCACGCCACCCGCGTCCTCGAGGTCGAGCCCGTCGGGGACCGCCGCGAGCTGCTCGAGCGCCACCACCGCGTACTCGGCGTAGCCGCCGTCCGTCTGCCCGAACACGCTGGCCCCGAGCGGGAAGCGGCCGGCGTTCTCACCCACGGCGGCGACGAGACCGGACACCTCGACGCCGGGGATGTACGGGAGGGCCTTCTGTCCGAACCGCCCGGCGCGTTCCTTGACGTCCCACGGCCCGACACCGGCGCCGGTCACCTCCACCAGCACGGTGCCGGGACCGGGCGTCGGGGTCGCGACCTCGGCCGGCTGCAACACCGATGGGGGCCCGAACTCGGAGACAGTGATGGCGCGCACGCCCGACTGTACCGAGCGTGACCTGGGGTTTTGTGATGGGGGCCGCGGGCGGCGTCAGGTCGCGGCGGAACCGGCACCCGCGTCGGCGACGAAATGGCCGAGCCCGTCGGGATGCGTGGAGCGCGGCGGCTGCCACGCGGTGCCCATGTGGCCACCACCGTCGGCGAAGATCGTGTGGCCCGTGATGTACGCGCCGTCCTCGCTGGCGAGGAACAGCGCGGCGCCGCCGAGGTCCTCCTCGGGGTCGCCCATGCGCCGCAACGGGATCGTCTGCTCGGCCGCGCGTGCTTGGTCGGGGTTGCGGTCGGCCCACGCGCGGTAGCCCTCCGAAGCCGCGCCGGGCGCGATCGCGTTCACCGTGATGTTGTGCTGGCCCCACTCGCGGGCCGCGCTGCGCGTGAGGCCGCGGATCCCCTCCTTCGTGGCGTTGTAGTCCACGGAGAACCAGGCGCCGGTGACACCGTTCAGCGAGCAGAAGTTGATGATCCGTCCGAAGTGCTGGTCCCGCATGTGCGGGAAGACGGCCTGCATGGACCAGAACGTCGCCCAGAGCCCGGTGTCGAGCGAGCGGGCGAGCATCTCGTCGGTCTTCTCCTCGAGGGGGACGAGCGGCGTGTAGCCCTGGGCGTTGTTCACGAGGATGTCGACGCGCCCCTCGGTGGCGACCGTGTCGGCGACCATCCGCTCGACGTCGTCGCGCCGGCCGACGTCGACGGCCGCGAAGCGCGCGTCGCCGCCCAGCTCGTCCCGGATGGCCGCCGCGGTGCGCTCGCCGTGGTCGGCGCGCACCTCGGCGATCACGACGCGGCACCCCTCCCGCGCGTAGCGCCGGGCGATGCCCCGTCCGATTCCCATGCCGGCCCCGGTGACGATCGCCACCCGGCCGGCCAGCCGATCGGTCATGCGCGCCTCCCGGAGGGCGCGACCGTAGTGGCGTCAGCCGACGGGCGTCCCGCCGTGGTGGCGGCTCCACGGGTGCTCGCTCGGGTAGCCCCGCTCGGGCAGCTGCCACAGCATCCCGTGTGCCCAGCGCCGCAGCCGGACGCTCATCCGGTCAAGGTGCGTTCGCATCGTCCGACCCCCTTCCTTCCTCTCCGCCCGTTCTCGTGTCTGACTTCGCAGACTCGCCCTTGGTAACGCCCGCACCGCATCGAACGTTCCGCCGCGCTCGGCTTGACCGGTTGCGGTGGTCCGTCCACGATGCGAGTCGTGACTCGGGTCATCGACGCGGACGGCCACGTCCTCGAGCCGTTTTCGGCGTGGGCCGGGCTGCCCGACGAACACGCCGTCCGCGTCGAGCGGGACACGGTCGGCCTCGACCACGTCTTCGTCGGCGCCCAGGAGATCGTGACCGTCTCGCTCGGGTTCCTCGGCTCGCCCGGCTCCCGGATGGAGGACCTGGCGCACTCGACGACCTACGACCAGGCGCAGCCGGGCGGGTTCGACGCGCGGCTGCGCCTCGCCGACATGGACGAGGAGGGCATCGACGCCGCGGTGCTCTACCCGTCGGTCGGGCTGAACTTCTGGTCGGTCGAGGACCCGGCCGCCGCCGTCGCGCTGGCCCGGGCGTACAACGACTGGCTCGCCGGTTACTGCGCCGCCGACCCGGCACGCCTCTCCGGCGCGGCGATGCTCCCGCTCCAGGACCCGGCGGCGGCGGTGACCGAGTTGCACCGCGCCCGGCGCGACCTCGGCTTCCCCGCGGCGTTCGTGCGCCCGAACCCCTGCCTCGGGCGGTCGCTGTCGCACCCCGCGTTCGAGCCGATGTGGGCCGCCGCCGAGGAGCTCGACGTGACGATCGGGATCCACGAGGGCTCGTCGAACACGATCCAGACCCTCGGGATGGACCGCCCCTTCAACCCGCTGATCCTCCACGCGGTCTCGCACGCCTTCGAGCAGATGCTCGCGTGCGCGCAGCTCATCGTGTTCGGCGTCATGGAACGCCATCCCGACGTGCGGTTCGTGTTCCTCGAGGCGGGCGGCGGCTGGGCGCCGTACTGGCTGTACCGCCTCGACGAGCAGCTCCACGGCTTCGGCGGCTTCTGCCCGGACCTGCGGCTGCGGCCGAGCGAGTACTTCGCCCGCCAGTGCTGGGTGAGCTTCGAGGTCGACGAGGCGACCCTCCCGGCGCTCGCGCCGTTCGTCGGCGTGGACCGCATCGTGTGGGGCTCGGACTATCCGCACCACGACGCCACCTTCCCGGGCGCGGTGAAGGCGCTGCGCGACGTGATCGACCCGATGTCGCCCGCCGACCAGTTGAAGGTGCTCGGCGACAACGCCGCCGCGCTGTACCGCCTCCCATGAGCAACCCGGCGCCGGTCGCCCGCGCCTACTTCGCGGCCATCGCGGCGCACGACGCGGACGCCGTCGCGGCCTGCTTCGCCGACGACGCCGTCCTGGTGACGGTGGCGGGGACCTTCGAGGGCCCGGCGGCGATCGCCGGCTTCTACCGGGACAACGCCTTCCAGTTCGAGGACCTGCGGCCGACGCCCGGCCCCTTCGTCGTCGACGGCGACCAGCTCGCCGTCGAGATCGACCTGTTCATGGGGGGCCGGCACACGCCGGTGGCGGACTTCTTCACCGTCGACGGGGCCACGATCCGCCGCCTCGTCATCTATATGGGGCCGCCGAGGACCTGAGCTCGCCGGCCGGCGGGGGCGGAAGCGCCTCCAGCTAAGCGTCGAGCCCGGTCATCGCCCGGAACTCGTCCGTCGTGTTCACGTGCGGGAAGGGCTCGTCGGGCACCCGGAGGTCCAGCGCGGCGCACAGCGGGGCCCAGCCATCCTCGGGATGCCACTCGACCAGGCGGTCCGGCGGCACCTCGGCGCGGACCTCCTCGTTGTGCCGGAGATACGCGGCGATCGCCTCGTCGCGGTCGTCCCAGTGCGCCGTGAAGCGCTCGCCCAGCATCGTCGCGACCATCTCGCGGAAGTCGACGAGCTCCTCCAGGGGCCCGGCCTGCTGCATCGACTCGAAGATCGTGCGGCTGGCGCTCGTCCACCAGCGGTCGGGGTCGCGGACCGACAGCAGCACGATGGAGCCGGGTGCGGCGGCCATGAGCTCGCGCCAGAACGCCGCCGTCGGCCAGTCGACCGCGGTGGCGTAGCCCGCGTAGATCTCGTCCCAACGCGGCGCGCCCGCGAGCGCGTCCCGCCAGAGCGAGACGAACTCGGGATGCGCGATGACCTCGACCATGTGGTAGCAGGGCGCGCCGAGCAGCTGCTCGAGCGCCAGCTTCAGGGAGTGCGTGCCGGTCCGGCCCAGGCCGGCGCCGACGACTCGCAGGGGGATGGGTTCGCTCATGACCTCTCCTCGCGCGCCAGCAGCCCCAGCGCGATCGGCGGGAACAGTACGACAGTGAGGAGCCCGGCGGCGATGATCGCCGCGCCCGTGTCGGCGTCGATGGTGTGGAGCTGCACGCCGATGCGCGCCGCGACGACCGGCACGGACAGGGACGTGGCCTGCAACAGCCCGGCCGCGGCGACCCGGCGGCCGTCGTAGAGCCGGCGGTACAGCACGGCCGAGCCGCCCCGGGCGACGAGGAAGCACACCACGAGCGCCGGCACGACGGCGAACGACGCCGGGTCCCGCTGCATGGCATGGATGTCGAACTGCAGGCCGCTCGTCACGAAGAAGGCGGGGATCAAGAAGCCGTAGCCGATGCCGTCCAGCTTGGAGCGCAGCCGCTCGCTCGTGAGCCGCACCTCGGGGTCGGTGGCCCGCAGCAGCGCCCCGGCGACGAACGCCCCGAGCACCGCCTCGAACCCCAGGTTGTGCGACAGCGCGAGGAAGAGCGCGAGCACGAGCATGGCGATGCGCACCCCGAGCTGCGCCGTCGTCTCGCCCTCCGCCGCGAGGGCGTGGGCGAACCTCGGTGACCGCTCGATGCGAGTCATCCCGAGCGCGGTCACCGCGACGAGCAGGGCGAACCCGATGAGCAGGAACAGCTGCGTGCCGACGGTCGCGCCGCTCCCCGAGTAGAAGAGCGCGAGGGCGAGGATGGCGCCGAACTCGCCGACCGAGCTCGCCGCCAGCACCAGCTGCCCGAACGGCGAGAACGTCTGCCCGGCGTCGCGGAGCACGGGCACGACCAGGCCGAGCGACGTCGACGCGACCACGATGGCGAGGAACAGCGCCTTGTTGTCCGCGTCGATGAGGTGGATGACCTCCCCCCGGCGAGCGCCAGCACCCCGCTGAGCGCGTACGCGGAGAGGATCGGCCCGACGCGGCCACGCAGCGCCTCGAGGTTGAGCTCGAGGCCGGCGAGGAACAGCAGGAACGAGAGCCCGATGACGGCCAGCACGCTCACCGGCGCGTCGACGTGCACCCAGTCGAGCACCGCGGGCCCGACGATGATCCCGAGCACGATCTCGAGCACGACGGCGGGCAGCCGCACGCGCGGCACGAGCGACACGAGCAGCGGCGCCGCGAGCGCGATCGCCGTCACCGCGAGCAGCGAGCCGTACGAGTTCGGCACCGACACCGTCTAGCAAACCGCTGACCGCGGCGTCGACAGCCCGCGCCGGTGTCGGGAGCCTCGGCTCGCCACTAGGGTGACGGCGCGACGGTCAGCCGGGAGGACCTGATGGACGTGCGATCGATCGAGGACGTCGAACCCGAGGTGGAGCACAACGGGACCGTGCCGGTCTGGTGGCTCGTCCGGCCCCGCGAGATGTTCGACCTGACCGACGGCGGCTACCTCGAGCTCGCGAACGAGTTCGAGGTCAAGGGCGGCGAGATGGTGTTCCCGCACTCGCACCCGACGCACGAGTTCTATTACGTGATCTCGGGCCGCGGCGTCATGACGGTCGACGGCGAAGATCGGCCGATCGCTCAGGGCGACCTCGTCTACATCCCGCCGGACAAGGTGCACAGCCTCCGACCGGTGAGCGACCACGCGCCGATCCACTGCTTCTGCTTCGCGGTCGGCGTGAAGGGCGCCGCACCGATCGACTACACGACGCACTGACGGCCCCCGCGGGAGGAGGACCGTGCGCGAGCACCAGTACACGCTCGACCTGCCCCAACCCGCGCCGCGGCTCTGGGCACTGTTCCAGGACTACGACCACTGGACCGACTACGCGCCGATGGTGAAGCGGGTCGACGTCCTCTGGCCCGGCGACGAGCACCAGAACGGGCGCCTGCGACGGGTGATCTTCAAGATGCCGCTCGGGCGCGAGGGATCCGCGCTCGAGCTCGTCCACGACGTCGACGAGGGCGTCGGCTACACGTACACGATGATCAGCTCGGATCCGGGCAACGACCAGACCGGCACGGTGCGCCTCGAGCCGATCGACGCGGGCCACACCCGGCTGCACTTCGAGGAGCGCTACAACCTCACGAAGGCGCCGTGGAAGTGGTTCGAGGGCCCCATCTACAAGTTCATCAACCGCCAGAACGAGGCGAGCATGCGGGCCGCGTCGGCGTGGCTCGACGAGCACCCCGAGTACCGCACCGATCTCGCGCCCGCGTAGCTCACCCTGCGAGGTGGGTGCCGAAGAACGCCCAGATCTGCTGCCACCCGTCCTTGGCCGCCTCGACGTTGAAGTTCGGTCGGTCCACCGAGAAGAAGGCGTGGCCGGCCTCGGGGTAGGTGTGGAACTCGTGGGCCTTGCCGTGCTCGGTCAGTGCGGCGTCGAGCGTGCGCACGTGCGCCGGTGACGGGTTCTTGTCCTGCCCGCCGAAGAGCCCGAGGAGCGGGCACGACAGGCGCGGCGTGAGGTCGATCGGCGCGACGGGCTGACGGGGAGACAGGTCGTCGGGCCCGGCGACGACCCGGCCGCCGTAGCAGTCGACGGCGGCGTCGAAGGCCAGCCGGCACGCGCAGAGATACGACTGGCGCCCGCCGGAGCAGTAGCCGATGACGCCGACCTTTCCGTTCCACGCGGGGAACGTGCGGAAGTAGCGCGCCGCGCCGGCGACGTCGCCGACGCAGCGGTCGTCGGGGACGCCGCCGGCCTCGCGCGCCGCCGCGGCCGCCGCGCCAGGTTCGGCGTCCGGGGCGTCCCGGTGGTGCAGGTTCGGGCAGAGGGCGAGGTAGCCGTGCACGGCGAAGGTGCGGGTGATCTCCTTCGTCTCGGGGTCGTAGCCCGGCATGTGGTGGATCACGACCACGCCCGGGTACGGGCCGGGCCCGAGCGGCCGGGCGAGGTAGGCCGGGATCTCGTCGCCGCCGTCGCCCTCGATCCGCACCGTCTCGGCCTGGATCGCGTCGCTCACGCTTCCCTCCTTCGGTGGTCACCGTCCGGGCCGCTGACCCTACGCGGCAACGTCGGGCACCCCGGCCGGCAACCCGATCCCCACAAGGGTCCCCGGAGCGACCACAATGTCGGACGGCCAGTGGGAGGCGCACGTGGCCCTGCTCGACGCATCAACCCAACCCCGGATCGTGCGATCCGGACGACGCCGTGGGCCCGCGCCCCCGGCGCGGCGTCGCGTCGGGCCGACGCCTCCCGTCACCGTGCCCATCCCGACCCCCAACGGCGGTCCGGCGGCCACCGTCACCGACCGCCCGGGACCGACCCGGGTCCTGCGCTCCGAGCCGCCGCGCGCGCACACACCCGCGCCCGCACCGGCGCCGCGCCGCTCGCGGGCGTGGCTCGGCGTCCTCGCCGCCGCACTGGCCGCCGGCCTCGTCACGGGCGGCACCCTCGCCGCCCTCGGGGTGACTGCCCCCTCGGGGCACGGCGGCCTGACCGCGGCGACGGTGCGGAGCGCGGTGCGACGCCTCGGCCCGGTCTCCTCGAGCCCGGCGGCGGTGTCGGTCACGTTCACCCTCGACAACTCCTCGGACATCCCCGGCTTCGGCGATCGCGTGACCTACCGCGCCGTCGGCACGGACACCGCGACGGTCGATCTGTCGTCGATCGGCGCGGCGGAGGTCCGCCTCGTCGGCACGCGCGCCCAGGTGCAGATCCCCGCGGCGCAGCTCGGCACGGCCGTGCTCGACACGTCCCAGAGTGGCGTGGTCAGCCACCACGAGGACCTGGGCACCCAGATCCTCGGGACCAGCATCGCGACGAGCGACCTGCAGAGCGAGGCGGTGACGCGCCTCGGCCAACAAGCCCAGACGGACGGCGTGCCGCTCAGCGCGCAGCGGGTGGCGGTCGTCGACGTGCAGCTGGTGCTGAGGCGACTCGGGATCACCAGCGTCGTGTTCGCGTACGCCTCGAGCTGACGCCCTAGTTCGAGTACACGCGGGTCGGGGTCACGAGCACGGCGACGCGCCGCTCCTCGGCCATGACGCGATCGAAGGTCGCCCAGTCCTCGTGCGTGCCGCCGGCGGCCTGGAACACCGACCGCAGCAGCGCGGGAAGGGCACCCGGGTCCACCCCGTCGAGGCGATCGTCGGGGCCGGCGAGCGCGACGGTGCCCTCCACGGTGACCCACCGGTAGCCGGACTGGGCCACGAGGGTGGCGCGGGGGTCGCGCCGCCAGTGGCGGAGCTTGAGCGCGTCGCCACGCGCCACCAGCGCCGCGACGGGCGTGCCGGTCACGGGATGGTCCAGGACGCCCGCGCTCACGATCGAGGCCTGCACCGACCCATCAGCGCGCGCCGTGCCGACGACGGCGATGTTGCCTTCGGACACGAGCAGGGACGCGAAGTCCGACAGCGAGGCCATCGCGGGAGTGTACGGCGCTGCGCCCCGGGCCCACCCGGTGGGAGGGGTCCGAAGGAGGGGGTGGAACGGGCGGCTGGCTACTTCGCGAGTTGGGGTGTGAGGCCGTCGACGTCCATCTCGAAGTACTCGTTGTCGGCGAACGGTCCAACCACACCTTCGACGACTTCGCGCACCGCCGGCACTGATGCGCCTTCCCAGATGCAGACGCCGAGCGTGTGATCCTGTGTTGCCGCGTGGATTGGCAACGCGACGCTCGTCGGAAGGCCCGCCTCGAGCGCTTTGACCTCAGCGGCCTCGAAGCCCTCGGGGTCATGGATTCGATGAATGACGGTCACGAACAATGGGACCCCTGTTGATTCGTCGGATCTACCGCGAGCGCGACTCCCGATGCTTAACACGGATCTGGTGCGCCCGCTCGTCGAGCAGCTCCGCACCCCGTCGAGGACAGAACCGGTCCGTGAGGGTGGGAATTGCCCCTTTCACTGACGAACGAGTTCGCCGAGTTGAGCACGCCCAACGCCATCAGCCTGCACGACGCCCACTCCAACTTCTGCCGGGTCCACCCGACGCTGACCCGCGGCTGGAGGGCCACGACCCCGGCGATGGCCTCCCGGGAACACCCGGCGCGCGGTCGTCACCCCCGATGACACCGTCGTAGCATCGGACCATGGGCTACGAGGTCCCGGCACCCAAGCCGCGCGGCGCCGCCGGTGACGGCGAGGAGCCGTCGACCGAGCGGCCGGTTGACCGCTTCCGCCGCGGTGCGGTCGGCGGGGTCATCGCCGCGGGCCTGCTGGGACTGCGCGACGCGCTCGAGGGACGGCCCGAGCGCGACGACATCGAGATCGTCGGGCAAGCGCCCCAGCCGCACGACGGCCAGGCGTTCGACCTCCTGCTCGACCCGGATCACCCCGAGAACTCGGTGGCGGTCATCCGCTCGACGCCGCCGGACGGCGCGGCGCAGCACCCCGAGTCCTGACCGGCCCCGATACCGTGCCGGCGTGGGCGCCGAGCCGACGGATGAGCTGCTCACGACGACGCGCGCCGTGCGGCGACGCCTGGACCTCGACCGGCCCGTCGACCCGACGCTGATCGAGGAGTGCCTGCGCATCGCGCTGCAGGCCCCGAACGGCGGCAACCAGCAGGGCTGGCACTTCGTCGTCGTCACCGAACCCGAGCGCCGCCGCGCCGTCGCCGACGCGTTCCGGCGCGGCGCCGTGGCGTACGCCCAGCGCGCCGACAAGCCGCCCGCGCCCGCCCGCCGTGACGACGAGCGGCCCGCCCGCCGCCGGGTCATGGCGTCCGCCGCGTACCTGTTCGAGCACCTCGACGAGGTGCCGGTCCTCGTCATCGCCTGCATCGAGGGCCGGGCCGACGCCGGGCCGCTCGTCGACCAGGCGACGGCCTACGGCTCGATCCTGCCCGCGGTGTGGAGCTTCATGCTCGCGGCGCACGCCCGCGGGCTCGGCACCTCGTGGACCACCGCGCACCTCATGCTCGAGGACGAGATGGCCGCCCTCCTCGGGATCCCCCACCCGGACGTGACCCAGGTCGCGCTCGTGCCCGTCGCGCACACCGTGGGCCGCGAGTTCCATCCCGCGCCCCGCCGCCCCGTCGAGGACGTCGTGCACTGGGAGCGCTGGTAGCCGGTCAGTTCATCGGGACCGGGCTGGCCTCGTACGCGGCGGCGGCCATCCGCAGGTAGCCGCCGTCGTCGTCGGCGACGGTCGACACGTGGGTGTTGCAGATACTGCCGCTGCTCAGCCCGTCGCTGTCGCAGATCGGCGTCGGGTTCGTGACGCCGTCGCCCTGCCCGTCGGTGTTGGTCGTGCTGCCCGCGTTGCCACGGCCGTAGAGCACGCCGATGACGCCGATGCTGCTCAGCTCGGCCATGTGGCCGAAGAAGTACTCGGCCCGGTTGTTCTGGTAGTGGCCGGGCGTGTTGTTGTCGGTGTCGAAGTACTGGTTCCCGAGGGGCACCTGCCAGACCATGGCGCGTCGGCCCGTCGCCGCGGTCACCGCGCCGAGGTAGTCCTCCCAGCGGGCGAAGTCGGGGACGGTGACGTTTAGCCGGTCCCAGAATGCGTCGGGTCGGCCGTCGACGTACTTGTAGTAGCCGGCGTCGCGGTCGTCGACGTCGTTGAAGACCAGGTCGTACGTCGACGTGTTGGCCGGCGCCTGGCTGACGCCGCTCGCCGCGGCGAAGTCGCCGGCCAGCGTCCCCTGCGTCGCGCCGCTGAGCGACGGGTCAGGATCGCTCCCGATGTCGCGCAGCGTCGCCCAGTTGCTGACGTGGAACGCCAGCCGAACGTTCGGCGCGTACACGTCGCGGAGGTGCAGCAGCGCGAGGTTGAAGCCCTGGTAGGTGTCCGGATAGCCGGCCGCGGCGGCGTCGCCCGAGCTGGCGACCGACGCGTGGAGCAGCGTTGGGTCGTTGCCCGTCCCGCTGCAGAAGCCGTAGCACGACGGGGACGACAGCACGGCCTGCTCGGCGTAGCCGGAGAGGTCCGGCTCGACCTGCACGATCGTCGTCGCGCCGTACCCCGTCACGCCGCCGGAGGTCCCCGCGCCCAGACGCTGCATGAGCGTCGCGAAGTCGGCGAAGTACGCCGCCATGCGACGGCGTGTTGAGGTTCGTGAGGTCCTTCTGCGCCTCGGCACAGGCGCCGCAGCTGCCGCTCGACTGCAGCAGCATGTAGTACGAGAACACAGGGATGGTCCCGCGCGCGTGCGCCGCGCCGGCGTACAGGTCGGGGAACTCGGCGCTGGCGTTCCACGTCTGCCAGCCCTGGCCGGTGTTCACGCCGCCCGCGAGGTACTGGTACGCGTAGTCGAAGGACACCCCGGTGCTCGCCACCCAGCCGCCGGGGGCTAGGTCGTCGGGGCTCGCGGCGAGCCCGACGCCGACGTGGGTCGGGAGCCCGACCGCCACGACGCCGCTCGGGGTGCGGGGCGGGGCGGGCGGCGCGGCGGGCGGCGGGGGCGGCACGACGATCGGGGTGCACGCCGCGCCGAGGGCGACGAGGGCCACCAGCGCCGCCACGAGGGACCAGCCACCGGCCGGGCGGCGTCGCTGCGAGCCTGGTCTCACCGCACTCCTCGGGTCGCGAGTCCATGGTGTCGACAACACGGCGCCCGTCCTGAAGCCGCCTTGTGTCGCCCGGGCGGGGCGGGTGAGGATCGGGCGGCCGGGGGACCGACCGAGGGGAGCTGGAGTGGAGCTACGACCGCTGGGGCGGACGGGTGTCCGGGTGTCCGAGCTGTGCCTCGGCGCGATGACGTTCGGCCGGGAGGCCGACGAGGCGACGAGCAAGCGGATCCTCGACCGGTTCCTCGACGCCGGCGGCAACTTCGTCGACACGGCGAACGTGTACTCGACCGGGGTCTCCGAGGAGATCACCGGGCGGGCGCTCGGCGCCAAGCGCGACGACGTCGTGCTGGCGACGAAGGTGCGCTTCCCCATGGGCGACGGCCCCAACGACGTCGGGCTGTCGCGGCGCCACATCCGGCTCGCCGTCGAGGCGTCGCTGCGACGCCTCGGGACCGAGTGGATCGACCTGTACCAGGTGCACTGCTGGGACGCGCGCACGCCGCTCGAGGAGAGCCTCTCCACGCTGAACGACCTCGTCCACGAGGGCAAGGTGCGCTACCTCGGTGCGAGCAACTTCGCGGCCTGGCACCTCGCCACCGCGCTCGGCATCTCGACGCTCCACGACTGGGAGCCCTTCTCGTCGCTCCAGCCCGAGTACTCGCTCATCACCCGCGACATCGAGCGCGAGCTGCTGCCGCTGTGCCGAGACCGGGGGCTCGCGGTGCTCCCGTGGAGCCCGCTCGGCGGCGGGATCCTCACCGGGAAGTACCGCCGCGGGGAGGACCTGGCGGCGGGGACCCGCGGCGGCGACACGGAGGAGCCGATCACGTTCACGTACCGCCTCGACGACCGGGCGTGGAAGATCGTCGACGCGGTCGGGAAGGTCGCGGCGGATACCGGCAAGACCCCCGCGGAGGTCGCGTTGAACTGGGTGCTCGCCCGGCCGGGGATCACCGCGCCGATCATCGGGGTCCGCACCCTCGAGCAGCTCGAGGACAACCTCGGGGCGCTCGGCTGGGAGCTCGAGGACGACCAGCGCACGGCGCTGTTCTGGGCGAGCGCCTTCCCGCGCGGCTATCCGTACGATTTCATCGAGTACGCCAACCACTGAGGCCGGCGGCCTCGCCGATCAGACCGGCTGGTTCGCGGGGCTCGCGACCTGCGGCGACTCGTGGACGCGCTGGCCCTCGAACTGGGTGCGGTGGAGGTCGGCGAAGAGCCCGCCGGCCTCGAGAAGGTCGCCGTGGCGGCCGCGCTCGACGATGCGTCCGTTCTCGACAACGAGGATCTGGTCGGCGTCGCGCACCGTGGAGAGCCGGTGGGCGATGACGAGGGACGTCCGCCCGGCGAGCGCGGTCTCCAGCGCCCGCTGCACCGCGAGCTCCGACTCGGAGTCGAGATGCGCGGTCGCCTCGTCGAGCACGACGATGTCGGGCGCCTTCAGCAGCAGGCGGGCGATCGCCAGCCGCTGCTTCTCGCCGCCCGAGAGCCGGTAGCCGCGGTCGCCGACGACCGTGTCGAGCCCGTCGGCGAACCCGGAAACGAGCGGCCAGATCTGCGCGGCGCGCAGCACCGACTCGAGCTCCTCCGGCGTGGCGTCGGGCTTCGCATAGAGCAGGTTCGAGCGGATCGTCTCGTGGAACATGTGCGCGTCCTGGGTCACCATCCCGATGCTCGTGCGCAGCGAGTCGAGCGTGGTGTCCCGGACGTCGACGCCGTTGATGCGGATGGCGCCGGAGCGCACGTCGTAGAGCCGCGGCACAAGGGAGCAGATCGTCGTCTTGCCGGCGCCGGAGGGCCCGACGAGCGCCGTCATCGTCCCAGGCTCGACTCGGAAGCTGACGTCGTGGAGGATCGGGCCGCCGGACGTGCGATCGAGGCTCGCGACCGATTCGAGGGACGCGAGCGACACCTCGTCGGGACTCGGGTACGAGAAGTCGACGTGGTCGAACTCGACCAGTGCCGGGCCCCGGGGGATCTCGACGGCGTCGGGCTTCTCCTGGATCATCGGCGGGAGGTCCAGCACCTCGAAGACCCGCTCGAAGGAAACCAGGGTCGTCATGAGGTCGACGTTGATGTTCGACAGCTGCGTGAGCGGCCCGTAGAGGCGCGCCAGGTACGCGGTGAGGGCGACGAGCGTCCCGATGCTCAGCACGCCGTCGACGGCCAGGACGCCGCCCCACCCGTAGACGAGCGCGGTGGCCAGCGCCGCGGTGAGCGTGAGGGCCACGAAGAAGAACCGGGCGTACATCGCCTGGGTGATGCCGATGTCGCGGACGCGTCCGGCTCGCCGGTCGAACGTGTCCGACTCGTCCCGTGGGAGGCCGAACAGCTTGACGAGCAGCGCCCCCGAGACGTTGAAACGCTCGGTCATCGTGGTGTTCATCTCGGCGTTCAGCACGTACGCCTCGCGGGTGATCGCCTGCATGCGCCGCCCGAGCCACCGGGCCGGGAGCAGGAAGATCGGCAGGAGCACCAGCGCCAGGAGCGTGATCTCCCACGAGAGCAGGAACATCACCACGAGGATGAACAGGACGACGATGAGGTTGCCGATCACCGTCGAGAGGACGTCGGTGAACGCCTCCTGGGCGCCGAGCACGTCGTTGTTGAGCCGGGTGACGAGCGCGCCGGTCTGGGTGCGGGTGAAGAATGCGATCGGCATGCGCTGCACGTGGTCGAACACGAGGGTGCGCATGTCGTAGATCAGGCCCTCCCCGATGCGGGCGGACACATATCGCTGCGCGAGCGAGAGCAGGGCGTCGAGGATCGCGAGCCCCGCGACGAGGAGCGCGAGGCTGACGATGAGCTCCGTGTCGTTCTTCAGGATGCCGTTGTTGATGATGTCCCGGAGGATGAGCGGGTTGATCGCGGTGATCACGGCGTCGAGGACGACGAGCACCAAGAAGAAGATGAGGACAACCTTGTACGGCGCGGCGAAGCGCATGATGCGCTTCGCCGTGCCCTTCGCGACCTTCACGTCGGTGACGGACTGGTCGCGTCGAAGCGACCGCATCGCTCCCCACATCGGGCTGCCATGACCCATCAGCGATCCTCCGACTCGTCCGTGGCGCCCATCGAGCCGAGCAGCCGCGCCAGCTCGACTCGCTCGTCGGCGGACAGCGGCGCGAAGAGCTCCTCGGCCGTCGCGCGCCGGGCGCGGTGCAGGCGCTCGAGCACGGCGCGCCCCGCCGAGGTCGGGGTAACGAACAGGCACCGCCGGTCGTGCGGGTCCGGATCGCGCACGACGAGCCCCGCTGCCTCGAGGCCGTCGATCATCGTCGTGACCGACCGGGGCACGATCTCCAGCTGGGCGGCGAGGTCTGCCATGCGCATCGGCGATGGGGCGCCCGCCAGAACCCGCATCACCCGGGCCTGGCCGAAGGTGACACCGAGCGGTGCCAGCTCCTTGGCCGCGCCCCGGCGGAGCCGCCACGAGGCGCGGACGATGAGCTCGGCCAACGCCGCCGACGAATCGGCCTCGGTACGGACACGGGGTCGTCCCACGCCGGCGGTCGTCATCGCTCCATCCAGATCATCAGACATTGAGTATACCGCATAGTGAGGGACCCTCTATAATCTCGGGCTCTGCGGGCCGCGCCGGGGTCCCACGGGCGGTCTCGCAGGCCGGCCATAGGCTCCGCCGCGCTCGACGCGAAGGAGGTCATGGTGCCGCTCTCCCGCCAGGTGCCGCCCAGCCTGCAGGACCGCGAGGTCGCGGCCAATCCGATGTACGCCGGGATCGGCGACGTCACCATCCCGACGTTCAAGCTGGCCGACCAGTCCCTGCCGGCGCCCACCGCCGCGCAGATCGTGCGCGACGAGCTGATGCTCGACGGCAACGCGCGGCTGAACCTGGCGACGTTCGTCAGCACCTGGATGGAGCCCGAGGCGAGCGACCTCATGGCCGCGTGCTTCGACAAGAACATCGTCGACCGTGACGAGTACCCCCAGAGCGCCGAGATCGAGAAGCGCTGCGTCAACATCCTCGCCCATCTCTGGAAGTCACCCGACGACGAGCAGGCCGTCGGCTGCTCGACGACGGGCTCGAGCGAGGCGGCGATGCTCGGCGGCCTGGCGCTGAAGCGCCGCTGGGAGACCCGACGCCGCAGCGCCGGGCTCGACGACACGAAGCCCAACCTGGTCATGGGCATCAACGTCCAGGTCTGCTGGGAGAAGTTCTGTCGCTACTTCGACGTCGAGCCGCGCCTCGTGCCGCTCGAGGCCGGTCGCCGGCACCTCACCGCCGCCGCGGCGCTGCCGCAGTGTGACGACCACACCGTCGGCGTCGTCGGAATCCTCGGCTCGACCTTCGACGGCAGCTACGAGCCGATCGCCGACATCGCGGGTGCGCTCGACAAGCTGGCGGCCGACGGCGGACCCGACATCCCGATGCACGTGGACGCGGCGTCGGGGGGCTTCGTCGCCCCGTTCCTCGACCCGGACCTCGAGTGGGACTTCCGGCTGCGCCGCGTCGCGTCGATCAACGCGTCCGGCCACAAGTACGGGCTCGTGTACCCGAACGTCGGCTGGGTGGTCTGGCGCGACGAGGAGGCCCTCCCCGACGAGCTCGTGTTCTCCGTCAACTACCTCGGCGGGAACGAGTCCACGTTCTCGCTCAACTTCTCGCGCTCGGGTGCTCCGGTGATCGCGCAGTATTACAACTTCCTGCGCCTCGGCCGGCACGGGTACCGCCGCGTGCAGACCACCACCCGCGACGTCGCCCGCCACCTGGCGGCCGGCATCGACGCGCTCGACCCGTTCGTCCTGCTCACACGCGCCCAGCACCTGCCCGTGTTCGCCTTCACCGTGCGCGACAACGAGCAGCGCTTCACGGTCTACGACGTGTCGCGCGCCTTGCGGGAGCGCGGCTGGCTCGTCCCGGCGTACGCGCTCCCGGCGCACCTCGAGCACCAGTCCGTGCTGCGCATCGTGGTCCGCAACGGGTTCAGCCGCGACCTCGGCGACGGGCTCCTCGTGGACCTCCAGGACGCGCTTACCGAGCTGCGCTCCCAGCCCGCGCCGCTCAGCAAACCGGTGCCGGCATTCCATCATTGACGCGCGTCCCAAATTTCGGTAAGGGCGTTCGCCGAGCACTCGCGCGGATGGAACAGTAGGGCGGTGCGAGTCCTGCTGGTGGAGGACGACGCGTCGATCGCCGTCCCGCTGGCGAAGGGCTTGACCCGGGAGGGATTCGAGGTCGAGCGCCTGGTCCGCGGCGAGGTGGCGCTCGAGCGGCTCCAGGAGGCGCCGGCGCCCGACATCGTCCTCCTGGACCTCGGGCTGCCCGACGTCGACGGCTTCGACGTGTGCCGCCGGCTGCGCGCCGCGTCCGACGTCCCGATCATCGTCGTGACGGCCCGAGGCGAGGAGGTCGACCGGGTGATCGGCCTGGAGCTTGGCGCCGACGACTACATCGTGAAGCCGTTCGGCTTTCGGGAGCTGCTGGCCCGGATCCGCGCCGTCACGCGCCGTCGCGGGCCCCGCGCGCTCGACAGCACACCCCTCCACGCCGGGTCATTGTCCGTCGATCCGCGCAGCCGCGAGGTGCGGGTCGGCGACCGAGAGGTCGCGCTGACCCCGAAGGAGTTCGACCTGCTGGCGCTCCTGGCGGAGGACCCGGGCGCCGTGTGGAGCCGGGGACGGATCCTCGAGACGGTGTGGGACCCTCACTGGTACGGGCCGACCAAGACGCTCGACGTCCACGTGGCGTCCTTGCGGAAGAAGCTCGGCGACCCAGCGTGGATCGAGACGGTGCGCGGCGTGGGCTTCCGGCTGAGGGCACGCTCGTGAGCGGCCGTGCGTAACCGCTTGCTCCTCAGCTACCTGACGATCACGATCATCGTCCTCATCGGCCTCGAGGTCCCGCTGGGGATCTCGTTCGCGCACTCGGAGCACCGCCGGCTGCAGCAGTCGGTGCACGAGGACGCGATCACGCTGGCCACGCGCGCCGAGGAGAACCTCGAGTCGCAGCCCGGCACGGAGGACGCGGCGGAGCTGCAGGCGCTCGTCGTGCGCTACCAGCACGAGACGGGTGACCGCGTCATCGTCGCCGACGCGAGCGGCCACGGGCTCGCCAGCACCGAACCCCCGGACCTCGAGCCGCACCCCGACGTGCTCGAGCCTCTCGACCTCGCAGGGGCGCTCAACGGGCACGAGTCGACCGGCACGCGCTACTCACGGACGTTGGGCTCGAACCTGTACTACGTGGCCCTCCCCGTCCTCGACCGGAACACGGTGGTCGGGGCCGTCCGTGTCTCGCGCTCGACGGCGTCGGTCGACGCCAGCGTGCGGAACAACTGGCTGCTGCTCGCCACGATCGGCGGCGCAGTGCTCGCCATCGTCCTGCTGGTGAGCCTCGTCGTCGCCCGCTCCGTCACCCGCCCGCTGGCCGACCTGGGCCACGCGGCGTCGCGCCTGGGCGAGGGCGACTTCGAGACGCGCGCCCCGGTCCCGTCGGGCCCGACCGAGGTGCGGCTCCTCGCCGAGGAGTTCAACACGACCGCCGAGCAGCTCGAGGAGCTCGTCAACGCCCAGCAGTCCTTCGTCGCGGACGCGTCGCACCAGCTGCGATCCCCGCTCGCGGCGCTGCGCTTGCGCCTGGAGAACCTCGAGAGCGAGGTCGACCCGGCCGCGGCGGAGGACGTCGAGGGCGCCGGTGCCGAGGTCGAGCGCCTGAGCCGCCTCGTCGACGGCCTGCTCGCCCTCGCCCGCGCCGAGCGCAATCCGCCGGCGCCGGTCGACGTCGACGTCGGGGCGCTGCTCGCCGGCCGGCGGGATGCGTGGACGGCGTTCGCCGCCGAGCGCGACGTGACGCTCGACGCCGACGACGCCACCGGCCTGTGGGCACGCGCCACGCCCGAACGCCTCGAGCAGGTGCTCGACAACCTGTTGAACAACGCCCTCGAGGTCTCCCCTCACCGCAGCACGGTCAGCCTCACGGCCGGCCAGCATCGGGACCACATCGAGATCCGCGTC
>DATDGU010000220.1:0-6814 GCA_036521915.1 Acidimicrobiia bacterium | reverse complement strand
AGAAGCAGAGCACCGCCACCGGCTCGCGCCCGAGCCGGTCGGCGGCGACGGCGAGGTCGGCGAGCTGCGCGTCGTCGTCGAGCTCGGGCAGGTACGCGAGGCGCGCGTCGGGCGCGTCGGCCTCCCGCACGATCGCGGGCGCGCGGGCGAAGGGCTCGGGGCAGCAGACGGCGTAGCCGTGCGTGGCGAGGCGCCGGCACAGGTCGTCGAAGAGCGGGCGCACGCCCATGAGGTCGGGGTGCACGACGAGCGCGCCGGTCGGGTCGCCGTCGTCGGGGTGGGCGACGATCGCGGGGATCGGCGTCCCGTCGCGGCCGTCGAGCACGACGCGCTCGGTGGACGCCGGACGGGCACCGGGCTCGAGCGCGCCCATCAGGCGTATCGCTCGAGGATGCTCGTCTCGGCGAGGCGGGCGAGCCCGTCCTTGATCGCCCGGGCGCGGGCGTCGCCGACCCCCTCGACCTGGACCAGGTCGTTCTCGTTGGCCCGCATGATCTTCTGCAGGTTCCCGAACCGGTCGACGACGTGGTCGGCGACGATCTCGGGGAGCCGCGGGATCTTCTGGAGGATCCGGAAGCCGCGGGGCTGCATCGCCGAGTCGAGGCCGATCGCACCGCCGTGGAGCACGCCGACGACCTCGTGGAGGTCGAGCAGCGATTCGTCGTCGAGGTCGCGCAGGCGCCGCATCACGTCGGGGAGCGACCACTCGGGCTCGGCGCCCATGTAGTCCTTCGCGACGAGGCGGCGGTCGTCCTCGACGCCGCCGACGAGCTCGTCGAGCTGGAGCATCACGAGGCGGCCGTCGGCGCCGAGCTCGATGACGTAGCCCTCGATCTCGTCGGCGATGCGGCGCACCATCTCGGCGCGCTGGAGCACGGTGCCGACGTCGCGGAGCGTCACGAGGTCCTCGATCTCGAGCGCGGACAGCGAGGCGCTGACCGCGTCGAGGCGGGCCTTGTAGCGCTCGAGGATCTGGAGGGCCTGGTCGGCGCGCGCCATGACGCGCGGGGTCGGCTCGATGGCCCGCTTCATGCCGCCGACGTGGATCGCGACCTCGGTACGGTCCTCGGACACCGTGATGACCGGGACGGGGATCTGGCGGGCGACCCGCTCCGCCGTGCGGTGGCGGGTCCCGGTCTCCGACGTCGGGATGTTCGGGTCCGGGACGAGGTGCACGTTCGCCCGCACGACGCGGGCGCAGTCGCTCGTCACGATGATCGCCCCGTCCATCTTGGCGAGCTCGGAGAGCCGCTGGGGCGTGAACTCGGCGTCGAGGAGGAACCCGCCGGAGCAGACGGCGAGCACCTCGGGGCCGGCGCCGACCACGAGCAGGGCGCCCATGCGCCCCTGGATGATCCGCTCGATCCCCTCCCGCAGCGCCGAGCCCGGCGCGACGAGACGCAGGGCGGCCAGGAGGGCGTCGGATCGCGGCGGGGCTGGCATCGGGGGGCTCGGCCGTGCGTCCTTAGGGGGCGAGCGGCGGCGCAGTGACGATACCGCCCGGCGCCGTCGGGCGCGCCGGGCACACTGACCCGGTGGCGGTGGTCGGCTTCGACCTGGACATGACGCTCGTCGATTCGCGCCCGGGGGTCGCGGCGACGATGCGGGCGCTGGCCGCCGAGACGGGCGTGCCCGTCGACGTCGACCGCGTCGTCGCTCGGCTCGGCCCGCGCCTCGAGGACGAGCTCGCCTGCTGGTATCCCGCGGACGCCGTCGACGCCGCCGCCGACCGGTACCGCGAGCTCTACGTCGATCTCGGCGTGCCGGGCACCGTCCTGCTCCCCGGCGCGGCGGACGCGGTCGCCGCGGCGCGCGCCGACGGCGGCCGCGCCGTGGTGATCACCGCGAAGTACGAGCCGAACGCGCGGGCCTGCCTCCGCCACGTCGGGCTCGACGTCGACGCGGTCGTCGGCTGGCGCTGGGGCCCGGCGAAGGGCGCCGCGCTCGCCGAGCACGGCGCCGAGGTGTACGTCGCGGACACGCCCGACGACGTCGTGGGCGCGCATCACGCGTCCGCGCTGGCGGTCGCGGTCCCGACGGGACCGCACGACGCTGCGACGCTGCGGGCCGCCGGCGCGGACGTGGTGCTCGCCTCCCTCACCGAGTTCCCGGCGTGGTTCGCCGCCTGGGCGGCGGCGGGGCGCTGACGGGCGGCCGGCGCGACGGCTGGGCCGCCGGCACCCGGGCGCGGCGCCGGCCGAGCGTCCCGGCGTGACGCCAGGCGAGGAGCGCCAGCGCGAGGAGCGCGAGCGCGGCGGCGAGCAGCCCGGCGCGTCGGGTGTCCGGTGCCGTCGAGGACGCGGTGACGCTGCGGGCCGTGCCGGCCGGGACGGTGACGGTGTGCGTGCCGCCGGGCAGGTCGGCGACGACCTGCACGGTCAGCCCGGCCCGCACCTGCGCCGACAGCTGCTGGTCGAGGGCGGCGACGTCGACGTGCTGGGCGGCGAGGATGGCGAGGATCGCCGGGTCGGCGGTCACGCCGCTGCGTGCGTCGCGCAGGTCGACCGTCCCCTCGAGGCGGCTCGTGTGCGCGAGCCCGACCCAGGCCGCCTGACGCGACGCGGCCACGCCGTGCAGCGGCCCCTGGGGACCGCTCAGCTCCCGGGCGATCGCCGCGACCTGCCCGGTGTGCTGGAACGGCTTCGTGATCACGAGGGAGGCGGACCCGTCCTTGGCCGTCGTCCAGCGGCCGACCTGCCAGCCGGCCGCGGTGAGGTCGCTGAGGCGCACCTCGGCGGCGAGCGGGGTGCCGCCGGCCTCGGCCGCCTGCACGGCCTGCGCGTCGAGCGCGACCCGCAGCGCCACGGTGCCCGACCCGTCGGGGTGCACGGTCACCGTGAGCGTGGCGCGGGTGCTGCAGCCCGCGAGCAGCACGGCGAGCCCGGCGGCGACCAGCAACCAGGCGCGCCGCGGCCGTGCCGCGCGCGGCCTGGTCATCGTGGGCATGTGAGCCGCGGTCGCGCGGAGCGGCGCTATCCCTCGGAGCCGGAGCCGGCGAGCTCGACGGGCGGCGGCTCGACGCCCTCGACCGTCCGGAAGGAGACCTCCTCGCCGTCGGCGTCGACGACGATCGTCTCGCCGGCGTGGAACTCCTTCCACAGGATCTTCTCCGAGAGCGGGTCCTCGACGAAGCGCTGGATCGCGCGACGCAGCGGCCGGGCGCCGAGCTGGGGGTCGTAGCCCTTCTTGGCGAGCAGCAGCTTCGCCTCGGGGGTGAGCTCGAGGCCGAGGCCCTGGCCCTCCAGCTGGTCCTGGACACGCTTGATCATCAGATCGACGATCTCGCCGACCTCCTCCATGGAGAGCTCGGCGAAGACGATCACCTCGTCGATGCGGTTCAGGAACTCAGGCCGGAAGTGCCGCTTGAGCTCCTCCATGACCTTGTCCTTCATCTTCTCGTAGCTCACCGCCTCGTCGGCCGGCCCGAAGCCGATCGACGCCTTGCGCAGGTCGGCGGTGCCGAGGTTCGAGGTCATGATGATCACGGTGTTCTTGAAGTCGACGGTGCGCCCCTGCGCGTCGGTGAGGCGTCCGTCCTCGAGGATCTGCAGGAGCGTGTTGAACACGTCCGGGTGCGCCTTCTCGATCTCGTCGAAGAGCACGACGGAGAACGGCTTGCGCCGCACGGCCTCGGTCAGCTGGCCGCCCTCGTCGTAGCCGACGTAGCCGGGCGGGGAGCCGACGAGGCGCGACACGGTGTGCTTCTCCATGTACTCGCTCATGTCGAGCTGGATCAGCGCGCCCTCGTCGCCGAAGAGGAACTCGGCGAGGGTCTTGGCCGTCTCGGTCTTCCCGACGCCGGAGGGTCCGAGGAAGATGAACGACCCCGAGGGCCGCTTCGGGTCCTTCAGGCCGGCCCGGGTGCGTCGGATGGCCTGCGACACGGCCTTCACCGCGTTGTTCTGGCCGACGACCCGCTTGTGCAACTCGTCCTCCATGCGCAGCAGCTTCGCCGTCTCCTCCTCGGTGAGCTTGTAGACGGGGATGCCGGTCCAGAGGGCCAGCACCTCGGCGATCGACTCCTCGCTCACCTCGTTGAAGAGGTCGACGCCTTCGCGCTGCGCCTCGGTCTCCTTGCTGCGACGCTGCTCGAGCAGCTCCTTCTCGCGGTCGCGCAGCGACGCGGCCCGCTCGAACTGCTGGCCCTCGATCGCCTCCTCCTTGTCCTTGCGGACGGTGGCGATCTCGTCCTCGAGCTCACGGAAGTCGGGCGGCGCCTGCATGCGGCGGATGCGCAGGCGCGAGCCGGCCTCGTCGATGAGGTCGATCGCCTTGTCCGGCAGATGCCGGTCGGAGATGTAGCGGTCGGCGAGGTTCGCCGCGGCGACGACGGCCTGGTCGGTGATCGTGACCCGGTGGTGCGCCTCGTAGCGGTCGCGCAGCCCCTTCAGGATCTCGATCGTGTGCGCGACGGTCGGCTCCTCGACCTTGATCGGCTGGAAACGACGCTCGAGCGCCGCGTCCTTCTCGAGGTGCTTGCGGTACTCGTCGAGGGTCGTCGCGCCGATCGTCTGCAGCTCGCCGCGGGCGAGCATCGGCTTGAGGATCGACGCGGCGTCGATCGCGCCCTCGGCGGCGCCCGCGCCGACGAGCGTGTGCAGCTCGTCGATGAACAGGATGATGTCGCCGCGGGTGCGGATCTCCTTCAGGACCTTCTTCAGGCGCTCCTCGAAGTCGCCGCGGTAGCGGGACCCGGCGACGAGCGCGCCGAGGTCGAGGGTGTAGAGCTGCTTGCCGTTCAGGGTCTCGGGGACGTCGCCGCCGACGATGTCGCTCGCCAGCCCCTCGACGATGGCGGTCTTGCCGACACCCGGCTCGCCGATGAGCACCGGGTTGTTCTTCGTGCGGCGCGAGAGCACCTGCATGACCCGCTCGATCTCCTTCTCGCGCCCGATGACGGGGTCGAGCTTCTTCTCGCGGGCGAGCTGGGTGAGGTTGCGGCCGAACTGGTCGAGGACGAGCGAGCCCGACGGCTGCGACTCGCTGGAGCCGGGGCCCTGCCCCTGCCCCTCCTTCGCGCCGGCGTAGCCGGAAAGGAGCTGGATGACCTGCTGGCGGACGCGCGACAGGTCCGCGCCGAGCTTGACGAGCACCTGCGCGGCGACGCCTTCGCCCTCCCGGATCAAGCCGAGGAGGATGTGCTCGGTGCCGATGTAGTTGTGACCGAGCTGGAGCGCCTCGCGGAGCGAGAGCTCGAGGACCTTCTTGGCGCGGGGCGTGAAGGGGATGTGGCCCGACGGCGCCTGGCCGCCGTGCCCGATGATCTCCTCGACCTGGGCGCGCACCGCCTCGAGGGAGATCCCGAGCGACTCGAGCGCCTTCGCCGCGACGCCCTCACCCTCGTGGATCAGGCCCAGGAGGATGTGCTCCGTCCCGATGTAGTTGTGGTTGAGCAGGCGCGCCTCTTCCTGCGCCAGCACGACCACCCGTCGAGCTCGGTCGGTAAATCGTTCGAACACTGTGCCTGCCGTGTCCCTCGGTGGATCTCGGTCCCCACGCGCCGGTGCCCGAAGGCGGTGGGGCCGGGGCCGCCTCCAAGATCAGTCTACCTGTCAGGGTCCACACGGCTTCTGCGCACATGGCAGCCCGCAGGGGTTTCTCGGCCGATTCGGTGCCGCGCGTGAGACTGGATCAAGCGCCGGGGGACCGCTTTTTGTTCCCGGGCTTGGTGGTTCCGAGGCGCCCTGCGTAGTTTGGGCGCATGGGCCTGGCGGAGACGCTCGCGCTCCCGCCGCTGCCCGCTGACCTCGGGCGGGTGGAGGAAGAGCTCGCCGCCGCGGTGCGTCACCCCGACCGGTTCCTGGGCGACGTCGCGGCGCACCTGGTGAAGGCGGGCGGGAAGCGCATCCGACCGACGCTGACGCTCGGCGCGGCGTACGCGTCGACGAGCGGCGACCAGGCGGCCTCGGCCGCCGCGGTGACGGGGGCGGTCGCCGTCGAGCTGGTGCACCTGGGGTCCCTCTACCACGACGACGTGATCGACGAGGCGGAGACGCGACGCAACGTGCCGTCGGTGAACGCCCGCTGGTCGAACATCGTCGCCATCCTCGCCGGCGACTTCCTCCTCGCCCGCGCCTCGGCGCTCGCCGCGTCGCTCGGCGCCCCCGTCGCCGCGCTGCTCGCCGCGACGATCGGCGAGCTGTGCCGCGGCCAGGTGCTCGAGCTCCAGCACCTCTTCGACGTGGGCCGCACCGAGGAGGACTACGCGACCGCGATCGAAGGCAAGACGGCGACGCTCTTCGCCACGTCGTGTCGCATCGGGGCGATGGTGAGCGACGTCGACGAGCCGGCACTCGACGCCGTGACCCGCTTCGGCACCCATCTCGGGCTCTGCTACCAGATCGTGGACGACTGCCTGGACCTCACCGCGACCGACACGGACCTCGGCAAGCCGGTCGGCCAGGACCTCGTCGAGGGGATCTACACGCTCCCCGTCATCTACGCGCTGGCGGACGACCCGGGGCTCGCCGAGCGGCTCGGCGGCCCGCTCGACCCGACCGCGCTCGCCGAGGTGCGACGCCTGGCCACGGCGAACGGCGCGGTCGACACGGCGCTGGCCGTCGCCCGCGACCACGCCACGAAGGCGGGGGAGGCGCTGGCCGGCGCGGACACGCTCGACGCCGGGGTGTGCGACGCGCTGCGCCGCCTCGTCGACGGGCTGGTCACCCGCCAGGCCTGATCTCTATGAAGGGGGACCTCCGGTCAATGCATCGTGGTCTCGCTTTGTGGTGGTGCGGCTGACCTGAGCCGCGCGGTTGAGGTGGTTCTCAGCTCTCTATGGCCTGCTGTGGGCGGGATTAGGTCGATGGGAGAA
>DATDGU010000219.1:0-1508 GCA_036521915.1 Acidimicrobiia bacterium | reverse complement strand
GGTCGTCAACACGACGAGCCCCGCCGTTACGACCGCCCAGGACGGCGTCCTCGAGTTCCTGCTCATCAACCACCCACTCGACTGCCCGGTCTGCGACCGGGGCGGGGAGTGCCCGCTGCAAGACCAGACCCTCGCCTTCGGGCCCGGCGAATCCCGCTTCGTCGAAGAGAAGCGCCACTTCCCGAAGCCCACCCCGATCAGCGACCTCGTCCTGCTCGACCGAGAGCGCTGCATCCAGTGCGGACGCTGCACCCGCTTCGCGGCGGAGGTCGCCGGCGACCCGCTCATCGACTTCGGTGGCCGCGGCGCCAGCACCGAGGTGATCACCTACTACGACACGCCGTTCGACTCGCCGTTCTCCGGCAACACGATCCAGATCTGCCCGGTCGGCGCGCTCACGGCGAGCCCCTACCGGTTCCGCGCCCGGCCCTGGGACCTCGAGGCGAGCGAGACCTCCTGCACGGCGTGCGCCGTCGCCTGTCGCGGCTCCCTCGAATCGACGTCGAACCGTCTGGTCCGGCTCCTCGGCGTCGACTCCGAACCGGTCAACCAGGGCTGGCTCTGCGACAAAGGCCGCTACGGCCTCGACTGGGTGCACAGCGACGCACGCGTCCGCACACCCCTCGTGCGCCGGGCCGGCGAGCTGCTCGAGGCCACCTGGCCCGAGGCGCTCGACGCCGCCGCCGACGCGCTTCGTCACACCATCGACGCCCGGGCCACCGTCGCCGTCCTCGGCGGCGCCGACGACACGAACGAGGCCGCGTACACCTGGGCCCGCCTCGCCAAGGGGGTCATCGGCACCGACCACGTCGACGCGCAGCTCGACGACGGCCTCACCGCCGACGTCGTGCTCGGCATGCCCCGCGCCACGATCGCCGACCTCGACACGGCGCAGGCGATCGTGCTCCTCGCCCCCGACCTGAAAGCCGAGCTCCCCGTCCTCTACCTCCGCGTGCGGCAGGCCGTCGTCGACGAGGGCGTGCCGCTCGTCGAAATCACCCCGCGCGACTCGGGCCTCACCCCGTACGCGACGGCCGTCGCGCGCTGCGTCCCCGGTGAGTGTGACCACGCCGCGACGCTCGTCGCTGACGCCCTCACCGGCACGGCGAGCTTCGACGACGGCCAGGCGGTGGTCGACGCCGTCGCCGGACGCGACGGGCCCGTCGTCGTGGTCCTCGGACGCTCGTCGGTCGCCGAGCAGGCCGCCGCCACGGTGCACGCCGCCGCGATCCTCGGCCGCGTCCCCGATACCCGGTTCCTGTCCGCCTTGCCCGGCGGCAACGTGCACGGCGCACTCGACCTGGGCCTCACCCCCGGGTTCCTGCCCGGCCGTGTGACCCTCGACGCCGGGCGCGACCACGTCCGGTCGACGTGGGGCCGCGTCCCCGAGCAGGCCGGCCTCGACGCCACCGGCATCCTCCGCGACGCGGCGCAGGGACGGGTCGACACGCTCGTGCTCGTCGGCGGTGACCCCTTGGCGGAGTTCCCCGACCGCGAGCTCGCCCGCA
>DATDGU010000218.1:0-21744 GCA_036521915.1 Acidimicrobiia bacterium | reverse complement strand
TTGGTTTGCTGCGAGCGACTCCCCGTCGTGGTGGGCGGGGCGGCCCGAGGCCGGGCAGGACCGACGCGCGTCCATGTGGTGGCGGCGGCGGTCACGTCGCTGGGTCGGGGTGCCGACGCGACGGTGCTCCACGACCAGGGGACTGGTCGTGATGGTTCCGCCGCGGACCGCGGCGATGTTGTGGGCGGCGACGAGGTCGCGATGCCCGACGTGTCCGCAGTGCGGACACGAGAAGTTGCGCCCGGAAGGCTTCGGGACCCGGACGTGGCAGGCGGGAAAGGTGCTCGAGGTGCCGCGTTCGTCGACCCGTGCGACGGTGATGCCGGCGAGGGCGGCTTTGTCGGTGATGACGCTCATGAGGTGGGTGCGTCGCCAGGTGCGCAGCCGCCGGTTGTGTACCGCCCCGGCGTCCTGGGTGGTGATGCCGCGCGGGTCGCCGACGACCAGGGTGCCAACCCGCTGGGCGATGGCCCAGTCGACGAGGGTCCGGGCGGCTTCGTGGTGGGCTTGGCGGACCCGACGCCTCGAGGCGGCCTCGGCGCGGCGCTGTCGGGCTCGGAGCTGACGCCAGCGCCGCGAGCCCCGTTGACCTCGCGGAGGCAGCTTGGGCGCCATCTTGCGTTGCCGGGCCTTGGTGTCAGCCAAATGCAGGCGCTCTTCGGCGCGCAGGGCCCGCCCCGACACCAACAGCTCCGTCTCGGGACCGTGCGCGGCGATCGGATGGATGATCCCCAAATCGACACCGCCGAGGCGGCTCGGGTTCAGGTCGTGGTCCTCGACCCTCGAGGCCGGCGGTCACGTCGAGGACGAGGCGCCCGGCGTCGACCAGCAGCGTCACCGAGCGCAAAGAGCCGCTCGGATAGGGGATCGGGCGGCACAGCCGCAGCCAGCACGGTGCCGCACCCTGGGCCACCGACACGCGGACCCGGCGGCCCTCGACCGTGAAAGTTCCCGTGTGCCAACCCAGCGGGACCAGCGCCCGCTTCCGGCGCGGATAGCGGGCCCGGGCGCCGGACCGCTTCCGCCTCGCGACCTCAACACAGGCACTCGAATAGCGGCGCACCACCGAGCGCATCGCCGCCACCGACAGCTCTCCGACTTCCACACCGGCGATCTCGCGACACCACGCCTGATACCCAAAGATCGGCTTGGCGTGCCGGGCGAACCGGGCCTGGTTCACCTCAATGAGTGCCGCCCACACATCTCCACCCGCCCTCAACAGCCCGACGAGCCGACGACGCTGCGCCGCCGTGACCCGCAACTCCACCCGAGCCGTCCGCAACAGCACCTCACCACACCAGCACCCACCTATGACAACCAGACAGGGCAAACGTTGCCGGTCAAGGCACTAGCCGGTGAGGGGCGCGAGCTGTGCCGTCGTCGGCTCGGCGCAGCAGAACCACGGCTCGCTCAGCCGGGGGACGCGCGCGGCCCGGTCGGCATCGACGGCGACGGCGCGCAGCCCGAGCGCGTCGCGCACTCGCGCGTAGACCTCGGGGATGGGCGCGCCGGCGCCCACGGCCTCCTCGACGAGCGCGGCGAGCTCCACCTGGAGCCGGTCCATCGCCGGGTCGGCGGCGCGCCACGTGTGGCTCAGGCGCGCGGGGTCGTAGTCGCCGAGGTGCGGGGCGAGGTCCGGATGGTCGAGCAGCAGTGACCCGGGGGGGAGCAGGAGCCGGATCGTGTACTGGACCGGGTCGACGTTGCCGACGAGATCGTGGTCGGCGACGAACTCAACCAGGGCCTGCAGCGTGGCGAGCGTCGTCCAGGGCGTGAACGGCAGCCAGGAGGGACGGACCTCGATGCCCTCGGCGCGAAGCACCGCGACCGCGGCCGCCTCGTCGGCCGTCGTGTGCCCCTTGTCGAGGCGGGCGAGCGTCGCGTCGTCCACACACTCGAACGCACTCACGACGAACAGGCAGCCGGCGGCCGCCATCCCCGGCCACGTGCCGCGATGGGCGAGGATGTGCTCGACCTTGACGGTGCAGTCGAAGGTCACGTCCGGGAACGCGCCGTGGACGGCGTCGACCACCCGGCGGGCGTGGTGCACGCCGTTGAAGAAGTCGGGGTCGGCGAACGTGACGTGCTGCGCGCCGGCGGCGACCTGCTGGGCGACGTCGCCGAGCACCGCGTCGACCGACGCGATGCGGATCCGGCCGTCGTAGACGACGGGCACCGGGCAGTGGCGGCAACGGTGGGCGCAGCCCCGGCTGGCCTCGACGACGGCCACCAGGCGCTCGTCGTCGCCCTGCACCAGCCGCGCGTAGCGATCGAGCGCCGGCAACAGGTCCCGCGCGGGAGCCACCGTGTCGTCCGCGGCGCGACGGCCCAGGTGCACCACCCGGCCGTCGTCGTGTCCCTCGACCCAGTCGAGGAGCGCCGTGTCGGTCTCGCCGACGAGCACGCGGTCCGCTCGGTCGGCCATGGCCTGGCCGTAGAGGCCGAAGCACGCGACGGGGAGCGTGGGACGGCGGCGACGCACGTCGTCGATGACCTCGCGCGCCAGGCGCGTCGCGGTGTGCATCGGGACGGAGCACGCGAGCCGGTCGGCCCAGGTCACGAGGTCCGGGTCCCACGGATCGACCGCGAGGTCGCGGCAGCGCACCTCGTGACCGGCGGCCCGCAGGCGCGCCGCGGGCTGCGCGACGCCGAGCGGCTGACGGCCGAGCTCGTAACACGACACCAACGCGACGCGCATCGGTCGAGGGTACCCGGGGGTCCGCGGCCTCAGGCGATGTCGACGTCGAGGAGCGCGTGCGCGCGGCGCAGCGTGGCCTCGACCTCGGCCGGCGTGGTGCCGCGCGCGAAGAGGAACCCGAGATAGCGGTCTCCCTCGGGGAGCATCCGGACGGGACGGCCCCGCGGAATGGTCACCTCGAGGCCGACGACGCCCGGCACCCGGCGGGCCGCGTCCTGGCCGTGGACGCCGCGCAGCGTGCCCGTCCGCCGGATGGGCAGCATCATCACCCCGGCGGCCTGTGCCTCCCGCGTCAGGTCGTCGAGTGGCAGCTCGAGGGCGTGGCGCAAGATGACCTCCTCAAGGCTGATGCCCGCGCCGAGGCGCAGCGTGCGGGCGCAGAGCCCGCCGATCGAGCGCGCCGCGACCTCGAGCAGCCAGGCCCGCCCGGTGTCGTCGACGCGGAGCTCGGCGTGCACGGGGCCCTCGGTGAGACCGAGCGCGCGGGTGGCGTCGCCCGTGGCCCGCTCCACGGCGGCGAGGGTGGCGGGCGGGAGGCGGGACGGCGTGACGTAGATCGTCTCCTCGAACGTCGGGCCCTCGAGCGGGTCCGGCTTGTCGAAGACGGCGAGGACGATGAGGCGGCCGCCGCGCAGCAGCCCTTCGACGGCGACCTCGGCCCCGGGCACGTACTGCTCGACCAGCAGCGGCGCGCCGTCGACCATCGCCGAGACCCGGTGCGCGGCGGCGCGGGCCGCGTCGGCGTTGTCGGCGCGCAGGACCCCTCGGCTGCCCGAGCCCCGGGTCGGCTTTACGACGCGGGGCCATCCGACGTCGGGCAGGTCGTCGAGGTCCTCGAGGCGGGCGTACCGCGGTTGGGAGACCTCGGCGGCCGCGAGCGCGTCGCGCATCGCCGCCTTGTCGCGCGTCCGGGCCACGGCGCTGGGCGGGTTGTGCGGGAACCCGAGGCGCTCGCCGGCCCGGGCGGCCACGACGACGCCCTGCTCGTCGACGGCGACGACCGCGTCGATCGGGTGACGGGCGTCGAGGTCCTCGATGGTCGCGGCCGCCGCCTCGGCGTCGTCGAGGGGCACGGCGACCGCGCGGTCACCCATGCTCGCCGCGAGGGGCGGCGCCTCGTCCGACGCGACGACGACCTCCACGCCCAGTGCATGCGCCGCGGCGAGGAAGTCCGCGGCGCGATACGTCGCCGTGGGCACCAGCAGGAGGACGCGGGCCACCGACCTATGATGACGCGATGACCGACGCCACCACCCCGCTGGTCACCGTCACCGACGCCGCCCGCGAGCGGATCGTCGGCGTGCGATCCGCGGAGACCGACGCCGACGAGCTCGCGCTCTGGATCGAGGTGAGCGGCGAGTCCGGCGGCGCCTTCCGCTACACGATGGAGCTGCGGCCGCTCGCCGACGCGCGCGACGCCGACGTGGTGCAGCGTCACGACGACCTCTCCGTGGTCCTCGACGCCGACAGCGTCGACCGGCTCACCGGCGCGACGCTCGACTTCACGGGCGCGGGCATGGTGATGCAGAACCCGAACCGGCCGGCGGCGACCGGCGGCGGCGAGGGGTCCACGGCCGATCTGTCGGGCCCCGTCGCACAAGCCGTCCTCACCGTGCTCGACGCGGAGATCAACCCGGCGATCGCGGCGCACGGCGGCCGGGCCGACCTCGTCGCCGTCGACGACGGCATCGCCTACGTCCGCATGTCGGGCGGCTGCCAGGGCTGCGGGCTCGCGGCGGTCACCCTGTCCCAGGGGATCGAGGTCGCGATCCTCGACGGCGTCCCCGAGGTCACCTCGGTCGTCGACGTCACCGACCACGCCGCGGGCGACAGCCCGTACTACGAGTCGGCGAAGAAGTAACCGCCGGTCAGGCGAAGCGCGTCGCGTCCTGCGCGGCGTAGCGCGCCACCCGCGTGTCCGCCGACGCGGTCGCGACGACCGCGTCGACGACCTCCCCGAGGCGGGCGCCCGGGATCGCGCAGGTCATGTCGGTCGCCGCCATCCCGGTGCGTACCCGGCTGAGCGCGCACCCCACGCTCGCCGCCACCTCGCCGGCCTCCTTCGCGACCGCGACGATGTGGCACTGGGGCTTCGAGTCGATGCGCATGCCGGGGAGCGCGTCGACGAGCACCATGAGCTGCTTGCCGTTCACGCGCAGCAGCACGACGTCGGGGTCGACGGGGGTGTCCGCGAGCGGCCCGTAGGTGACGGAACCCGGGCGGGTCTGCACGGCCGGGATCTGGGGCATGACGCTCATCGTCACCCACCCGGCGTCGAGCAGCGTCGCGACGTCGGTGTGGCCCGCGACCTCCTCGAGGGTCCGGAACCCGTGGGTCACGCTGCCGACCGAGCAGTTGGCGTGATCGGCCGCCACCGTCGAGAACGTGCGGTCGAGGGCATGGGTCCAGAACACGCACCCGGCCGGGACGCGACCGGTGCGGCCGTCGTCGGTCGGCGCCGGCATCGGCGCGTCGAACGCGTCGACGTCGCTCGGCGGCGCGTCGTGGAAGGTGATCGCGATCGGCGGCGAGCCCAGCGCGAGCGCGTCGCTCAACTGCGTGGCGAGGTCGGACCAGGTGGTCATCCGCGCACCCTACCCACGTGGGCCGGGGGGCTCGAACCTCACCCGCCGCGCAGGGCGCGCATCTTCGCGACCACCTCGGGGAAGGCCTCGACGAACGCGGCGACGTCGTCGTCGGTGGTGCTCCAGCCGACGCTCGGGCGCAGCGACCGCTCGGCGTCGACGCCCATCGCCGCCAGCACCGGGGACGGCTCGAGGGCCTCGGACGAGCAGGACGACCCCGAGTGCACCGCGACGCCGCGCTGGTCCAGGCCGAGCAGCACGGGTTCGGCCTCGACGTCCTCGACCGCGAGGCACACCAGGTGGGGGACCCGCTGGTCGGGGTCACCGAGCTGGGTGACGCCGTCGACGGCGAGGGCGGCGGCGACGAGGCGCTCGGTCTGGGCGCGCGACACCGCGGCCTCACCGGCGAGGCGGTCGTCGGCGAGCTCGGCCGCGGCCGCGCCGAAGCCGACGATCGCGGGCACGTCCTCGATCCCCGCCCGCCGGGCGCGCTCCTGCGCCCCGCCGACGAGGAGCGGCGGCAGGCGCAGGCCGCGGCGCACGAGCAGCGCCGCGGCGCCCTTCGGGCCACCCAGCTTGTGGGCGGTGACCGAGCACAGGTCCGCGCCGAGCGCGGCGAAGTCGAGCGGGACGTGACCGGCGGCCGCGCACGCGTCGACGTGGAGCAGCACGCCACGGTCGCGGGTCTCGCTCGCGACCGCGGGCAGGGCCGTCTGGAGGGTGCCGACCTCGTGGTTGGCGAGCTGCACGTTGACGAGCGCGGTGTCGGGCCGGATCGCGGCGAGGACGTCGTCGGCCCGCACCCGGGCCTTACGATCGACGTCGACGATGGTGAGGTCGGCGTCGGCGCGCCGGCACGCCTCGAGGACCGCCGAGTGCTCGACGGCCGTCGTCACGAGGTGGGGGCGTGTCCCGCTCGGGGCGCGCCCGAGGGCGCCGTAGACCGCGGTGTTCACCGCCTCGGTGCCGGTCGCCGTGAACACGGCCTCGCGGGGCCGGGCACCGAGCAGCGCCGCGACTGCCTCGCGGGCCTCCTCGAGCGCGACCCGGGTGGCCCGCCCGTCGCTGTGGACCCGTCCGGGGTCGGCCGGGTGACCCTGCAGGTAGGGGAGCATCGCCTCGAGCGCCGCGGGGCGCAGCGGCGAGGACGAGGCGTGATCGAGGTAGGCCCGGGCCACGGGCAGCTCAGACCCGGGCGACGCAGTGATCGCTGCCGTCGGGCCGGCTCGCCTCGAAGTGCGGGGACGTCTCGCCGTAGAGCCCGGCGAGCATCCCGCGGATCATGCCGCGGTCGAGCGCGCACACGACGTGGGGGTAGCGCGTCGCGGCGTCGCCGAAGGGGCAGCACTCGGAGACGATCGTGAACGCGTCACCGTCGCTCTCGGCCCGGGCGGCGAACCCGTGCGCGGTGAGCGCGTCGGCGACGGCCGCCACCGCGGTCCGCACCGACCGGTGGCCCTCGCCCGGGTCCATGCGCCGGGCGAGGTCCCGCCCGTAGTCGTAGCCGACCTGGTCGGCGAGCGCCTCGGCGGGGCCCGCGCCCAGCGCGTCGAGCGCGCCGGCGAGCAGGCCGGCGAGGACGCTGTCCTGGCGCAGCGGCACGGCGAGGGTCGCGGCGCCGGTGGCGCGGTAGCGCTTCGAGGGGCGTCCCGCCGGGCGGCCGCCGTCGGCGCGGGCGAGCTCGACGTCGAGGTAGCCGCCGCCGGTGAGCTTCTCGAGGTGATGGCGGGCGACGTTGGGGTGCAGCGCGAACTGCTCCGCGATGTCGGCGGTCGTGACCCCGTCGGGGGCGTCCCGCACCGCGAGGTAGATCTCGCGCCGCGTCGGGTCGCCGAACGCGTTCGTGACCGC
The DNA here is from genome assembly GCA_036521915.1 of Acidimicrobiia bacterium. Lineage (GTDB taxonomy): Bacteria > Actinomycetota > Acidimicrobiia > IMCC26256 > PALSA-555 > PALSA-555. Next base: position 14,610 of record DATDGU010000218.1, on the reverse strand, counting down.
CGCGACGGCGGCGTTGAACTCGTCGGGGGTCAGCGAGCGCTCCTCGGCGCCGCGCGCGGCCTCGCTCGGGGCCTGCAGTGCCGGCTCGTGAGCCACGACCGGTATTCTACCTATGCCCGTAGTGGAAATCCCGTCCGTGTGAGGCCGCGTGCCCGACGACCAGCTCACCGGCGTGCTGCGCCGGATCGAGGACCCTGAGCTGGGGCGCTCCATCGTCGACCTCGGGATGCTCACCGGCCTCGACCGGGACGACGGCCGGGTGCTGGTGCGCCTGGCGCTCCCGCTGCCCGAGGACGCCTGGCCACCGGACGAGCTCGAGGGCCGGATCCGCGCCGCTCTGCTCGCCGAGCCCGGGGTCGGCGCCGTCACCTTCGACCGGCGGCCGATGGACGAGGCCGAGGCCGCCCGCACCGCCGCGGTGCTGCGCGGCGACCCGGCGCCGAACCCGCTCGCCGTGGTCGACGCGTCGAGCGGCCCGGCCCCGCGTCCGCCGCGGCGGAACCCGTTCACCGACTCGACGACCCGGATCCTGGCGATCGCCTCCGGGAAGGGTGGGGTCGGCAAGTCCTCGGTGACCGCCAACCTCGCCGTCGCGCTCGCGGCGCGTGGCCAGCGCGTCGGCGCGCTCGACGCCGACGTGTGGGGCTTCTCGCTGCCGCGCATGCTCGGCGTCGACCACCCACCCGGCCTCGTCGACGACGTGATCGTCCCGCCACGCGCGTACGGCGTGCAGGTCGTCTCGATGGGGTTCTTCGCCCGTGACGACCAGGCCGTGATCTGGCGGGGCCCGATGCTCCACAAGGCGCTCGAGCAGTTCCTCACCGACGTCCACTGGGCCGCGCTCGACACCCTCGTCGTCGACCTGCCGCCCGGCACCGGCGACGTGGCGCTTTCGATGGCCCAGCTGCTGCCCCGCGCCGAGGTCATCGTCGTGACGACGCCCCAGCCCGCGGCGCAGCGGGTCGCGCAGCGCAGCGCGGCGATGGCCGAGCGCGTGAACCTCCCCGTGATCGGCGTGGTCGAGAACATGTCGTGGTTCACCGGCGACGACGGCACCCGCTACGAGCTCTTCGGCGCCGGCGGTGGCGAGGCCCTCGCGGCCAGCGTCGGCGTCCCCCTGCTCGTGCAGGTGCCGCTCGTGCCGGCGCTGCGCGAGGGCGGCGACGTCGGTCGCCCGATCGTGGCCGCCGAGCCCGACAGCGACGCCGCGCAGGCGTTCGTCGCGCTGGCGACGCGCGTCGAGGCGCTCGCCCCCCGCCAGGTCCGCCACCCGGAGCTGCGGATCTCCTGAGCGGCAGGTCGGGGCGGCGCCGACGTAAGGTCACCGCATGGACGTTCGGATCGGCGTGCTGCACTGCCCGAAGGAGCTCACCCTCGAGGTCGAGACCGACGGGGCCTCCCTCGAGAAGCTCGTGACCGACGCGCTCCACACCGAGGGCGGCGTGCTCTGGCTCACCGACGAGCACGGTCGCCGGGTCGGCGTGCCCGCCGAGCGCCTCGCGTACGTCGAGCTCGACGACGACGCGGCGAAGAAGCGGGTCGGCTTCGGGCCGGCCTGACCTGGTGGCCGCGCCCGCCGGCGCGGGCTTCCTGGACCGCCGGCTCCTGTTCTTCAGCGGCAAGGGCGGGGTCGGCAAGAGCACCGTCACCGCGGCGACGGCGCTGCTCGCCGCCGAGCGCGGCCGCCGCGTCCTGCTCGTCGAGGTCGACGCGAAGGGCAACCTCACGGCACTGTTCGAGCAGCCGTCCGTCGGCTTCCAGCCCCGGGAGGTGTACCCGGGCGTCTTCGCGATGCAGATGCGCACCGAGGACGCGCTGCGCGAGTACCTGAAGCAGCAGCTGCGAGTACCGGTGCTGGGGCGGATCGGCCCGCTCGCGAGCGTCCTCGACTTCGTCGCCACCGCCGCGCCCGGCGTCCGGGAGATCCTCACGGTCGGCAAGGTGTGCTCGGAGGTGCGCGAGTCGAAGGAGGGCCGCGCCGACTGGGACCTCGTCGTGGTCGACGCCGCCGCGACGGGCCACATCGTGTCCCAGCTCGATTCGCCGCGGGCGATCCAAGAGCTCGTCGCGGTCGGGCCGGTGCGCCAGCAGACCGAGTGGATGCTCGAGCTGCTCGCCGACCCGGCGACGACGGCGCTGCACGTCGTGACGACACCGGAGGAGATGCCGGTCAACGAGACGATCGAGCTCGTCCAGCGGGCCCGGACCGAGCTCGTGGTCCGGTTCGGGTCGGTGATCGTGAACCGCGTCCTGCCCGAGCCGTTCACCCGGGCGGACGAGCCCGTCTTCGACGCCCTGCTCACCGACCCGGCCCGAGAGGTCCTCGACGCCGACCTCGGGCCCGGTGCGGGCGCCGTCCTCGAGGCCACGCGCCTCGCCGTGTCGATGCGGCGGTCGCGCGCCGGGCACCTCGGCCGGCTGCGGTCGGCGCTCGACGTCCCGCTCGTCTATCTCCCGTACCTGTTCGTGCGTGACCACGGGCTGCGCGTCACCCGCATGGTCGCCGACCACCTCGCGGCGGAGCTGGGCCTGTGACCTCGTCGAGCCTCGAGGCGCTGCTCGCCTCCCGCGAGATCGTGGTGTTCTGCGGGTCGGGGGGCGTCGGCAAGACGACGACCGCCGCCGCGGCGGCCGTCGCCGCGGCCGCGGAGCTCGGCGGCCGGGTGCTCGTGCTCACCATCGACCCGGCGAAGCGCCTCGCCGACGCCCTCGGACTCGAGGCGCTCGGCAACGTCGAGCGCCGCGTCCCCGACGAGGCGCTGCGGGCCGCGGGGTACGAGCCCCGCGGCGAGCTGTTCGCCGCGATGCTCGACACGAAGGCGTCCTGGGACGACCTCGTGCTGCGCCACGCGCCCGACGAGGAGACCGCCTACCGGGTGCTCGGCAACAGCCTGTACCAGAACATCACCGCGCGGTTCGTGCAGAGCCACGACTACATCGCGATGGAGCGCCTCTACGACCTGCACGCGCACGGCCGCTACGACCTGATCGTCGTGGACACGCCGCCGACCCGCAACGCCATCGACTTCCTCGAGGCGCCGAGCCGGATGGCCGAGTTCTTCGGCGGCCGGCTGCTGCGCTGGCTCACCGTCCCGTACCGTCTGACCGGCCGGCGCGGCGCCCGCATGGTGAACGTCGCGAGCCGGCCCTTCTACCAGCTGGCCGACCGGGTGCTCGGCAGCCAGCTGCTCCAGGACATCGCCGAGTTCTTCTTGAACTTCCAGAGCATGTACGACGGGTTCGTCGCGCGGGCCGAGTCGGTGGAGCGGCTCCTGCACGACCGCCGCACCACGTTCGCCGTCGTCACGACCCTGGAGGGCGCACCCCTGCGCGAGGCCGAGCTGTTCGTGCGCGAGCTCGGGAAGCGGCACCTGCCGCTCGGCGCGCTCGTGCTGAACCGCGTCCTGCCCCCGTACCTCACCTCCGCCGAGGGCCATCGCGCCGCGACGGCCCTCGCCGAGCACCCCGAGGAGGTGGCGAAGGTGCTCGGCGGGCTCGGCGAGCCCGCGCTCGACGACCCGGAGCGCACGGCCCGGGTGCTCGCCACCGTCGCCGCGACCTACCTCGACTACAGCGTCGTGGCGACCCGCGAGCGGGAGCTGCGCGCCGAGCTCGCCCGCGTCCCGGACGTGCTCGCCACGGTGCCCGCGCTGCCGGACGACGTGCACGACCTGGCCGGCCTGGCGAGCATCGGCCGGGCCTTGCTGGCGACTCCGTAACCTGGCCCCCGTGGCGGTCGGCTTGTACGAGCTCGCGCAGGACAGCACGGCGCTGCGCGGCGACGCGCTGCGGCACCTCCAGCGGCTGGTGGCGTCGTGGCAGCCGCTCGCCGACCTGTGCTTCGCGGACCTGCTCGCCCTCGCCCCCGCCGACGGGGAGGAGGGCCACCGATTCGTCGTGCTGGCCCACGTCCGGCCGGTGACCGGCCAGACCCTCTACCCGGCCGAGCTGGTCGGCACGGTCGTCCAGGAGGTGGAGCGCCCCCTCGTGGCGCGCGCCTGGCGCAAGGAGGAGATCGTCGGCGGCGACGCGACGGTCATCGGCTCCGAGGAGCGGGCCCGCACCCAGTGCATCCCCCTCGAGCTCGGCGGGTCCCCGATCGCGGTCGTGAGCCGCGAGGCGCCCACGAACCTCGGACGGCGCACGGGCGAGCTCGAGCGCGTCTACCTCGACACGTTCGAGCGCTTCGCCCGCATGATGACCGAGGGGTCGTTCCCGTTCGCCCGGGACGAGGTGGCCTCCGAGGAGGCACCCCGCGTCGCCGACGGGGTGATCCTGCTCGACGACCAGCTGCGCATCCGCTTCGCGAGCCCGAACGCGATCAGCTCGCTGCACCGGATGGGCATCCACACGTACACGAACGGGCTGCCGCTCGGCGACATCGGCTTCGACCAGGACGCGGCCGACGCCGCGGCCCGCCTGCAGGTCCCGATCACCGAGGAGATCGAGCGCGGCGAGACGTCGGTGCTCATCCAGGCCATCCCGCTGCTCGAGCACCGCCGCACGACGGGGGCGATGATCCTCGTCCGGGACGTCACCGACCTGCGCCGCCGGGACCGGATCCTGCTGTCGAAGGACGCCACGATCCGCGAGATCCACCACCGGGTGAAGAACAACCTGCAGACCATCGCCGCGCTGCTGCGCCTGCAGGGCCGGCGGCTCCACTCGACCGAGGCGCAGGAGGCGATCCAGGAATCGGAGCGGCGGATCCGCTCGATCGCGATCGTGCACGAGACGCTGTCGCGGGAGTCGGCCGACGTCGTGAACTTCGCGGAGATCGTCGGGCCGCTCGTGCGCGTCGTCGAGGAGACCGTCTCGACGCCGGAGCTGCAGCTGCACTTCGACGTGCAGGGCGACGCCGGGGAGCTCCCGGGCGACATCGCGACGCCGCTGGCGGTGGCGCTGAACGAGCTGATGCAGAACGCGGTCGATCACGCCTTCCCCGCCGACGAGTCGGGCCCGGCCGAAGGCCACGTGCGGGTCGAGCTGACGCGCCGGGAGGGCGAGCTCGACGTCGAGGTCGTCGACGACGGGGTCGGCCTGCCGCCCGACTTCTCGCTCGAATCGTCGCGGGGCCTCGGCCTGTCGATCGTCCAGGGTCTGGTGACGAGCGAGCTGGGCGGCTCGATCGAGATGATGCGCGACGACGGCGGGACCCGCGTCAGCCTGAAGGTGCCGCTGGGGCCGGACGCCGGCCTGCAGGTCGGCGCGCTGAGCTGAGCTCGGTCAGGCGGTGGCCCGCTGGCGGGCCACCCAGGCCTTGCGGAGCTTGCGCCGCTCCTCCTCGGTGGTGCCGCCCCAGATGCCCGCTTCCTGGTTGGTGGCGAGGGCGAACTCGAGGCACTCGTCGGTGACGCCGCAGGCGGTGCAGATCCGGCGGGCGGTCTCGATCTGCTCGAGCGCCGGGCCGGTGGTCCCGATGGGGAAGAACACGTCCGGGTCGGAGTCCCGACATGCCGATCGCGTCCGCCACGCCTCGGCGTCCCAGTCGTGGGTGCGAATCCAGGTGAGCGCCACTTGCTACCTCTCGGATGTTGGCCGGCGTGGTGGACGGGCTCCGCTGCCGGGCCGGGGCTCCGGTGCGTCCGTCCGTCAGGGCTCTCGCCCGCCGGGGGTCCCGGATCGTAGATCCGAGACGCGTTCTCCACAAGGGCCCTGACCTGGGGTTTCGCGTGTGTACGCTGCGCGCGTGCCCGGCGGCCCCGCTCCGAGGGTCTGGGCGCACCGGGGCGCCCGCCGCCAGGCCCCCGAGAACACGCTGGCAGCCTTCACCCGGGCCCGGGAGCTCGGCGCCGACGGGGTGGAGCTCGACGCCCGCCGCAGCGCCGACGACGTCGTCGTCGTCCACCACGACCCGACGGCCCGGCGGGTCGGCCTGCTCGCCGGGGCCCCGTTCGCCGCCGTGCGGGCGGCCCGCCCGGACATCCCGACCCTCGACGAGGCGCTCGACGCCTGCGCGGGGGTCACGGTGAACGTCGAGCTGAAGAACCTGCCGGGTCAGCGGGACTACGACCCGACGGAGCGGGTTGCGGCGCTCGTCGCCGACACCCTCACCCGCCGCGAGCACCGGGACGACGTGCTCGTGTCCTCCTTCAACCTGGAGACCCTCGACGCCTATCGGGCCCTCGACCCGACCCCGACCGGGTTCCTCACGCTGCGGGGCTTCGACCCGCTCGTCGCGCTGCCCCTGATCGCCGAGCGTGGCCACCGGGCGCTGCACCCCGACGTGCGGGGCCTCGACGCGCCGCGGGCCGCCGCGGTCGTCGACGCGGCGCGCCGGGTCGGGCTCTCGATCCACGTGTGGACGGTGAACCGCCGGGCCACGCTCGTCGAGCTCGCCTCGGCCGGCGTCGACGCGGTGATCACCGACGTGCCCGACCTCGCCCTCCGCGCGCTCGGCCGGGCGGTCAGCGGACCGGCGTGACGAGCGTGAGGCAGTCCGGCTCGTAGCGGATCTCGAGCTGCTCGAGCTCGCCGAGGTAGTCGCCGTCGACCTGCCACGGGAACGGAGCGTCGGTCGCGGTGAGCGTGACGCTGTCGAGGTCGGCGAGCAGCACGACGTCCTTCGCGTGCGCGAGGTGGCGTCCCCGGCCCATGGCCGAGAAGGCGGCCGCGACCAGCCCCCGGCTCGTGAGGCGACGGAACGCGGTGAGCGCGAGCTTGCGCTCGAGCCCCGCGGCGTGGGTGACGGTCAGCGGCCGCACCCCGAAGAAGGCGTACGGCGTGGTGTTCGACACGATCGCGTAGTAGCCGTCGGTGAGCGGCTCGCCGCCCACCTCGACCCGGAACGGCGCGTGCGCGCGGTCGAAGCCCCGGTAGAAGGTGGTGATCGCCGCCACCGCGAACGTCGGGTGGGCGAGGCGGCGCTTCAGCCAGGCGTGACGCTCCATCTGGTCGATGACCTCGGCGTCGAACCCGGCGCCGAGGTGGAACAGGAAGCGCCGGTCGTTCCCCGAGCCGAGCCCGACGCGGCGGGTCGAGCCCGCGTCGAGGCTCGCGACCAGCTGCTCGGTGGCGGGCCGGAGCGCGTTCGGGACGCCGAGGGTGCGGCCGAAGACGTTCGTGGAGCCACCCGGCAGCGGCGCCAGGGCGGTGTCCGTCCCGACGAGGCCGTTCGCGGCCTCGTTCAGCGTGCCGTCCCCGGCGGCGACGACGACGACGTCGAAGCCCTCGGCGGCGGCCTCGCGCGCCAGGTGCGTGGCGTCGTTGCGCTGCGTCGTCTCGGCGACCTCGAGGCGGTGGGCGTCACTGAGCGCGTGCTGGACGAGCACGCGGCGTCGCGGCGTCATCGACGACGCGGTCGGGTTCACGATGAGCAGCAGGCGCACGGGCGCGCAGGTTAGGACGCTACGGTCCGCCGGTGCCCACCGTGTGGGACCGGCTCCGCTCCGAGGTCGTCGCCTGCCGTGCCTGCCCGCGCCTCGTGGCCTGGCGCGAGGAGGTCGCCCGTACGAAGCGGGCCGCGTACCGCGACGAACGGTACTGGGGACGACCGGTCCCCGGCTTCGGCGACCCGCACGCGTCGATCCTCCTCGTCGGCCTGGCGCCGGCCGCGCACGGCGGGAACCGCACCGGCCGCGTGTTCACCGGGGACCGGTCGGGGGACTGGCTCTACGGAGCGCTGCACCGCGCCGGGCTCGCCAACCAGGCGACGTCGGTGTCGGTGGACGACGGGCTGCGCCTCGACGGCGCGTACGTGACCGCCGTGGTGAAGTGCGCGCCGCCCGACAACGCGCCGACGACGGGCGAGCGGGACCAGTGCCGCCCCTACTTCGCCCGCGAGCTGGCGCTGCTCGCCGACGCCCGCGTCGCGGTCGCGCTGGGCGGGTACGCGTACGCCGCACTGTGCCGGGCGCTCGCCGACGAGGGCGTCGCCGTGCCGCGACCCCGCCCGGCGTTCGGGCACGGGGTCGAGGTCCCGACCGGCCGGTTCACGATCCTCGGCTGCTACCACCCGAGCCAGCAGAACACCTTCACCGGCCGGCTGACCGAGCCGATGCTCGACGCGGTCGTCGCCCGCGCGCGCGAGCTCGCGGGGATGCCGGCGGCTACAGGAGGGCCAGCGTCTCGCCGACCGCGTACCCGACGGCGATAACCCCGAGCACGATGCCGACGAGGAGCCGCAGCGTGCGGTCCTCGGAGCGGATCGTGAGGTGGGCGCCGAGGCGCGCGCCCGGCACCACCCCGACGCACAGCGGGAGCGCGTAGAGCCAGTCGATGTGGCCGAGCGCGGCGTGGGTGATCATCCCGGGCACGGCGAGCACGCCGACGCAGGCGAGCGACGTGGCGAGCGCCGCCTTCAGGGGCATGCGCACCCATTGGGTGAACGCCGGCACCATCAGCACCCCGCCGCCGATGCCGAGCAGGCCGCTCAGCCCGCCGGCGGCGATGCCGACGAGCACGAGGCGCCACGGCTCGGCGCGCTCGGCACCCCGCTCCTCGTGGGCGAGCCCCGGTGCCGCGTCGGTGATCCCCTCGGTCGCGACGACCGCCTCGGGCTCGGGCGCGCCCACCGGGCGGCTGAGCCGGTACGCGCTGTACCCGACGAGGGTGGCGGTGAGGATCATGAGCGGGTGGCCGTTGCCGGGCACGACGTCGGTGAGCAGCGCGCCGCCGACGGTCGCGAAGATCCCCACGCCGCTCGTCCACGCGACGATCCGCCAGTCGACGAGGTGCTCCCGCCCGTAGCGCCACGAGCCGGTCACCGCGGACGGGATGACCGACGGAATCGTCGAGCCGACCGCGGCGAGCGGTGTGGCGCCGAGCAGGCGGATCGCCGGCGTCGACGCCACGGCGCCGCCGATCCCGAACATGCCGGAGAGGACGCCGGCGCCGAAGCCGAAGATGGTGGTGAGCACGATTCGCCAGAGATCCGACATCGCGCGGAGGCTACCCTTCGCGTTCGTGAGCACCCCGTCGTTACGCGGCGTGTACATCCCGCTCGTCACGCCGTACGCCGTCGACGGGTCCGTGGACCTCGACGCGCTCGAGCGCCTCGCGGTGCGTGTGCTCGACGCCGGTGTCGCCGGGCTCGTGCCGCTCGGCACGACCGGCGAGACGCCGCTGCTCGAGCCGGACGAGCGGCGCGCCGTCGTCGACGTGTGCACGCGCGTCGGGCGGGCGCGTGGTGCGCAGGTGATCGTCGGCGCGGGCTCGAACAGCACGCGGGCCACCGTCGGCGCGGTCGAGGCGCTCACCGGGACCGGCGTGACCGCCGCGCTCTGCGTCGTCCCGTACTACCTGCGGCCGAGCCAGGCGGGGATCATCGCCCACTTCGAGGCGGTCGCCGCGGCGAGTCCCGTGCCGATCGTGCTCTACAACATCCCGAGCCGCACCGGGCAGCTCCTCGAGCCCGACAGCCTGCTGCGCCTCGCGAACACCGCGAACATCATCGGGGTCAAGCAGTCGGTCGGCGCGGTCGACGTCGGGACGCTGCGCGTGCTCGCCGAGGCGCCGGACGACTTCGCGCTGCTCGGCGGCGACGACCCGATCCTGTTCCCGCTCGTGCTCCTCGGCGGCGCCGGAGCGGTCGCGGCGTCGTCGCACGTGTGCACCTCCCGCTACGTCGAGATGATCGAGTGCGCGCTGGCCGGCAAGGTCGACGAGGGGCGCGCCCACCACGAGGCGCTCCTCCCCGTCGCCCGGGCCTGCTTCGCCGAGCCGAACCCGGCCGTGTTCAAAGGGGTGCTCGCCGCCCAGGGGCTCATCGCCACCCCCGACGTGCGGGCGCCGCTCGCCAACGCCTCGCCCGCCGCGGTCGAGGCGGCGCTCGAGGCGGTCACCGCCGCGGGCGGCTGAGCGCCGGCCCCGACGGGGCGTGACGCACGTCATGTTCGGGGGGCCGGTTCGCATGGGTACTGTCGGACAAATTGGAACGCGGGCGTTCCGGAACTCGGGCGCCGTCCGCGCCGATTCCTCGGACGTTTAGGGGTGGCCATGACCAGCAGCCGGGCCGAGCGGGCGCAGCGCCACGCCGAGGAACGTCGTTGGCTGATCCTCGGGGTGCTGTGCTTCAGCCTGCTCGTGATCGTGCTCGACAACTCGATCCTCAACGTCGCGCTGCCGAGCATCGTCCGCCAGCTGACCGCGACCAACAGCCAGCTGCAGTGGATGGTCGACTCCTACACGCTCGTGTTCGCCGGGCTGCTGCTCACGATGGGCAGCGTGGGCGACAAGTACGGCCGTCGCCCGGCGCTGCAGGCCGGGCTGCTCATCTTCGGGACCGGGTCGGTGCTGTCGGCGCTCGCCGGGTCGGCGAACCAGCTCATCGCCACCCGCGCGTTCATGGGCGTCGGCAGCGCGCTGATCATGCCGGCGACCCTGTCGATCATCACGAACATCTTCCCGAGTTCGGAGCGGCCGAAGGCGATCGGGATCTGGGCCGCGACCGCCGGCGTCGGCGTCGCGCTCGGCCCGCTCACGGGCGGCGCGCTCCTCGAGCGCTTCTACTGGGGCTCGATCTTCCTCGTGAACGTCCCGATCGTCGCGATCGGGCTGCTGTTCGGCATGTTCCTCATCCCGAACTCGAAGGACGTCCACGCGCCGCGCCTCGACCTCGTGGGCGCGGCGCTCTCGATCGCCGGGCTCAGCTCGATCCTCTACGCGGTCATCGAGGGCCCGACGGCCGGGTGGACGGCGCCGCGCATCCTGGGGTTCTTCTTCGCCGGGGGCCTGCTGCTCCTCGCCTTCTTCTGGTGGGAGCGGCGCGTCGCGCACCCGATGCTCGACGTCCGGTTCTGGAAGAACCCGCGGTTCAGCGCGGCGAGCGGGGCGATCACCATCACGTTCCTCGCCATGTTCGGGTCGATCTTCCTCTTGACCCAGTACCTGCAGTTCGTCCTCGGCTACTCGCCGCTCAGCACGGGCGTGCGGCTGCTCACCTTCGCCGTCCCGATCATGGTGGTCTCACCGCTCAGCCCGAAGCTCGTCGACCGGATCGGCACGAAGTACACGGTCGCGCTGGGGCTGTCCTGTGTGGCCGTCGGGCTCGTCACGCTCGCCGGAGTGACCCAGACGACGCCGTTCCTCGACATCGGCTGGCGGATGGCGCTCGCCGCGACGGGCATGGCGCTGACGATGAGCCCCGCGACCGAGTCGATCATGGGGTCGCTGCCGCTCGCCCGGGCCGGCGTCGGGTCGGCGGTGAACGACACCACCCGCCAGGTCGGCGGGGCGGTCGGCGTCGCGGTGATCGGCAGCGTCTTCTCGTCGATCTACGGCTCGAAGGTCGTTGCCGCGCTGCAGGGCCACCACATCCCGTCCGACCTGGTCGCGAACTCCAAGCAGCAGCTCGGCTACGCGCTCGAGGCCGCGGGCCGGCTCCCCGCGGGCGCCGCGCACGTGTTCGTGGTCCTCGCCAAGTCGGCGTTCATGGACGGCTTCCACGCCGGGCTCTACGTCGGCGCCGCCGTCACCGTGATCGGCGTCGTCACCACGCTCCGCTACCTGCCGTCGCGGGCCCGGGCGGAGGACGTCGAGCGGCAGGACGCGGAGTTCGCGGCGGAGAACGCCGGCCAGCCCGACGCCGAGCCGGCGACCGTCGAGGCGCCCGCGCCCGTGGCGGTCGACGGCAACGGCGCGCCGCATCCCGCGCCCGCGCCGGCCCGGGCGCCATGACGGTCGCCCGACCCGGCCGACCCCGCAGCCCGGAGTGCGACCAGGCGATCGTCGACGCGGCGCTCGCCGTGTTCGCCAACGAGGGCTACGACGGCTTCACGATCGAGGCCGTCGCGGCGCGGGCCGGCGTCGGCAAGGCGACCGTGTACCGCCGCTACCCGGGGAAGGCCGAGCTGATCGTGCGCGCCGTGTCGTGCCTCACGAGCGCCGAGGTCCCGGAGCCCGACACCGGGTCGCTCCACGGTGACCTCACCTTCGTCGCCCACCACCTCGTGCACCTGCTCACGCGGACCGTCGCGGGCCGGTGCGTCCCGCAGCTCGCGGCGGCGCTTCCCCGGTCGCCGGCGCTCGCCCGCGAGCACCGCCGCTTCCTCGCCGAGCGGCGGGCCATCACCCGCGCGGTCCTCGAGCGGGCGATCGCCCGCGGGGACATCCCGGTCGGGACCGACCCCGAGGTCGTCACCGACCTCCTCGTCGGCCCGCTCTTCTACCGGCTCCTCGTGAGCGGGGCGCCGCTCACCGCCGCGTACGCCGACGAGGTCGTGGACTCGGTCGTCGCGACGATGGCCGCGCCGGCGCCCGCCGTGGCGGCGCCCTGACTTAGAGCCCGGTGAGGGTCGCCTCGAGCAGCGCCTGCTGCTCGAGCTCGTGGACCTTCGCGCTGCCCGTCGCCGGGCTGGGGCTCGGCTTGCGCGCCACGTAGTCGATGGACGCGTCCGACCCGACGAGATGGTGAAGCGGATCCTCGATGTAGTGCCACGCGCCCATGTTGAGCGGCTCCTCCTGCACCCACCACACCTGCGTCGCGTGCGGGTATCGGTCGAGCGCGGCCTGGAGATCGTCCCCGGGGAAGGGCGCGAGCTCCTCGACCCGGAGGACGGCGAGCGGCGCGTGGGCGCGGTCCCGGGCGTCCATGAGCTCGTGGCCGACCTTGCCGGAGCAGACCGCCACGCGCGTGACCTCGTCGGCGTCGAGGTCCGGTGACCGGTCGCCGAGGACCGGGTGGAAGTGGTCGTGGGTGAACGCCTCGATCGGGGAGCGGGTGTGCGCCAGCCGGAGGTAGCGCTTCGGGGTGAGGCACACCAGCGGCACGCGCCGCGGGGTGCGGGCCTGGCGGCGCAGCACGTGGAAGTACTGCGCCGCGGTGGACGGGTACACGACGCGCAGGTTGTCGTCGGCGCAGAGCGTGAGGAACCGCTCGAGGCGTGCGCTGGAGTGGTCGGCGCCCTGACCCTCGAAGCCGTGGGGGAGCAGCATCGACAGGGCGGAGGCCTGGTCCCACTTGTCCTGGGCGGCGACGACGAATTCGTCGATCGTGACCTGCGCGCCGTCGGCGAAGTCGCCGAACTGGGCCTCCCAGGCGGTCAGCGCCTCGGGGGCCGCGACGGAGTAGCCGTACTCGAAGCCGAGCGCCGCGTACTCGGACAGCACCGAGTCGTAGAGGCGGAACGGCGCCTGGTGCTCGTCGAGGTGGTTGAGCGGCACGTACTCGGCCTCGTTCTCGGCGTCGACGAGGACGCCGTGGCGCTGGCTGAACGTCCCCCGTCGGGTGTCCTGCCCGGCGACGCGCACCGGTGTCCCCTCGAGCAGCAACGACCCGAAGGCCGCGGCCTCGCCGAGCGACCAGTCGATCGTGCCGGCGTCGAACGCGCGGCGGTGCCCGAGGAGCAGCCGGGCGAGCTTCGGGTTGACGTGAAACGTGTCCGGCCACGTGGTGAGCGCCGTGACGACGCGCTCGAGCACCGACCGGTCGACGGCGGTGGCGACGGGCTCGGCGTCGGCGAGCTCGACGGTCGGCGCGCCCGGCTCCGGCTGGTCCTCGTGGGGCTCGTGGGTCTCCTCGAACGCCCGGTCGAGGCGCCCCCGGAAGTCCGCGACGGCCGCGTCGCACTCCTCGGCGGTGAGGTCCCCCCGCTGGACGAGCTGCTCGGTGTAGCGCTCCCGCACCGACGGGTGGGCCTCGATGAGCGCGTACATGCGGGGCTGGGTGAACGCCGGCTCGTCCGCCTCGTTGTGGCCGTAGCGGCGGTAGCAGACGAGGTCGACGACGACGTCCTTGTGGAACGCCTCGCGGAACGCGAACGCCAGGTCCACGACGCGCACGCAGGCCTCGGGGTCGTCGCCGTTCACGTGGAAGATCGGCGCCTGCACCATCTTGGCGACGTCGGTCGCGTACACGCCCGACCGGCCCGACTCCGGTGCGGTCGTGAACCCCAGCTGGTTGTTCACCACCAGGTGGATCGTCCCGCCGACGTCGTAGCCCTCGACCTCGGACAGGTTCAGGGTCTCGGCGACGACGCCCTGCCCGGCGAACGCCGCGTCGCCGTGCACCAGCAGCGGCAGCGCGGCGTCGACGGGGTCCCCGAGCCGGTCGGCGACGGCCCGGGCCATGCCCTCGACGACCGGGTCGACAGCCTCGAGGTGGCTCGGGTTGGCGGCGAGCCGCAAGGTCACCTCGCGGCCGGCGGGGGAGCGGTGGATGGCGTGCTGGCCGAGGTGGTACTTCACGTCACCCGAGCCGTGGGTGCTCGACGGGTCGAGCTCGCCCTCGAACTCGCGGAACACCTGGGCGTAGGACTTGCCGAGCACGTTGGCGAGCACGTTGAGGCGGCCCCGATGCGCCATGCCCATGACCACCTCGGTCATGCCGGCGTCGGCCGCCGCGCTGCACACCGTGTCGAGCATCGGGATGAGCGTCTCGGCGCCTTCGAGGCTGAACCGCTTCTGGCCCAGATACTTCGTGCCGAGGAACCGCTCGAACGCGTCGGCCGCGTTCAGCAGGCCGAGGATGCGACGCTTCACCGCCGAGTCGAACGGCTCGGTCGGGGTCTCGACGCGCTGCTGGATCCACTCCTTCTGCGCCGGCTCCTGGATGTGCATGTACTCGACGCCGATCGTGCGGGCGTACGCGTCGCGGAGCACCCCGAGGATGTCGCGCAGCGGCATCCGGCCGTCGGACAGCATCCCGGCGCCGAGGCTCCCGATCGGGAACTC
>DATDGU010000217.1:0-10996 GCA_036521915.1 Acidimicrobiia bacterium | reverse complement strand
AGGTCGTGCCCCGGGTGCGGGACGCGCTCGCTCCCGCTCGTGTGGTGCGCCCGTGACCGCGACCCGGGGCATCGGCGGCTCCGTCGATTCGCCGGCGCACGTCCCGCCCGCGCCCGGCACCGACTCGGCGCACTCGTGACGGCCGAGCTCGACCTGGTGGTGCGTGGCGGGATCGTCGTCGACGGGACCGGCCTCGCCCGCCGGCGCGTCGACGTCGGCGTCCGAGACGGGCGGGTCGCCACCGTGGGCCACCTCGAAGGCTGCGCCGCCCGCGAGGTGCTCGACGCCGACGGACGGATCGTGGCACCCGGGATCGTCGACGCGCACACCCACTACGACCCCCAGATCACCTTCGACCCGTACGCGACGGTGTCGTGCTTCCACGGCGTGACCACCGTGCTCGCCGGGAACTGCGGGTTCTCGGTGGCGCCGTGCCGCGCCGACGACCGCGCGTTCCTCTCGGGGATCTTCGCCCGCGTCGAGAACATGGACCCGATCGCGCTCAGCGCGATCACGTGGGACGACTTCGAGACGTTCCCCGAGTTCCTCGCCAGCCGTGCCGGGCACCTCGGCGTGAACCTCGCCTGCTACGTCGGGCACTCGAATGTCCGCCGCTGGGTCATGGGCCCGGACGCGTCGACGCGGCGCGCGACCGCCGCCGAGATCGACGCCATGCGCGCGCTAGTGCGAGACGCCATGGACGCGGGCGCCGCCGGGCTGTCCTCGTCGGCCGCGCCCACCCACTTCGACCTGGAGGACCGGCCCGTCCCGTCGCGGATGTCCGACCGGGACGAGCTCGCCGCCCTGGTCGAGGAGGCCGGCCGCCCCGGCGGGGGCTCGATCGCCTTCCTGCCCGCCAGCGCCATCGGCGGGCTCGACGCCGAGGACGAGGACTACCTGATCCGGCTCGGCACGGTGAGCGGCCTGCCGGTGATCATCCAGGGCCTCGGCGGGCGGAACAAGGTCGACGCGCCCACCGCGACGTGGGAGGCCTCGAAGGCGTTCCTGGACCGCGCCGCCGCGGCCGGCGCGCCCGTCTACTCCATGCTCATCGCGCGCCCCTTCGACCGGCCCATCACCATCGACGAGACGAACTTCCACTACCTCGCCGTCCCGTCCTGGAACCGGATGCTGAAGCTCCCCCACGATGAGCGCGCCGGCACGCTCCGCGACGCGGCGGCGCGTGCCGAGCTGCGCGATGCCGTCGAGCACTACAACCGCGACCCGAGCAAGGGCACGACCGTCCCGCCGCCGCTCTGGGACGCCGTGTTCGTCGACGAGACGACGCCCGCGAACCGGGCGGTGCAGGGACGGTCGATCCGCGAGCTGGCGAGCGAGCTCGGGGTCGCCCCGGCGGACGCGCTCCTCGACCTCGCGCTCGACGAGGACCTGGCGACGCGGTTCCGGTGGAGGACCGAGAGCCCCGAGTGGACCGCGGCCGTCGCCGAGGCGCAGCTCGACGCGCGCATGATCGTCGGCACGTCCGACGGCGGCGCGCACCTCGCCCGCGACGACGGCGCCGACTGGAGCTCCTACTTCCTGCGCTCCTGGGTCCTCGACCGCCACGTGTGGAGCCTGGAGGAGGGCGTCCGCCAGATCACCCAGGTCCCCGCCGCGCTGCTCGGGCTCACCGACCGCGGCGTCATCCGCCCGGGCGCGTGGGCCGACCTCATGGTCTTCGACCCCGACACGATCGGGCCGTGGCGCAAGGAGTTCGTCCACGACCTGCCCGGCGGGGTCGGCCGCTTCAAGGCGTACGGCCGCGGCGTGGACGCCACCGTCGTGAACGGGGTGCCCATCGTGCGCGACGGTGAGCTCACCGGGGCCCTGCCCGGGCGCGTCGTGAGCCCGGGCCGCCCCTGAGCCTGGCGGCGCCTGCGGCGCCGACGCGCGCGACCTCGTGCCCGAGCCGCCGAGCACCTATTACTGGGGCGCGTCTACGGCTGCTTCTTCGACGACGCCGCCGGCCTCGCCGCCCTCGACGCCATCGGACCCGAACAGGTCACGTTCGAGACCGACTATCCCCACGCCGACGGCACCTGGCCGCACAGCCGCGAGGTCGCCGAGCGGCTCTTCGCCGGGCTCGAGCCCGACACGATCGACAAGATCGTGCGCGGGAACGCGCTGCGCATGCTCGATCGGAACTAGGTCGGCGGCTCGACGCGCCGCCAGCCACCGGCAGCCCACGTCCCGCCGTCGACGTGGACGGTGACACCGGTGACGAACCCCGCGAGGGGGCTGGCGAGGAACACCACGACCCCGGCCGCGTCCTCCGGCCGGCCCATCGCGCCGAGCGGCGGCACGAACACCGGCTCGTAGCCGGCGCCGTCGGCCAGCATCGCGTCGCGCACGCCCTCGTCGCCCTCGGTCGGGATCGCGTCGGGCGCCACGGCGTTCACGCGCACGCCGCGCGGTGCGAGCTCGAGCGCCAGCGTGCGGGTCAGCTGCGCGAGCGCCGCCTTCATCGCCGCGTAGACGGCGAACCCGGGCGCGGCCTGGTGGGCCTCGACCGACGTGAGGTTCACGATCGAGCCGCCCGCCGGCATGTGCGGCACCACGAGGCGGACGAGCCGGGTGACCTGCGTGAAGTTCTCGGCCACGAGCGTCTCCTCGCCCTTGTCGGACAGCTCGAGGAACGGCGCGAAGAACGTGCCACCGGCGTTGTTCACCAGGACGTCGATCCGCCCGTGCGCCGCGACCACGTCGTCGACGAATGACGTCGCCGCGTCCGCGTCGCGCACGTCGAACACGCGTGCCAGCGGCGCCGCGCCGATCGCTCGCACGGCGGTCTCTGTTTCGGTCAGGGCGTCGGCACGTCGGTCGCACATGGCGACGGTGGCGCCGAACCGGGCGAGCGTCACCGCCGTCGCCCGTCCCAGGCCTCGCCCGACGCCGGTGACGAGCGCGACGCGGTCGGTGAGCTCGATCGCCGTGGGGTCGACGCGCACCCCAGCGAGACTAGAAGTTGCCGGCGACGTCAGGGCGCAGCGCCCGCCGGCACGGCCGTGGCGACGAGCTCGGCGACGAGGCGTTGCCGCTGGGCGGGACGGTGAGCGACAGCTGCGGTGCTCGGAGAGGACCCCACAGGTCCTACATCGGTGCCCGGAGCCCCGCGCCTTGGCGGCAAGAGGCGCCGCGGCCGTCCCGCCCCGGGGGTCGGCGGGACGGCCAGGAGGTCAGCCTCGCCCGAGGTGCATGAAGTGATGCCAGCTTCCGACCCAGCCGAGCGAGACGATCCCGAGCGCCGCGCCGACCGCGAGCGTGACGACGAGCAAGCTGAGGCGGGCGTCGGCCCCGGCGAGGCGCGCCGGTGCGGCGCGCAGGGCGCGCTCCCGCCAGTCGGCGGCGGTGAGCGTCGCGGTCTCGCGAAGGTGGCCGAGGACGTGGATGACGATCAGCGCACCCCACACGAAGAACGTGGCCTTGTGCAGCCACAGGTACGAGTGGCCGACGTTGCGGCCGAGCGCGACGAGCGCGATGCCCGTGCCGAGCAGCGCGAGCGTGGAGAGGACCAGGAGCGGCCCGGTGACGCGCAGCAGCCGGTGCGGCGGCCCTTTCTCCCGGTAGGGCGGGTCACCGGAGTAGTAGTGCGCGAACCGGAACCCGGTGCTTCCCGTCTTCAGCAGGACGAGGGGGACGAGCAGCATGCCGAGGAACACGTGCCACGAGATCAGCTGTTTGATCTGCAGGATCGTGATGCCCTCGACCGCGAGGATGATGAACAGTGCCGCGCCCGCCGCGCCGGTGAGCCGGGCGTTGCCCTCGACGCCGGCGCCCGCGCCCGGGGGCGTCGTTGTCGGGACGCGCGGCGGCTCGCGGGTCACCAGCCGGGTCAGGTCCATGGGTCCTCCTTACAGCACGATCCGGGGCGCGTGCCGACCGGATTACTCGTCGGTCAGGATCAGGGCGAGCTTCGGGCAGTTCTGCACGGCGCGTCGGGCGTGCTTCAAGAGCGCGGGCGGGATCGGCTCGTCATCGATGATCGGGTAGCCCCACTCGTCGAGCTGCACGCGTTCGGGGAAGAGCTCGGCGCACACGCCGTGGGCCTCGCACTCGATCATGTTGACGATGAGGCGGTGCTGCTTCTTCATTGCCACCTTCCGTCGAAGACGGGGATCGGCATGGCGGGCGGCGGCGCGAGCAGGCAATGGCGATGCGCGGCGTGCCGCTCGACCTCCGCGTTGAAGGTTCGAAGGGCCGTGTCGACGAAGCGGATCACTCCGTCGGGGTAGTTGCAGGCGCCGCGCCCGCGCACCTCGTCGAAAAGCCGCTGCAGCCGCTCCACCATCGCGGTGACCTGCTGGCCGGCGGCGATGCTCGCCATCGCGTCGGCGATGGCCCGTAACCCGTAGACGCACGGCCCGCACTGCCCGGCGGTCTCGCCCGCCAGGTAGTCGGCGACCTGCGCCGCGGCGACGAGTCCACAGTGTCCGACCGGGAAGGCGTACAGCACGCCGGTCCCGAGTGACGCCCCGTGGGCCTGCAACGTCGCGTTCAGGAGCGGCACGTCCCATGCCTCGTCCGCGGGCAGCCAGCTGCCGTAGTAGCCGCCGACCAGGAACGCCGAAAGCGCCCCGGTCGCGCCGCCGGCGGCCGTGACGGCCGCACCGATGGTCGTGCCGAGCGCGACCTCGCACACGATCCCGTGCTCGACCGCGCCGGCGATCGTGAGCAGCGTGGAGCCGGGCTCGTCGGGCGTGCCGAGTTGGCGGAACCAGTCAGGCCCGTACCGGGCGATCAGGGCCACGTGGGCGAGCGTCTCGGCGTTCTGGATCAGCGTCGGGCGTCCGCTCACCCCTCGCTCGAAGGGTCGGGGCGGGGTGAACGTCGGCTTGGCGGCCCCGCCGTTCACGAAGTTGACGAGGGCCGTCTCCTCACCGGCGACGTAGCGCGACGGGAGCGCGACGCCGCGGACGAGCGCACCGTCCAACTGCGCGGCGCGTCGGGCCTCGATGGCCCGGTGCACGCTCGACAGCGCCCGGCGGCTGGCGCGGTCGACCGCGACGACGATCTCGTCGGCGCCTACCGCCTCCGCGGCGAGCGCGGCGCCGTCGAGCACGAGGTGGGGCAGCGAGGTCAGCAGGAGGCGGTCCTTCGCGCTGAGCGCCTCGCCCTCGGAGCCGTTCACCACGACGACCGACCGTCCCCGGTGCTGGGCGACGGTACGCATCTTGCGGCCTGTCGGGAATGAGGCGCCGCCGCGGCCGCGGAGCCCGGACGCCTCCACCGCGTCGATCAGCGGCCCGCCGTGTCGGTGCGTGCCGCGCCACGGCGGCGGTCCGTACTGCGCGACGTGCTCCTGCAGCCCGATCGGCCCGTCCGGCCGGTAGCCCGCGAGCAGTCGAGGCAACCCCTCCGGGCCGACGCGCGGCATCGGCGCTGCACGCGTCGGCGCGGACGTCACGGCCCGGCCCCCTGCCCGGTCTGGGCCGACACGGTCCCGGTGAGCGACGTGCCGTTCGGTGCGATCTGGACGTCGACGACCAGCTGGAGCGTCGGTTGCCCGGCGCTCTGCACGCTCGCGTCGATGCGGGTGCCGCGCAGGCCGGAGATGGAGCCGTGGTACAGCGACGGCTGGCTGCTCGGTCCCATCGTCACCTGGCTCGAGTTGAGCAGCACGCCGCCGCCCTGGAGCGGCTCGCCGGTGAGGTCGATGGTGAGCGCGCCGGTCGCGCTGCCGCTCATCGTCGTGGCCAGCCGGATCGTGACCCGGCCGTCCGCGGAGGGGCTCGACTCGGTCTGGGTGCCGGTCAGCTGCGCGGAGAAGGGTGCCGCGGGCAGGGACGCCGACCCACTCGGTGGGGCGGTCGGCGCGGCGGTCGGCGGGGCGGTCGACGTCGGCGGGGTTGCCGTGACCCGGGCGAGGATGCTCGCTGGTGTGCCGGCGCGACGGGACCAGCCCGCCGCGAGCGGGCCACCGGCGAGCCAGCCGACGAGCACGATCGGCGCGACGACGCTGGCGGCCAGCGCCGCGACGCGGGTGCCGGTGTGCTCGGGCCACCCGACGGCGAGACGCCACCAGAGGGCGATGATTACGGCGGCGATGCACCCGACGTAGAGGATGAGCACGAAGCCGAGCTTGGTGTCGCTGCCCGTGCCGAGGCCGTGCACGACGACGAGCGGCCACGCGAGGTACGCGAACCAGTGGAGGAAGCGCCAGGTGCGGTGGCTCATCCGGTGGCGCAGCAGACTCGTGACGAGGAGCACCACCAAGATGTCGGACGCCGCGGCCCCGAGTCCCATCCAGATGGGTCGGTACACGCCGACGAAGGGCAGCACCGTGTCCTTGAACCCGATGGGCGCGAACGCGTCCCCGACGACCGCGGCGACGTGCACGACGATCAGCGCGAAGGCGAGGAGTGACGAGTTGCGGTGCAGCAACTCGATCACGAAGCGGGGCCAGCGCGGGTTCGACCATCGGACCGACGTCACGATGCCGAGCACGGTGGACAGCGTCAGGACGACGAGCGCGGCGAGGCCGGCGCCGCGAGCGATGTACCAGAGCGGCGAGGGCCCCGCGGCCGCGAGCACGCTCACGGCTCGCCCGGCGCAGGCCAGCTGCCGGTCCGCACGACGCGGCCGTCCGGGCGCACGAGACGGGCGGGCAGTGACAGGTCGCGCAGCCAGGGCAGCGCCGCGTCCCCGCGGACGATGGCGGCCGTGCTGGCCGTGTTGGCGTCGACGCAGGAGCCGGCGACCACGCTGACCGTCCGCCAGCAGACGGGCGCGGCCTGGCCGGTGCTCGGGTCGACGATGTGGTGCAGCTCGTCGTCGCCGCGTCGCCACCGCCGCACCGTCGTGCTGGAGGTGGCGAGCCCGCCGACGGCGATGGCCACGGTCTCGCCGGGCGCCTCGGGTCCGGCGGCGTGGTCGTCGGTGACCCGGACCGGCCAGCCGTCGGCCGGCGCTGCGCCCGCCACGGCCACGTCGCCGCCCAGGCTGACCAGGACGGCACATTCGAACGTGGCCGCGATCGCGGCCGCGGCGCGGTCCGCCGCGAAGGCCTTCGCCGTGGCGCCGAGGTCGAGCTCGACGCCGCGCGGCACCTGGGCGGTCGCGGCGTCGAGGTCGATCTGGATCGCCTGCCAGCCGGGCACGCGCGCCACGACGCAGGTGAGCGCGTCCCCGTCAGCGGGCACCGACGAGAAGTCGCGGTCGTAGCCGAGGACGCGTACCGCGCGCCCGACCGTGGGATCCACGTCGCCGCCGGTCAGGCGCGCCGCGCGGAGCGCGACGGCCAGCGCGTCCCGGAGCACGGGGCCCACGGGCACGGCCTGGCCGGGGTGGGCGTTCACGCGCATCAGCTCGGAGTCGGCGCGGAATCGGCTGCAGGCTTCGTCGACCGCGCCGAGGACGGCGTCGAGGGCCCGGCGAGCCTCTTGGAGGACCGTCTCGTCGGTGACGACGAGGGTCGCGGTGGTGCCGAGCGCGGGAAACGAGACGGTTGGCCAGGCGTCCGTCACGACCCGCCCGAGCTGGCCACGCTCTGGTGGTGCGACACGACGGGCGGCGGTGCCGGTGCCAGGTTCGGGTCCGTGACGCTCGGGTCGCTCGGCGCGGCCGGGCTGGTCTGGGGTGTCACGGACGTGCTCGGGCTGGTGTTCGGCGTCGTCGGGGTCGTCGGCTGCGAGGAGCCGCTGGCGGTGCCGGACGTCCCCGGCAGCGCCGAGGCGACGAGCCCCGAGAAGATGCCGAGCAGCGCCACCCCGCCGGCCGCCAGCCAGCGCGTCAGGCGGGAGACCCGGCGCAGCCCATCGTCTCGGTCGGTCGGGCGAAATCGCATGGTGGGGGATGCCTCCGGGGTTCCGTGGGTGTCTTGGTTCAGGGTTCCAGACGAGTGTCGTGGCCGTACCCAGCTAACGGGAAAGAAACGACCAGAAACTATGACTTGACAAACCCATCGGCCGAGGGGAGGGTCGAGGGGCGGACCCGACCCCAGCGCCCTCCACGTTCGACCAGGTCCGGGACGAGGCGTCCGCGTACCGGCTGCTCGAGACGCTCCGGTGGGGCGCCCAGCCCGTCTGCCCGCATTGCGGCTCGGACCGTCGGCCCTACTTCCTGGCGCCCCGAGGAGGTGGGCGAGCGACGCGCACCGGGCGGCTCACACGCCGACGGGTCTGGAAGTGCGCCGCGTGCCGCAAGCAGTTCTCGGTGCTGACGGGCACGATCCTGCACGGCACGAGGGTCCCGGTCCGCACCTGGATCCGGGTCGTGGCCGAGGCGTGCGCGTCGCCCGACGGTCTCACCGCCCGGGACATCGAGCGGCGCTACGGCGTCACGGCGAAGACGGCGTCGGCGATGGTGCTGCGCCTCCGTGACGCCATGCGGCAGGAGCCGATGGCGTCGCTCCTCGTCGAGTCGATCCGCCGCGACGCGTTCTACCTCGGCGCGTCGACCGGCCCCGAGCCCCGCGTCCCGCCCGCGACGGAGGCGCGCTCGCCGGATGGGCCGGCCTCAGGCGAAACGCTCGGCTGACGGCGCCCCACGACGGTGGTCATCGCCGCGGCGTGCGCAGGGTGGCACGGCCGTCTGGAATCTGGAACATGGCCCGCAGCGCGACCTCAGCGGGCAACCGGATCCTGAGCGCTGCGTCGCGCTCGCCGGGCACAGCCCGCTGTCGCCGTGGGGACGAATTCGCTGACCTCGACACGGAGACCCATCAGCGGTGAGCGAGACCTGTCGGCGCGGGGAGCGCCACTTCGAGTGTATGCAGCCGACCGGACGAACACGCAGGCGGTCGATCTTGGACGGGACTTTGCCATCCGTTGGGGCTGCGGTGGGAGCCAGCCTGCGACGCTGCCGCTGCAGTTCCTCGGAGGAGGTGATCGTGCCCACACTCGTCATGTCACGCGACGACAGCGAAGAGCACACCCGACGCGGCCGCGTCGCGCGCCGCGTCCCCGTCGGGCTGCCCCGGCTCCTCGACGGCTACCGGCCGGGCGTGACCATGGATCTCCGGGCCCACCTGGCGCACTACGGCAGCCCGCCCTGGCGGGGGATGACGCGCCGCGGGCCGGGACCGCTCGTCCACACGATCGAGCACGCGGGCCTGCGCGGGCGCGGCGGCGCCGCGTTCCCGACGGCGCGCAAGGTCCGCACGGTGAGCGACCACGGGGGCTGGCCGGTGGTGGTCGCGAACGGCGCCGAGGGCGAACCGGCCAGCCAGAAGGACAAGCTGCTCCTGTGTGCCCTGCCGCACCTCGTGCTCGACGGCGCGGCGCTCCTTGCCGAGGCCGTCGGCGCATCGGAGGTCATCGTCGCGGTGGAACGTCCGGTCCGGGCGGCACGCGTGGCCGTCGAGACAGCGATCCGGGCGCGCGCAGCAGCCGAGCTGGACCCGGTGCCCTTCCGACTCCTTGCCGTCCCCGGTCGCTACGTCGCCGGGGAGGCCACCGCGCTCGTGAACTTCGTCAACACCGGGGTCGCCAAGCCGACCTTCGTGCCGCCCCGCGTCTCCGAGCGGGGGGTCGGCGGCCGGCCGACGCTCGTCCAGAACGTCGAGACGCTGGCGCACGTCGCGCTCATCGCCCGATACGGGGCCGACTGGTTCCGGCAGCTCGGCACGAGCGACGAGCCGGGCTCGGCGCTCGTGACGGTCGGCGGGTCGGTCGCGCACCCGGGCGTGCTCGAGGTGGCATTCGGCACGCCGCTCGGCTCGGCGGTCATGGCGGCCGGCGGACCGACGAGCGAGCTGTCCGCCGTGCTCGTCGGCGGCTACTACGGCAC
Organism: Acidimicrobiia bacterium; assembly: GCA_036521915.1. Taxonomy (GTDB): domain Bacteria; phylum Actinomycetota; class Acidimicrobiia; order IMCC26256; family PALSA-555; genus PALSA-555. The sequence goes on along the minus strand of DATDGU010000217.1, from coordinate 1,270 downwards.
GTGGTTGCACGCCGCCGCCGCGTGGGACCTGCCGCTCACGGACGCTGCGCTGCACGAGGTCGGTGGCGCGCTCGGCTGCGGGCTGGTGTACGCGTTCCCGGCCGCGAGCTGTGGCCTGGCCGCGTCCGCGCAGATCGCCCGCTACCTCGCCGACGAGAGCGCCGGGCAGTGCGGTCCCTGCCTCTACGGGCTGGCCGCGCTGGCCGACACCCTGGCCCACGTCGCGCGCGGCGTCCCGGATCGGCACACCCTCGGTCGCTTGGAGGAGCTCTGCGACCAGGTCGAGGGTCGAGGCGCGTGTCACTACCCCGACGGGGTCGTCGGGTTCGTCCGGAGCGCGCGGACGGTCTTCGCGGCCGAGATCAGCCGGCACCGACGTGACGGCGGCTGCCGGGCCGCGCCACCCCCGTCGCTGCTGCTTCCTGACGCGACGCGCGAGCGGGGGTGGCAGTGAGCGCCCGCCGCCCTGCCGCGACTCGGGCTGGATGCCCGGGCGCGCCGCATGGATCGACGCGATGAGGCGCCGGGACACGCTCCGCGAGCAGCTACGCCACGTCCCGATCTTCTCCGGCATGGCGGACGACGAGCTGACGCGCGTCGCGCGACTCGCCCGACGCATTCGTGAGCCCGCGGGGGAGTTGCTCGTCAAGGAAGGCGAACCCGGTCACGAGTTGCTCGTGATCCTCGAGGGTGAGGTCGACGTCCGCCACGCCGACGACCTCGTGGCGACGCTCGGGCCGGGCGACTTCGTCGGCGAGGTCGCGCTCCTGGACGACCCGCCACGGCGCACGGCGACGGTCCGGGCGCGCACGGCGGTCACGATCGCCTTCCTCGGGCGCCGTGAGTTCGAGCGGCTGTGTTCCGAACTGCCCCAGCTCGCGCAGCAGGTCCAGGCCGCACGCGACCGCCGCCGCGGTGGCCCCGATCCCGCCACGACGTAGGAGACGCGGCAGGGCCTCGTCAGCGCGGGTCCACGTGATCCGGTTTGGCCGGAGGCGCCGCGCCGCGCCGCAAGGTGAGCAGCGCCTCGAGCCCCCCGCCGGATGGTGCCCGCAGCTCGACGGTGCCACCGTCGGCGGTCACGAGCTGGCGCACGATCGCCAGGCCCAACCCGAAGCCTCCGTTGTCGCTCGACGCGCTGGCCCCGCGCCAGAACCGGTCGAAGGCCCGGGCCCGCTCCGGGGCAGTCATCCCGGGCCCGGTGTCGCGCACGCGGACCTCGATGCGATCGCGAGTGGCGCGGGCGCTCAGCCGCACCGTGCTGCCGGTC
>DATDGU010000216.1:0-5133 GCA_036521915.1 Acidimicrobiia bacterium | reverse complement strand
CAGCAGGCGACGATCGAGGGCCGCGTGATCCGCCTCCGGTACCGGGCACCCAACCAGGAGACCGAGCGGCTCGTGCACCCGCTCGGCCTCGTGGCGAAGCGCAGCGTGTGGTATCTCGTGAGCGACACCGACGCCGGCATGCGCACGTTCCGACTCGATCGGATCCGCTCCGTCACGATCACCGACGAACCCGTGCGCCGCCCGCCCGGCTTCAACCTCGAGGAGCGCTGGACCCAGATCCTGGCCGAGATCGAGGACCGCCGCTTCGGCGCGTGCGCGTCCGGGCGCGCCGACCCGAACCTGCTCGACGCACTCCGGTACGTCTTCGGCACGCGCCTGACCGTCGGCGACCGCGACGCGACCGGCTGGTTCGCCATCGAGCTGCGCGGCTGGTCCGACCCGCTGCTCGCCAACGAGCTCGCCGGCTTCGCCGACCACGTTGAGGTCCTCGCGCCCGAGCCGGTCCGCCGGCACCTCGCGCACCTCGGTGCGACGCTGGCCGAGACGTACGGGGCACCGGCCGCCGGGCCCGGGGCGTCGGTCGCGGCGGCGCCCGGCCGCTCCGGCTGAGCCGGCGTCAGCCCCAGCTGCTGATCTTGATGTCGTCCGGGTACGGCGTCGCCTTCCCGCCCTCGAGCCCCGCCTTGAGCCCGAGGAGGAAGTAGCCCCACTTCGTGCTGCAGTGGTGCATGAACTCGACGGGCGCGGGCCAGCCGGCCTGTGTGAAGACGACGACGCTCTGATCGTCCGTGCACTTGACGTCGAAGGTGAGCGTCGTGCCGACCCACTCGTCGGGGCCGGCGACGCAGCGCCACTCGACGCCGGTCGGCGTGACCGACGTAACTTGCATCACCGCCGCCGGGTCCGGGTGCCCGAAGAAGAACCGCAGCTCGCCGCCCTCGTGGGGATCGCCTTCAACGTCGCGGGTCCACCACCCGCCGAGCCCGTCGAGCGTCGTGAACGCGTCGCGGACGCGCTCCTCGGGAACGTCGATGCCGACTCGGTGCCGGATGTCTGCCATGGCTCGTCCTTTCGATCGGGACCGCGGCGGCCCGCGGCCGGGGATTACGCGGCGAGGTCGGCGACGACCGCGCCGACCCGTCGGACCACGATCGGCCATCCGTAGCCCATGCGGTCGAAGGCCTCCTTGCCCAGCGGCGAATCGGGGTCGAAGCCCTCGTGGACTAGGAACAGCCGGGTGCCGTTGCCCTCCGGCGCGAGGCGCCAGGTGATCGTGGTGTGCAGCGTCTCGGCGGCGAACCGGTAGACGAGCAGGCGCTCCGGCTCGACCGCCACGACCTCGCATGGCTCCCGACGTCCGTCGTCGAGCTCCAGCGTGAAGCGGTGGCCGACGACGGGCTCGATGTCGCCGCGTGCGAACCAGCGGGCGAGCAGCGCGGGCTCGGTGAGGGCGCGCCAGACCGCAGCCGGTGGGTGCGGGAAAAACTCGTCGCACTCGATCGCCGCGGCGCCGGTCACCGGGCCTCCTCGTCGAGGACCTGGCGCAGGGCGCGCAGCCGCGCCCGCCAGTAGCGCTCGAACGGGTGGAGCCACTCGTCCAGCTCGACGAGCGGGAGCGGCTCGAGGTGGTAGTAACGGTGCTGGCCGCGCGGCTCCTCCCGCACGAGGCCGACGCGGCGCAGGACCTGCAGGTGCTCGGAGATCGCGGGCCGGCCGAGGTCGAACTGCCCGGCGAGCTCGGTCACGGCCCGGGGTCCCTCCCGAAGGGAGGCGAGAATCTGGCGCCGCACCGGGTTGGCGACGGCACCGAACACGTCAGCGGCCACACACGAGAGCATACGTCGGAAGGCTCCGACGCGTCAAGAGTTCCCGACGTGTCGGGAATCGCCGACGCTCGGCGTCTGCGGGGTGATCGCTACGCTCCCTGCACATCGCGTGTCGCCCGCGTGGCAGCGTGACCACGATCCAACGAAGGGCGGAGGACGAGCCCGAGGGGGTGTGCATGAGCGTGCGGGGGGTGTTCCAAAACGCCACGAGCACCAGGACGGTGCCGGCCGGCACCACGGTCTTCAACGAGGGCGAGGCCGGCGACGAGATGTTCGGGATCATCTCGGGCGCGATCGAGCTGCGCGCCAGCGGCGGCGCCACGTTCGACCTCGGGCCCGACGACGTCTTCGGCGAGATGGCCCTCGTGGACTCCTCGCCCCGCATGGCCACCGCCCTCGCGACGCAGGACACCGAGCTGGCGGTGATCGACCGCCGCCGGTTCCTCTTCCTCGTCACCGAGACACCGACGTTCGCGCTGCAGGTGATGAGCGCCCTCGCGCAGCGTCTCCGCGCCCAAGAGACCTGACCCGTCGCGGGCGCGCCACCGGCGTCCGCGTCTCGAGCACCACCCGAACGACGACGACGCGCAAGCCATCGGCGGTCCGCGTCCGTAGAACCCGCGATGCGATGGAGGCGAGCAGCGGGGTGTGGTGCCCCACACCGGTGGGGACGGGCTCGGCGGGGCGTCGTCGTCGCGTGCGCCATGCTCGTGGCAGTGCTCGTGGTCGCGGCGCCGGCGCACGGCGGCCCGCGGGCCCGTGTCCGCGGTGCGCGGCCCAGCGCGTTCGCGTGGCTCGTCCCCGCCGCCGCGCCCGCGGACTGGCCGGCCCTGGTGGCGGCGGCCGCGCCGGCCACGCTCGCCTACCCGCCTTCGTTCCGTCCGGTGGGTGGCGACCTCGGATCGGTGTCCGCGGCGGTCGCCGCGCCGCCGGGTCCCTATCTCGCGTACCTGAACGCGACGCCCCGCCAAGGACGTGAGCAGCCCCACGGATTCGCGGCCTTTCGCATCGCGTTGCTCAGCGAGGATCACAACGGGGCAGTGCACCTCGAGGCGGCGCGGGAACGCATTCGCCTGCGCGGTGGCGTCGGGTCGTGCGTCATGGACCGGTACACGACCCGTGTCGGTCACCACCAGTACCGGGAGATCGCGTGCCTCGTCGTCGGCCCACACGGCCGGGGCGCCGTGGTCGTCGCCGCGGCCATGACCTCCACGTGGGCCCGCTACGAGCGACAGCTCGAGACCGCCGTCGCGGCGTTCACCGTCGGATGACGACGCGCCGCGATCCAATCCATCGCCGCGTCACGTCCGTAGTGCCAGAGACTTGACCGACGGAGGTACGGCTTCCCGATGCAGACCCCCAGCGTGTTCGTTGGCACCCGGCGCGGGGCGCGCCCACGGCATCGATCGGCGGTGGCCGCCTTCGCGCTCGCGGGGCCGGCCGGTTCGCCGCTGCGTCGCCTCGTCACGAACGCCACGCTCGTCGTCGGCGCGGTGCTCGTGGCCGGCTCGGCCTGGATTCACCTCTACCTGTGGGCCGACGGCTATCGGCGCGTCCCCATGATCGGGCCGTCGTTCCTCGCCCAAGGGATCGTCGGCCTCGTGCTCGCGGTCGCGCTCGTGGCATTCCCGCGTCGCGTCGTCGCCGCGCTCGGCACGACGTTGATGCTCGCGAGCATCGGCGCGCTGCTGATCAGCGCCACGGTCGGCTTGTTCGGCTTCATGGACACGCTCGACGCGCCGTGGGCGACCACGAGCCTGCTGGTCGAGGCGGCCGGCGCCGTGCTGCTCCTGGCCGGTGCCGTGCTGCCCACCGTCGCCACCTGAGTACCGACGCAACCACCACCGGGGGAGAGAAAGGACTGCACCATGACTCGCCCTCGGCTCCTCGCCGCGATCGGTGCCGCTGCCACGGTCGCGATCGTCGCGACGGTGATCGTCGTCACGACCTCGTCGGGCACGACGTCGCACCACAGCGTGGCGGCGGCTGCCCCGACGACGAGCGCTCCGACCGTGCCCCCGACCCAGCCACCGACCACCGCACCGGCGCCACCGCCCCCGACGTCGCCGCCGCCGGTGATGACGAGCCCACCGGTCATAGAGCACCCCGCGACCGCGCCCGCGCCGGCCCCGCCCCCCGTCATGACGCCGCCTCCGCCGCCGCCGACGCAGCCGACGATCCCGCAAGGCAACGGGGGCGACCACGACGCGGACAACAACGGCGGGCCGAGCGACGGGGACGGCAATGTCTGAGGCGGTCAGACCGCGGGCTGGTGGCGATCGTGGTGCGACCGTCAGGCGCCCGCCGCCCGGCGCTCGAGCAACCCTCGGACGTACTCGGCCTGGCCGGCGTGCGCGACGTTGTCGTCGATGACGCTGACGATGCGGACGCCGAGCGTCACCGGCGGGTCCCACCGACGGTCGACGATTCGGTCGAAGTCACCGCCGTCGACGCTCGGGAGGTAGGCGACCGTCTGCTCGTGGACCGCGTCGTGGTAGCCGGTCAGCAGCCGGCCCGAGGCGCGCACCGCCGCGACATCGCTGCTCGTGTGGCCATACCCGGTCGCGGCGCGATCGAACGGTAGACCGAACTGGTCGACCCATCCGTCGGCGGTCCATCGCTGCTCGACCCCGGCCACGGCCGCGAGGTGGTCGTCCTGGATCCGGGTGAGGTGCCAGACCAGCCACGCGATCGAGTTGGAGGCAGGGTCAGGCCGGAAGACGAGCTGCTCCACGTCGAGGCCCGACACGACGCCCTGCACCGCGTCGTGCACGCGGCCGAACGCGTCGATCAGCAGCTGTGACGACTCCATGCCTACCGGGCGCGGCGGCGCACGGCGTGGCGGGCGGACGTGGTCCCGCGTTCGCTGCCGTGGCGAACGATGCGCACCCGACCGGTCTACCAGGACGGCGCGGCCGCATCGGTCTGGGCCCGTCAATCGTCGCCGCCCTGGTCCTGCTCGTACGCGTCGTCGTGTCCCTTCGGCACGTACCCGCTGGCGTCGCCGCTAACGGCGAGGCGGCGCAGGCTAGGGCTCGCGGACGAGCCCAGCGAACAGGTCGCGGAGGCTGCGGGAAACGGCTTGCCGCGTGGCGGCCGGATCCTCGGCGTGGGCGATGAGGATGCCCGCCCGCGTGAGGGCGCCGAGCAGCAGGCGGGCGATCGTCTCGGGGCTGTCGACGGCGAGTCGCCGCTCGGCCACGGCGGCCCGCAGCAGCGCCACGATCGCGTCGAACGCGCCGCGCTCGTCGAGCTCGATGTAACGGTCGAGGCCCAGGACCGCAGGCGCGTCCATGATGAGGATGCGCTGGACGTCGGGTTCGAGCATCGCGTCGAGGGACGCCTC
>DATDGU010000215.1:0-6219 GCA_036521915.1 Acidimicrobiia bacterium | reverse complement strand
CGCCCGCCTCGAGGGGCTGGTCCTGGACCCGGTGTACACGGGCAAGGCGATGGCGGGGCTGGTGGCGGCGGTCCGCGAGGAGCGGATCGGCGCGAACGACCCGGTGGTGTTCTGGCACACGGGTGGCGCGCCGGCGCTGTTCGCGACGCGCTACGCCTCGAGTCTCGGCCCCCCGCTCAGGGGGTGAGCCCGCGGCGTCGAGCCCGCCGCAGCGGGCCCGACGTCGGGCCGATCAGGTCTCGCGCAGCTTGCGGGCTACCGCGACGCCGACCAAGACCAGGATCAAGAGGAAAAGCAGCTTCTTCACGGTCCCTCCCGTTTGGCGACGGAGCTGAGGCTATCGCCCGCCGGACCCAAGCCTCTACGCTCGCCCGCCGGTGAGCGTCGGGGCAGCTCAGCGGCTCCAGTTCGAGGAGCGGGTCGGTCCAGGCCGGAAGGCCTGGATCTGGCTCGCGGTGATCGTCGTCATCACGTTCCTCGCCATCGCGCCCATCGTGGTGCCGATCGCCCTCATCGCCTGGCTCGTGAACGTGCTGCGCTACCGGGGCGCAGTGGTGCGCGTCGACGACGACTACGTGTGGGTCAACCGCCGGTGGGCGCGCCTCGCCGCCCTGGACCTCGACACGCTCGGGCGGGCGAGCAACACCTGGCCGTGGCGGTCCTTCAGCCCCCGCTACCTCGGCGCGAACCCGATCTGGACCCGCGACTCGGTCGGCGTCCGGGGCACCGACGGGGGCAAGACCTACTGGCTGTCCGTCGGGACGAACCGCCGCGACGAGCTCGTGCAGGTGCTCGAGCGCGCCGTCCCCGCGGCCCGCGGGCGCGCCGCGCAGGCCGGGCCGAGCGTCTCGCCGGCCGGCTGGCATCCGGACCCGTGGCGGGTCCGCCCGCTGCGCTGGTGGGACGGCCGGCAGTGGACGGGGTACACGTGGCCGCCCTCGGGAGGGCCACCCGCATGATCCCCATGGCCGACGAGAACCCGGTCCAGCACTTCCCGGGGTGCACCGTCCTGCTCATCCTCACCTGCACGGTCGTCTACTTCGGCGTGCAGCCCTTCAAGGCCATCCACTTCTCCTGGAGCGGCATCGCCGAGTCGGTGAGCGTCAACGACCAGCGCTTCGTCGTCGACCACGCCGGCATCCCGTGCGAGCTCGTGCGCGGCCGGCCGCTCACCGAGCAGGAGTACGAGGACACCTTCGACAACGGGAACACCGACGCGTGCACCCACGGGTCCGGGCCGGAGCACGACCCGGGGAAGAACGTCTACTTCGCGGCGTTCCTCACGATGTTCCTCCACGTGAGCATCCCGCACCTCTTCGGCAACATGCTCTTCTTGTGGGTCTTCGGCAACAACATCGAGGACCGCAAGGGCTGGTGGCGGTTCCTCCTCCTCTATCTCGTCGGCGGTGCGATCGCGACCGCCACACAGGTGGCGATCGACCCGAGCTCGACCGTGCCGATCATCGGCGCGTCGGGGGCGATCGCCGCCGTGATGGGCGCCTACCTCGTCTGCTACCCGAAGGCCCGGGTGAAGTCGATCATCTTCTTCGGGCCCATGCTGCTGCGGAAGGTGACGGCGCAGTGGCTGCTGGTCATCTGGTTCCTGCTGCAGTTCGAGTACGTGGCCTCGACCGCCGGGGTCGCGTGGGGCGCGCACGTCGGCGGGTTCAGCTTCGGGATCCTCGTCGGCCTCTACTGGCGGCTCCGAGAGCGGGCGGGCCGTCGGGCGCTGCCGTCGCCGGTCGCGACGCCGGTCCCCGCCTGATACAACCCGCCCCGGAGGTGAACGGGGCCTGGTGGCCCCCCTCGTCTTCAAAACGAGTGGGACGGGTGATCCCTGTCCGGTGGGTTCGATTCCTGCCACCTCCGCCAAGCCCGGAACCGGGCGGCGGGGTCAGACCGCGAGCAGGTCCCGTGCGCCGGTGTCGGCCGAGGGATGGCGCAGCTTCGACATGGCCCGCGCCTCGATCTGGCGGATCCGCTCGCGGGTCAGGTTGAAGTACTCCCCGACCTCCTCGAGGGTGCGGGGCTCACCGCGGTCGAGCCCGAAGCGCAGGGCGAGGATCTGGCGCTCGCGCTCGTCGAGCGGGCCGAGCAGCTTCTCGATCTCGTCGGGGAGCAGCGCCGTCGCCGCGACCTCGAACGGCGACTCGGCGGAGCGGTCCTCGACGATGTCGCCCAGCTCGGCGTCGCCGTCCTCGCGCAGCGGCTCGGAGAGCGAGAGGGGCTCGGCGGCGAAGCGCAGCGCCTCGGTGACCTTGTCCTCGGGCATCTCGACCTCGACGGCGAGCTCGGCGAGCGTCGCCGGCCGGCCGAGCTTGAGCTCGAGGCGGGAGCGGGCCTTCTGGAGGCGGGCGAGCGTGTCGCCGGCGTGGACCGGGAGGCGGATGGTGCGCCCGGTGTTGGCGATGCCGCGGGTGATCGCCTGGCGGATCCACCAGGTGGCGTACGTGGAGAACTTGAAGCCCTTGCGCCAGTCGAACTTCTCGACCGCGTGCATGAGCCCGAGGTTGCCCTCCTGGATCAGGTCCAGCAGCGGCAGCCCCGAAGCCTGGTACTTCTTGGCGATCGACACGACGAGGCGCAGGTTCGACTGCACGAACGTCCGCTGGGCGTAGTCACCCTCGCGAGACGCGCGGCGCAGCTCGCGCTTCTTCGTCGGCGTGAGCTTCTTCGCCGGCAGCCGTTCGAGGTCTTCGCGGGCGGCGTTCCCGCCCTCGATCTGCTGGGCCAGGCGAACCTCGTCGTCCTTCGTCAGCAGCGGGTACTGGCCGATGTCGGTCAGGTACAGCCGGACGAGATCTTCCTCGTCCCGCTCGACGCGCTCCTTCGCCACTGGTGCCTTTCAGGAAGAGAACGCCCGGCGGGACCGGGCCCGGAAGCGTGTTCCCGCAGGTCGGGGGCGGGTTCCTCCGTACCATACGGTCCGTGTCAAGCGAGCCCGCGAGGCCCGCGAGACACACCCGCCGCCCGACGGGAGCGTCCACGATACCGGCCGGGCCCCCTGCCTCGGACACGGGATCAGGGCCTCGGGAGCCTCGCCTCCACCTCGGCGCGCCGCCGGGCGGCCCGGTCGGCGTCCCCGTCGAGGAGCCCCTCCAGGACGACCAGCCCCTCACTGAGGGCGTGGCGCTCGTCGTCGACGATGAGTCGGAGACGCCGAGCGACCGGGCCGTCGCTCCACACGCTGGTCGCGTCGAGCAGCCGGTCGTAGTCGGCGAGGAGCCGGGGCACGAGGACCTGGTAGACGCCGGCGAGGCGCTCCACCGTCGGGAGGTCGGGCGCGCCCCGGACGACGTCGAGTGCGCCGACCCAGCGCTCGTCGAGTGGGACCGGCTCGGTGGCGCCGTCGTGGGCCCGGAAAACGGGGCGGACCTCGGCGAGGAGCTCGGCGTGCCAGCCGTGGTGGCGGCTGTGGCGCGCCACGAGCAGCTTCGCCGCCGGCTCGGGCACGGTGGGGACCCAGCCGCCGAGGACGGCGAACGCCGCGCGCTCCCGCCAGCAGGCGTCGCTCACCCGGGCCGCGGTGGCGTCGATGCCCAGCACGGCCGGGATGGTAGGTGGGGGCCGGCCGGCGCCCCGACGCGCGAGTCAGAAGGGCTTGGGGTCGAGCTCGGGATGCTCGGGCGCGGCGCGGGACCCGATCTCGGTGACGAGGATCGCGGCGAGGATCACCACGGCGCCGACGAGGCGCGTGAGACCGAGGCGCTCGCCGTTCAGGTAGCCGGCGAACCCGGCGAAGACCGGCTCGAGGATGAGGATGAGCGCGGTGCGGCTCGGTCCGAGGCGCCGCTGCCCCCACACCTGCAGCGACAGCGCGATCGCCGAGCAGGCCACGCCGGTGAACGCCGCGGCGAAGAGCGCGAGGGCCGTGAGGTGCCCGACGCCCTGCGCCGCGGCCGGGGGCAGGCAGACCACCACGATGACGAGCATCTGGACGGAGGCGAACGGGATCGGGTGCAGCTCCCTGGCGGGCTCGTCCTGGTACACGAGCCAGAGCGCGAACAGCGCCGCGCAGAGCAGCGTGAGGAGGTCGCCGGCGCTGAACGCGACGGTCGCGCCGGTGAGCAGGTACAGCCCCACCGCGGCGACGACGGCCCCGCCGAGCACGGCGCGCGGCGGCCGGCGACGGCGCACCACCGATTCGACGAGCGGCGTGAGCACGACGTAGAGCCCGGTGATGAACGCCGACGTCGACGGCGAAACGAGCTTCAGCCCGGCGGTCTGCGCCGCGTAGCCGCCGGCGAGCAGCAGGCCGGCGAGGAGCCCGGCGCGCCACAGCCGCCGCGGGTCCTCGCCCCGGCGGCGGGCCAGGACTATGGCGAAGGGCCCGAGCACCACCACCGCGATCGAGAAGCGCAGGACCAGGTAGGCGAACGGCTCGATGTCGCCGAGCGCGTCGTGCACCAGCGGGAACGTGGCACCGAAGAGCAGCGCGGCGAGGACCACCGCGCCCTCCGGCGCGTAGCGGCGCATCGCCGGCGTGGCGTCAGCCGGGCCAGCGGTTCGTGATCGGCAGCCGCCTGTCCTTGCCGAACGCCTTCGGGGATACCCGCACGCCCGGCGCGGCCTGGCGGCGCTTGTACTCGTTGCGGTCGATCAGCCACGCCACCCGGCGCACCGTGTCCGCGTCGTACCCCGCGTCGATGAGCTCGCCCACCGAGCGGTCACCCTCCACGTACTCCTCGATGATCGGGTCGAGGTCGGCGTACTCGGGCAGCGAGTCGCTGTCGCGCTGGTCGGGTCGCAGCTCGGCGCTCGGCGGCTTTTCGAGCACGGTGTCGGGGATCACCGCCCGGTCGGCTCGGTCGTTGCGGTCCCGCGCCAGGGCGTAGACCAGCGTCTTTGGCACGTCCTTGATGACCGCGAACCCACCCGCCATGTCGCCGTACAGCGTCGAGTAGCCGACGGCGGTCTCGCTCTTGTTGCCGGTGGTGAGCACCAGCCAGCCGTGCTTGTTCGAGACGGTCATGAGGATCGTGCCGCGGATGCGGGCCTGGAGGTTCTCCTCGGCGAGGCCGGGCGGACCCGACCCGAGCGGCTCGGCGAGCACGTCGAGGAAGGCCTCGTGCGCCGGCTCGATCGGCACGACGTACCGGCGGATCCCGAGGTTGGCGACGAGCGCCTCGGCGTCGGTGACGCTGCCCTCGCTCGAGAAGCGCGACGGCATGAGGATCCCGACGACGTGCGCCGGGCCGACCGCGTCGACGGCGACCGCGGCGACGAGCGACGAATCGACCCCGCCGGACAGGCCCACGACCACGTCGGTGAAGCCGTTCTTGCGCACGTAGTCGCGGGTGCCGAGGACGAGCGCCTCGTACACCTCCCGCACCGGCGGGAGCGGCTCCTCGAGCCGGGGCGGGAGCGGCGCCTCGCCGAGGCGTACCTCGCTCACCGCCAGCTCGGGCAGCGCGCCGGCGCCGGACCGGCCGCGTGGGTCGAGGGCCCGGCGACGGAACGCGGACCGGACATCGACGTCGACGAGGAGCAGGTCCTCCTCGAACTGGCGGGCCCGGGCCAGCACCCGTCCCGTCTCGTCCAGGAACAGGGACCCGCCGTCGAAGACGAGCTCGTCCTGGCCGCCGACGAGGTTCACGTAGAGGATCGGCACCGAGGCGTCGGCCGCCCGGGTGGCGAGCATCGTCTCCCGCTCGCGGAGGCGACCCGCGGAGTACGGGGAGGCGTTGATGTTCACGACGAGCTCGGCGCCACAGGCGGCCTGCGTGAGCACCGGCCCCGTCTGGCTCCACGCGTCCTCGCAGACGCTCATCCCGACGCGGGCGCCGGCCACGACGAACAGCGGCCCGTCGACCCGCCCCGGCGCGAAGTAGCGCTGCTCGTCGAACACGGCGTAGTTCGGGAGCAGGTGCTTGTGGTACACGCCGACGACCCGGCCCTGCGCGCAGACGGCCGCCGCGTTGTACAGGTCGCGGTCGGCGTGCGGATACCCGATCACCGCGGCCGCGCGGCCCGTGCGCGCCGCCAGCTTCTCGAGCCACTCGCCCGCCTGGGCCACGAACGCGGGTCGCAGCAGCAGGTCCTCGGGCGGATAGCCGGTCACGGCGAGCTCGGGGAACGCCACGAGATCTGCGCCCGCGGCCTCGGCGCGCTCGTACGCGTCGAGGATCCGCGCCGCGTTGCCCTCGAGGTCACCGACGACGAGGTTCAGCTGCGCGAGGGCAACCCGAAGCCGCGGCACGCCTCAAGGATACGGGCGAG
>DATDGU010000214.1:0-43370 GCA_036521915.1 Acidimicrobiia bacterium | reverse complement strand
TTGGTTTGCTGCGAGCGACTCCCCGTCGTGGTGGGCGGGGCGGCCCGAGGCCGGGCAGGACCGACGCGCGTCCATGTGGTGGCGGCGGCGGTCACGTCGCTGGGTCGGGGTGCCGACGCGACGGTGCTCCACGACCAGGGGGCTGGTCGTGATGGTTCCGCCGCGTAAGGCGGCGATGTTGTGGGCGGCGACGAGGTCGCGATGCCCGTGGTGTCCGCAGTGCGGACACGAGAAGTTGCGTCCGGAGGGTTTGGGGATCCGGCGCCGGCAGCGGGGACAGGTGCTGGAGGTGCCGCGCTCATCGACGCGTGCGACGGTGATGCCGGCGAGGGTGGCCCTGTCGGTGATCGCACCCATGAGGTAGGTGCGCCGCCAGGCGCGCAGCCGCCGGTTGTGCACCGCCCCGGCGTCCTTAGTGGTGATGCCGCGAGGGTCGCCGACGACGAGCGTGCCGACCCGCTGGGCGATGGCCCAGTCGATGAGGGTCCGGGCGCCTTCGTGGTGGGCTTGGCGGACCCGCCGCCGGTTGGCGGCCGCGGCGCGGCGCTGCTTAGCGCGGAGCTGTCGCCAGCGCCGCGAGCCCGGCTGACCTGGGCGGGGCTGCTTCGGGGCCATCTGGCGTTGGCGGGCCTTGGTGTCCGCGAGATGCAGCCGGTCTTCGGCTCGAAGCGCCCGCCCGGAGACCAACAGTGCCGTGTCGGGACCGTGGGCGGCGATGGGGTGGATGATTCCCAGATCGACGCCCGCGACCCTGGACGGGTCCAGGTCATGGACCTCGACCTGAAGGCCCGCGGTCACATCCACCACGAGGCGCCCAGCGTCGAGGAGCAGGGTCACCGCACGCAACGACACCACCGGATACGGGATCGGACGCGACAGGCGCAGCCAGCACGACGGCGCACCCGCCGCCATCGACACCCGCACCCGCTGACCCTGAACCTTGAACTTCCCGGCACGCCACCGCAACGGCACCAGCGCTCGGCGCCGGCGCGGATAGCGGGCCTTGTTCCCGGCGCGTTTGCGTTTCGCGGTCTCGAAGCACGCCGACGAGTAGCGGCGCAGCACTGAGGCGATCGCCGCCGCGGACAGTTCCCCGGCCTGTACCCCCGCGGCCTCGCGACACCAGGCCTGATACCCAAAGATCGGCTTGGCGTGGCGCGGGAATCGGATCCGGTTGACCTCCAGCAGCGCCGTCCACACATCCCCACCCGAACGCAACAACCCGAACAGACGTCGCCGCTGCGCCGGCGTCACCCGCAGCTCAATCCGAGCCGTGCGAAACAGCACCCCCCGAGAACACCATCCGCGTGTGACAACCAGACAAAGCCAAACGATCCCAGACACGGCACTAGGCTCGCCGCATGGGCCAGGACATCACGGTTACGGCACGTCACAGCGCGTCACCGTCGGTGATGATCTTCGATTGCAACCGCTCCATCACCGGGATGGCGATCGAGCGGTACGCGTCGCTCGAGGACACCGCGGGTGGCCGCCCGCCCGACGTGCTCGCGCGGCGCCTCTTCGACCTCGGCGCCACACGCGTCACCGTCTACTCGAGCGCGGTGACCGTCGAGGCGCCCCCGGAGCGGTGGGGCGAGCTCGAGGGCGAGGTCGAGCACGCCATCCGGCACCTCTTCGGCTACTACGGCGACGAGGCCGGCTGGTCACCGGACGCGCTGCGCGCCGTCGGCGTCGAGCCCGTGCTGCCGCCGGAGCCCGCCGCCGAGTGACGGAGTCGCTGCGCGAGGCCTGGGAGGGGCAGGCGGACGCGTGGGCCACCTGGGCTCGAGCGCCCGGCCACGACGCCTTCTGGCACCACACCTGGCCGGAGCTGGCCGCGTTCCTGCCCGACCCGGGGGAGCTGACGCTCGACCTGGGATGCGGCGAGGGCCGGCTCGGACGCGAGCTGACCAGACGGGGTCATCACGTCGTCGGGTTCGACAGCTCGCCGACCATGGTCCGCTACGCCGTCACCCACGACCAGCCGGTGCCGACGGTGCTCGCCGACATCGCCCACCTCCCCGTGCGGGCGGGCGTCGCCGATCTGGCGATCGGGTGCATGTCGTTCCAGGACGTCGATGACCTGCCGGGCGCGGTACGCGACGCGGCGGCGGCGCTGCGACCCGGCGGGCGGCTCTGCCTCGCCATCGTGCACCCGCTCAACTCGGCGGGCGCCTTCGCCGACGACTCGCCCGACGCCCCGTTCGTGATCCGCGGCTCGTACCTCGACGAGTTCCGCTACACCGGCACCTTCGAGCGCGACGGCTACGTGATGACGTTCCACTCGGCGCACCGTCCCCTCGAGACCTACGTGCGCGCCTTCGAGGAGGCCGGCCTCCTGCTCGAGGCGCTCCGAGAGCCGGCCTTCGACGGGCCATCGGAGAAGGTGCGCTTTCAAGGGTGGCGCCGGCTTCCGCTCTTCTGCTTTCTCCGAGCCCGCAAACCCTGACGCCCCATGTCAGAGGAACAGATGTCCGCACGAGTCGCGCCGAGAATCTCGCGCCATGAGCCGAGGATGGCGACGCACCGGGTTGACGAGGTGAATATGAGGCTGCGCTGAGGTTCAGTCGTGTCGTGCTGGATAGCGCGGATTGTCAGCAAAGACGACAGCACTGTGCGGAATGATTGTGAGGTCGTACAACTCGGGACCCACGCCGCGACCGACGGCGGCGCGCTCTGCCGTCTCAAGCGCCACCGTGGCGACCTGACCCACATCATCGCCGCGAACCCAGAACAGAAGACCCACTACCGGGCCACCCGCGACGCCCAAGCCACCATCCGCCCCGAGTTCTCCAGGCTCGAAACCACCCTCTCCCTCGGTCAACAGGGACCGTAGGGATTCGTGCGCAGCGGAAACACGATGACCAGCGTTGTCCTCGGCGAACAGGTCAACTCGGACTCGCCACAATTCCGCTCCCGCGCCGGCCCAATGCATCGCGCGAAGGATTGCACGCCCAGTGACGGATCGCTTGCCTGATTTACCTGCGACACGTAGCCCGGTGGTCTGGGCTTGACGAGCTGACGGGGCCGGTCATGTGCGGTCAGCTTCGCGGATACAGGATCATCTGAGTGCAACGGAACAACGCGATCATGCGACCGGTGGTCTCATTCGTCACGGTGCAGTCCCATACCTGGGTGCTTCGGCCCTTGTGTGCGGCGGTCGCCACGCCGATGACACGATCGCCTTCGCGGGCGCTCCCGAGGAAGTTGGCCTTCAGTTCGATGGTCGTGAAGCTCTGGGATCCCTCCGGCCGACTTGCCCCGACCCCGATGGCTGCCAGCGTGTCCGCGAGCGCGACGACAGCCGGCGCGAAGAGATACCCCGTTCCTGCGATCAGGGGTGCTGAGACATCCATCTTTCCCACCACCTGGTTGGGCGAGATATCAGTGGTTTCCACGCCGAGGATCCCTGGGACGCGTGGAGAGAAGAACTCATTCATCTCCTGGACCTGCTCGTCCGTCATGGCTCCATCTCCCAAGTAGCTGCGATGGTCGTATGAGATCAATCGGGTGACGCGATACTCGCATCGACGGGAGCCTCCCGATGAGGGGACGGCTCCTCGGCCGGGTCCGGAGCGTTCTGCAGCGAAGTCCTCTGACGTTGAACCGAACGAACATGAACGCGCTTGATCTCAGGAGTGCTCACCGGGTCGCGTCGATGACGTGCGGCGTCGAGGCACTGGGAGATTGGCTGAGTTGTCGCGTTCGCTGCGGAGTCGCGCCACAAGACTGGACCCAGTCGGTACCCGGACTATCGCCCTGCGAGGGGAACGGGAAGCGTGTGCTGTTCGTGGCACAGGCCTCCAACTGGGCTTTATCCAGCGCTTTGCTTGCCCTACCGAACATGTGTTCGCTATACCGGGGGGATGGCGCTCGTGGCCCTGCCCGCCCGGGATCCCGACGCCCGCGCCCGGCTCGCCGCCGTCGGGGGGCGGGCCCGCCCGGTCGTCCTCGCCCGCGACCGGGCGCTCGCCATCCCGGGCTCACTCGGCGAGCTCTTGCCGGACGGCCTCGTGCGCGGCTCGGTCACCGTCGTGGACGGGATGCCCGGCAGCGGGGGGACGTCCGTCGCCTTGACCCTGTGCGCCGCGGTGACCGGCGTCGGAGAGTGGGTGGCCGCGGTCGATCTCGACGGCACGCTCGGCGGGGAGGCCGCCGCCGCCGCCGGCGTCGCCCTCGACCGGTTCGTCGTGGCCCGGCGGGTCCCCCCCGCCCGCTGGGCCACGACCGTCGACGTCCTGCTGGACGGGATGAGCCTCGTGGTCGCCGAGGTCCCCCGCCATCTCCGCGTCGGTGACGCCCGCCGCCTCGAGGCCCGGACCCGCGAGCGCGGGGGCGTGCTCGTCGCGCTCACCGACCCGTCGAGTCGCTGGCCGGCCGGTGCCGCGGCGCGGCTGTGTGTCGAGGGCGGCACCTGGCCCGGGCTCGGTGCGGGGTACGGCCTCCTCACCTCACGGTCCTCGCAGGTCCGCGTCGCGGACCACGGGACACGCGAGCGGGTCGGTGTCCTCGCCGGCTGAACGCACCCTCGCGGTGTGGTGTCCCGACTGGCCGGTCGTCGTCGCCCGGCGCGACGACCCGACGCGTGTCGACCAGCCCGTCGTCGTGCTTGAACCCGGACCGCATGGTCGCGTCGTGCGCGCCGCGTCGAGCGAAGCGCGGGCTGAGGGCGTGCGGCGCGGGCTGCGTCGCCGCGAAGCCGAAGCGCGCTGTCCGGGACTCGTCGTGCTCGACGCGGACCTGGCGGCCGAGGCGCGCGCCTTCGAGGTCGTCGCGCGCGCGACCGAGGCGATCACGCCGGGGATCGTCCTCGACCGGCCCGGCACGCTCACGTTCCCGACCCGCGGCCCGTCCCGCTACTTCGGCGGGGACGACGGGCTGTGCGGACGTGTCCTCGACGCGGTCACGACGGCCGGGGTCCCCGAGGCGCGCGTCGGCGTCGCCGACGGTCCGTTCGCCGCCCGGCTGGCGGCCCGCGCCGCGTCACCCTGCGGGGCCCGCGTCGTCGACCCGGGCGAGACGCCGGCCTTCCTCGCGCCGTGGCCCGTCGCGGTGCTCGAGGCCGACGACCTGACCGCGCTGCTCACGGAGCTGGGGCTCTGGTCCCTGGGGGACTTCGCCGCGCTGCCCGGCGCCGCGGTGGTCGCCCGATTCGGGCCGACCGGCGCGCGCGCCCATCGCCTCGCCCAGGGTCTCGACGAGCACGTCGCGCCCCCCACACCGCCGCCCCTCGAGCTCGTCGAGACCTGCGAGCTCGACCCGCCGGCGACACGCTGCGAGGAGGCGGCGTTCGCCACGAAGGGCCTCGCCGACCGCCTGCTCGAGCGACTCGCCGCGCGCGGGCTCACCTGCACCCAGGTCGTCGTCGAGGCCGAGACCGAGCACGGGGAGCGGCTCACGCGCCGGTGGCGGCACGAGGGCGCGCTCACCTCCACCGCGCTCGTCACCCGCGTGCGCTGGCAGCTCGACGGATGGCTGAGCGGCCGGACCGAGCTCGACGACGAAGCCACCGCCGGGCTCACCGTCGTGCGGCTCCTGCCCGACCAGCTCATCCCCGCGACCGGACGACAGCTCGGCTTCTGGGGCGGCGACGCCGCCGCCGGGGACCGCGCCGACCGGGTGATCGCCCGGCTCCAAGCGGCCCACGGACCCGACGCGGTCGTCGCCGTCGTGCCGTGCGGCGGCCGCACACCCGCCGAGCGGGTGCGCTGGGTGCCGTGGGGCGAGCCGCGCGGCGACGACCTCGGCCCCGAGCAGCCGACCTGGCCCGGCGCCGTGCCCGGACCCGTCCCCACCCGCGTCTTCGAGCCGCGGCTCCCCGTCGCGCTGCTCGACCGCGACGGATCCCCGGTGACCGTCTCGGGCCGGGGGGAGGCGTCCGCCGACCCGGCCCGGCTGGTCGGCGGACCGCTCGGCACCGCGACCGTCGTTGCGTGGGCCGGCCCCTGGGCGCAGGATGTCCGCTGGTGGGACCGGGTCTGCCGGCGCCGTCGCGCCGTCTGGCAGCTCGTGGCCCGCGGGGACACGACTGACGTCGCGTGCCTCGTCGTCGTCGAAGCCGGTCAGGCCGGCCTCGAGGCGATCTACGACTAAGAGCGCGCGCCGATAGGGGATCTGGTGTGTGCCCTGTGCGGTCCGTCCGTCGACTGCCAGATGGCGCGGCGCCCGACGTTGTCCCTTCCTGAGGCCTCGCGCGCGGCGAAGGCCGGTCGGTGCTCGTCGTCAGGAAGGACCCGCGTGACCGCTGCCCACGCTCCCCGGAGCACCCGCACCCGCCAGCCCCGGGCCGACCGGACCCGCCAGGCGCTGCTCGACGCCGCGTCCGCGCTGTGGAGCAAGCGGGGCTACGACGCGGTGGCCGTGAGCGACATCTGCGCCCGGGCGGGCGTGTCGAAGGGGACGTTCTTCTACCACTTCCCGGCCAAGGAGCATCTGCTCGTCGACCTCGTGGCGGCCGGCGGCGCCGAGGCCGTCGCCGACGCGGTCGACGCCCGCCTCGCCGATGGTGCCGGGCTCCTCGACGTGCTCGCGACCGCCGTGGCGGTCCTCGCCGAGGCGCAGCGATACGCGCCCCGCGAGCTGCTGAGCCGGGCGACGGTGGAGGTCCTGCGCGGCTCGCACCGCGCGCATCCCCTCACCGACAGCCAGCCCGAGCTGCGCGACGTCTACGCCCGCGTCTACGCCGAGGCGATCGCCCGCGGCGAGCTGCCCGCGACGTTCCATGCGGCCGAGCTCGGCGCGATCACGAACTGGACCCTGCTCCAGGGCACGCTCTTCTGGGCGCTCGGCGTCGTCGGCGACCTCACCATGGAGGAGACGCTCTGGCGACGCGTGCAGCTCGTCGTCCACGGCGCGGCCCTCGCCCGGGTCGCGCCGTGGCCTGCCGCTACTGCCCCGACGACCGCCCCGTCCGAGCCGGCCGGGTGAACGGGTAGGCGAGCTGGCGGGCGTACCCGACGGGCGGGACGGGCTCGGCCGTCCCGAACCCGCTCGGCACCTTGCCCTTCGGCATGTACGCGGTCCCGAAGAGCCAGTCGATGACCGGCGTCCCGAAGTTCGTGTTGATCGCCGCGCGGTCGAGGGCGTGGTGCCAGTGGTGCCACTCCGGCGTGTTGATGACCCAGCGGATCACCGGGAAGCGCAGCCGCACGTTGGCGTGCTGGAACAGCGCGAGCAGGGTGAAGAACACCACCACGCCACCGAACACGTTGCCGCCGTAGCCGAGCAGGAACAGCGGGATCACGACCGCGCCGTGGGTGAAGATCTGGTCGATCGGGTGCAGCCGGGCCGACGCCATCCAGTCCATGTTCTCGATGCTGTGGTGCACCGAGTGGAACCGCCAGAGCAGCGGCACCTGGTGCGTGGCGCGGTGCGCCCAGTATTGGCCGAACAGCGTGATGAGCACGGCGATCGTGACCGACGCCCAGGTGGGCAGTCCGCCCACGACGTCGAGGCGCCGCAGCCAGAAGAACGGGATGAGCACCACGACGATCGCGGCGAGCAGCCCGATGGTGATGAGCAGGTTGTCGACCAGCAGGTGGGTGAAGTCGGTGAGGAACCCGCGACGGAACACCTTCATCGGCCGCAGAGCGAACAGCTTCTCGAGCGGCACGAAGATGAGGAACAGCACGGCGATGCCGACCACACCTGCGCCGCGGGTGACGAGGGCGATGACGATGGCCGCGACCGTGACGAGCCCGATGGCCACGCCGCTCTTGGTGGGCCGGTCCGCCGGGCGGAGGTCGGGACGCGCCGCCTCGGGGGTGGGGTCGGGGGTGATGCTCATGGCCGCCTCCTCGTGCTCGAAGCCTGCCTTCGGCCTACGCCCCTTCTGTCAAGGAGCTTGACCAGGGTCGTGATCGGTTCATGAAGGCCGATCCGGCCCGGGTGCCACGGCCTCCCGGTGGCACGTCCGCGTCTGGCGTATCGAACGTACGTTCGATAACGTCCGCGTCCCGGAGGTCTCGCCGTGTCCTACGCCGAGCTGCATTGCCACACCAACTTCTCGTTCCTCGACGGGGCGAGTCACCCCGAGGAGCTCGTCGACGAGGCGAGCCGCCTCGGCCTCGCCGCCCTCGCCGTCACGGACCACGACGGCCTCTACGGCGTCGTCCGGTTCGCCGCGGCGGCCGCCGAGGTCGACCTCCCGACCGTCTTCGGCGCCGAGCTCACCGTCGACGGCGGCCCACCCCCGAACGGCGTGGCCGACCCGCCCGGCGAGCATCTCGTGGTCCTCGCCGAGGGACCCCGCGGGCACGCCCGCCTCGCCCGAGCGATCAGCGAGGGCCAGCTCGCGGGAGAGAAGGGCGCGCCGCGCTTCACGCTCCCCGGCCTCGCGGACGCGGCCCGCGCCGGCGTCCACGCCAGCGGCGGGCGCGCGAGCGGCGCGAACGACGCGTGGATGGTCCTGACCGGCTGCCGCAAGGGGTCGGTGCCGCGTGCGCTGCTCACCGACGGCCCGGCCGCGGCCCGCCGCGCCCTCGAGCGCCTCGTCGCCGCGTTCGGACGGGACCGGGTGCTCGTCGAGCTCTGGGACCACGGCGACCCGCTCGACCGGCACCGCAACGACGCCCTCGCCGCGCTCGCGGCCCGCGTCGGTGTCGAGGTCGTCGCCACGAACAACGTCCACTACGCGACGGCGCAGCACCGGCCGCTCGCCACCGCGCTCGCTGCCATCCGGGCCCGCCGCTCCCTCGACGAGATCGACGGCTGGCTGCCCGCGTCGCCGCTCGCCCAGCTCCGCCGACCCGCGGAGCAAGCGCGTCGGTTCGCCCGCTGGCCGGGCGCGGTGGAGCGCACCCTCGACGTCGCCCGCCGGTGCGCGTTCGATCTGCGCCTCGCCGCGCCCGACCTGCCCGACCTCGACGTCCCGGCCGGGCACACCGACATGTCGTGGCTGCGCGAGCTCACCCGGCGTGGCGCCGCGCTGCGCTACCCGTCGAGTCACCCCCAGCACACCCAGGCACAGCATCAGCTCGCCTACGAGCTCGACGTCATCGAGCAGCTCGGGTTCCCCGGCTACTTCCTGCTGCTCGTCGAGATCGTGTCGTTCTGCGCGCAGCACGACATCTACTGCCAGGGTCGCGGCAGCGCCGCGAACAGCGCCGTCTGCTACGCGCTCGGGATCACGAAGGCCGACGCGGTCGCGCTCGGGCTGCTCTTCGAGCGGTTCCTATCGCCCGAGCGCGACGGCCCACCCGACATCGACCTCGACATCGAGCACCAGCGGCGCGAGGAGGTGATCCAGTTCCTCTACGAGCGGTACGGGCGCGACCGGGCGGCGCAGGTCGCCAACGTGATCACCTACCGGCCCCGCTCGGCGCTGCGCGAGATGGCGAAGGCGGTCGGGCTGTCACCCGGGCACGCCGACGCGATCACGAAGTGGGTCGACCGGTGGCGGTCCCGCGACGAGGCCTTCGACGACGTCACCGCGTCCGACGGGCCGCCCGTCCCCGCGCTCGTCCTCGACCTCGCCCGCCAGGTCCTCGACTACCCGCGCCACCTCGGGATCCACTCCGGCGGGATGGTGATGGCCGACCGCCCGCTCGTCGAGTTCTGCCCAGTCGAGTGGGCCCGCATGGAGAACCGCTCGGTGCTCCAGTGGGACAAGGACGACTGCGCAGCGGCCGGGCTCGTGAAGTTCGACCTGCTCGGGCTCGGCATGCTCACCGTGCTGCACCTCGCGGTCGATCTCGTGCGCGAGCACGAGGGCACCGAGGTGGACCTCGCCACCATTCCCCAAGAGGACGAGGTCTACGACCTGCTCTGCGCGGCCGACACGGTCGGCGTGTTCCAGGTCGAGAGCCGCGCCCAGATGGCGACGCTGCCGCGCCTGCGGCCCCGCACCTTCTATGACCTCGTCGTCGAGGTCGCGCTGATCCGGCCCGGGCCGATCCAGGGCGGCTCGGTGCACCCCTACCTGCGCCGGCGCAGCGGCGACGAGCCGGTCACCTATCCCCACCCCGTCCTCGAGGCCTGTCTCGAGAAGACGCTCGGCGTGCCGCTCTTCCAGGAGCAGCTCATGCAGATCGCCATCGACGCCGCCGGGTTCAGCCCCGGCGAAGCCGACCGGCTCCGCCAGGCGATGGGCTCGAAGCGCTCACGGACGCGGATGGCGGCGATGCGGGAGCGCCTCCTCGCCGGCATGGCCGAGCGGGGGATCATCGGCGAGACCGCCGAGGAGATCGCGCGCAAGCTCGAGGCGTTCGCCGACTTCGGGTTCCCCGAGAGCCACTCGGTGAGCTTCGCCTACATCGTCTACGCCAGCGCGTGGCTGAAGCGTCGCTACCCGGCACCGTTCGCCTGCGCGCTGCTGAACGCGCAACCGATGGGCTTCTACTCGCCGCACACCATCATCCGCGACGCGATCCGTCACGGCGTGGAGGTCCTCGGCCCCTGCGTTCACGCGTCCCGCCGCGACTGCACGCTCGAGGACCGCACCCCCGACGCCGGCCCGGTCGGCCACCCGCGGCCCGGCTGGCACGCCGACCCCTCCACGCACGCGGTGCGGATCGGACTGCGCTACGTCCGCGGGCTGAGCGACCGGCTGCTCGACCGGATCGACGAGGCCCGCGCCGAGCAGCCCTTCGCCGACCTCGAGGACTTCACCCGCCGCACCGGCGCCACCGTCGACGCCCTCGAATCGCTGTCGACCGCCGGCTCGTTCGCCGGCTTCGGCGTCACCCGGCGCGCCGGGCTCTGGGCCGCCGGAGGCCTGCGCGACGCGCGCCATGACACGCTGCCGGGCGTCGTCACCGGGATCGACGCGCCACCGCTCCCCGGGATGAGCGAGATCGAGGCCACCGCCGCGGACCTGCGCTCGACCGGGATGTCGGCGGCCCGTCACCCCACCGAGTTCGTCCGTCCCGCGCTCGATGCCGCCGGCGTGCTCACCGCCGAGGCGCTGCGCGACCGGCCCGACCGCGCGACCGTCGAGGTCGCCGGTGTCGTGACCCACCGCCAGCAGCCCGAGACGGCGCACGGCGTCGTGTTCCTCAACCTCGAGGACGAGACCGGCCTCGTGAACGTCATCTGCATCCCGATGGTGTGGGAGCGTTATCGGCGCGTGGCCCGCACCGCGCCCGCGCTGCGCATCCGCGGCCGTCTCGAGCGCGAGCAGGGCGTGATCAACCTGCTCGCCCAGCACATCGAGGCCCTGCCGCTCACCCCCGCCGCGCACCTGCGCTCCCGCGACTTCCACTGACGCCAGACTCGCGGGATGCAGACACTCGGGATCGTGTGGGCTGGGACGCGCACCGGCTCCTACTCCGCCATGACGGCCTTCGCGCGCGACGTCCTCGGGCTCCCCGTGGTCGAGGAGACCGACGGGATGACCGTGTACCAGCTCGCCGACGGCGACCACTTCGAGGTGTTCGACGCCGCCGGGACCGACGGCGAGCCGTACTTCGAGGCGCCCGTCGTCGGCTTCCTCGTCGAGGACGTTGCGGCGGGCGCGGCCGAGCTGGTCGCCGCGGGCGTCGAGCTGCTCGGGCCCGTGGTCGACCTCGGTGAGAGCGCGTGGGTGCACTTCCGTGCACCCGACGGACACGTGTACGAGCTCGCCGGCGGTCGCCGCTTCCAACGTCCGGGGACCGAGCCGCCGCGCTGACCTCCCCGTCCGGCATTACCGTTCGCCGATGCGCCAATGTCCCGTTCGGCCGGCGCCGTCTCCGCCGCGATGAGCGAGACCGGACTGCCCGGTGACGGGGCCGGCGATGGGCGCGGCGCGCGAACCTTCGCGTCCGCGTGGCGGCGGGCCCGCCTCGGCGTCGACGAGCGCATCGCGCGCGGCAAGGCCGCACGCGCGGACGCGCCACGGTCCAGCCACGGCCGCTGGGTTCCCGCCGCCGATCGCTGCGACCCGGTCACCTTGCTGGAGGAGCAGTCGGCCGACCGGGTCCCCGAGCTGGTCCCCATCCGCTACGGCCGGATGTCGGTGTCGCCGTTCACGTTCTACCGCGGCGCGGCGCGGATCATGGCGAACGACCTGGCCGGCAGCCCGACGACGGGCGTGACCGTCCAGCTCTGCGGCGACGCGCACCTGTCGAACTTCGGCGTGTTCGGGACGCCGGAGCGTCAGCTGGTGTTCGACATCAATGACTTCGACGAGACCCTGCCCGGCCCGTGGGAATGGGACGTCAAGCGCCTCGCCGCGAGCCTCGAGGTCGCGGGCCGCGACCGCGGGTTCTCGGCGGCGGACCGACGGGCCATCGTCCACGCCGCAGCCCGGGAGTACCGGCGGCACATCCGGCGCGCCGCCGCCATGGGGACGCTCGACGCCTGGTACGAGTACCTGGAGGTCGGCGACCTCCTCGACCACGTCGGCGAGCGGGCGCGCGCCGGCGACCTGGGCCGCGAGGAGGCGAGCGCCGCCGCAAAGAACGTCGCCAAGGCTCGGACCCGGGACAGCACCCGGGTCTTCGCCAAGCGCGCCGCCGACGAGAACGGTGACCTGCGCATCCGCGCCGAGCCGCCGCTCATCGTGCCGATCGAGGACCTCATCGTCCCGCACTCGGAGTGGGAGAACACCGAGGTGCTCATCAAGGAGCTCCTGCGCTCCTACAGCGAGACGCTGGCGCACCACCACCACCCGCTGGAGGAGTACCGATACATCCACGCCGCCCGCAAGGTGGTCGGCGTCGGCAGCGTCGGGACGCGCTGCTACATCCTGCTCCTGCTCGGCCGCGACGAGGACGACCCGCTGTTCCTGCAGGCGAAGGAGGCCCAGGCCTCGGTGCTCGAGCCCTACCTCGGCCGCAGCGAATACTCGCACCACGGCGAGCGTGTCGTCGCCGGTCAGCGCCTGATGCAGTTCGGGAGCGACATCTTCCTCGGGTGGCAGCGCATTCGCGGGCTCGACGGCGTGTCGCGCGACTACTACCTCCGCCAGCTCCACGACTGGAAGGGCAGCTTCGACATCGACGCCCTGCTCGTTCCCGGCGTCACGGTCTACGCCGGGTTCTGCGCCGCCGCGCTCGCGCGGGCGCACGCCCGCTGGGGTGACCGGATCGCGATCGCGTCGTACCTCGGGAAGGGCGACGCCTTCGACTGCGCGCTTTCGGAGTTCGCGGTCCGGTACGCGGACCAGAACGAGCGCGACTACGCAGCCTTCATGCAGGCGATCGACTCGGGGCGCCTCGAGGCGCAGACCGGCCTCTAACACCCGTCGCTCATCCGAGCGCGCGTCGTCCGGCGCGGTCGCATCGTCCCAGGAGACGCTCGGCTACGGTCACGACGATGACCGCGTCGGCGCCCCCCGATTCGGGGCCGTCCGCGACGCAGACACCCGCGACCGGTCTGACCGCTGCCGAGGTCGAGGATCGCGTCGCACGCGGGCTCACCAACCGCAGCGCCGAGCACACGAGCCGCTCGTACGGCGAAATCCTGCGAGCGAACGTGTTCACGCGCTTCAACGCCATCCTCGGCACGCTGTTCGCCGCCGTGCTCATCGTCGGCCAACCCCAGGACGGGCTTTTCGGGCTCGTCCTCGTCGCCAACGCCGTCATCGGCATCGCCCAGGAGATCCGCGCCAAGCGAACCCTGGATGCGCTCGCCGTCCTCAGCGCGCCACACGCCCGTGTCACCCGCGACGGCGAGGTGCACGACGTCGCCGTCGACGACCTCGTGCTCGACGACCTCTGCGACCTACGGACCGGGGACCAGGTGCCCGCCGACGGCGTCATCCGCCGCGCCGACGGGCTCGAGATCGACGAGTCGCTCCTCACCGGCGAATCGGACCCGATCGAAAAGGCGCCCGGCTCGAACGTGCTGTCCGGCGCCATCGTCGTGGCCGGCGCGGGAGCGTTCCAGGCGACGGCCGTCGGCTCCGACGCCTACGCCCGCAAGCTCGCCGCCGAAGCGCGCCAATTCCAGCCCGCCCACTCCGAGCTCATGGACGGCATCAACTTCTTGCTGCGCCTCATCCAGTACGCGCTGTTCCCGGTCTCGGGCCTGCTGCTCTGGCAGCAGCTCCAGACCCACAGCTTCTCGGACAGCGTGACGAGCACCGTCGCCGGCGCCGTCGGGATGGTCCCGGAAGGCCTCGTGCTCCTCACCAGCCTGGCGTTCGGGATCGCCGCCGTCACGCTCGCCCGCCGCCAGGTGCTCGTCCAGGAGCTGCCCGCCGTCGAAGGTCTCGCCCGCGTCGACGTCGTGTGCCTCGACAAAACCGGCACGCTCACCGACGGCGACGTCGTGTTCGACCGGTTCGAGCCCGTGGGCGCCGACGGAGCGGACGACGTGCCCGCCGCGCTCGGCGCGCTCGCCGACGACCCGAACCGCAACGCGACCCTGGCGGCCATCGGCGCGGCGCACCCACCGCCCGGCGGGTGGGCTCGCGACGCGGCGACGCCGTTCTCCTCGGCGCGCAAGTGGAGCGCCGCCGCGTTCGCCGGTCACGGCACCTGGGTGCTCGGCGCGCCCGAGATGGTCCTCCCCGATGCCCCCCGTGGCGACCCGGTCCGGGCCCGCGCCGACGAGCTCGCGGCAGCCGGCAGTCGCGTGCTCGTGCTCGCCCGCACCACCGCCGGCCTCGACGGTGAGACGCTCCCGGCGCGCCTCTCACCCGTCGCGCTGGTCGTCCTCGACGAGCAGGTCCGACCGGACGCCGCCGACACCCTCGCCTACTTCACCGCCCAGGGAGTGACGCTCAAGGTGATCTCGGGCGACAACCCGCGCACGGTCGCCGCGATCGCCCGTCGCGTCAGCCTGCCGGGCGCGGACCGGGTGATGGACGCCCGCGAGCTGCCGGAGGACCCGGCGGCGCTCGCCGCGGTGGTCGACGACCATGCGGTCTACGGCCGCGTGACGCCGCAGCAGAAGCGCGCGATGGTCCACGCGCTCCAATCGCGCGGCCACGTCGTCGCGATGACCGGTGACGGGGTGAACGACGCGCTGGCCCTCAAGGACGCCGACATCGGCGTCGCCATGGGCTCGGGCGCCGCAGCGACGCGCGCCGTCGCGAAGCTCGTGCTGCTCGACAGCCGGTTCGCGACCCTCCCCGGCGTCGTGGCCGAGGGCCGCCGGGTGATCGCCAACATCGAGCGGTCGGCGAACCTGTTCGTCACCAAATCGGTCTACGCGGCCCTCATCGCCGTCATGGTGGTCCTGCTCAACTGGAACTTCCCGTTCCTGCCCCGCCACCTCACGATCATCAGCGACTTCACGATCGGGATCCCGGGCTTCTTCCTCGCCTTGGCGCCGAACACCCGCCGGTACATCCCGGGCTTCATCCGCCGTGTCCTGCGGTTCTGCATCCCGGGTGGGATCGTCGTCGGCGCCGCCGCGCTCATCGCGTACGCCGTGGCGTTCTACGGCGCCCACCAGTCGCTCACCCAATCGCGCACGACCGCCACGCTCGTCGTCGCGGCCATCGCGCTCTGGGTGCTCGTCATCCTCGCCCGGCCGCTGAACTGGTGGCGCGGGCTGCTCGTGGTGTCCATGGTCGGCGCCGTCGCGATCATCTTCGCCGTGCCGGCCTTCCGCAGCTTCTTCGCGCTCGCGCTCCCGAGCAGCCAGGTCATGTGGCAGGCCGTGCTCATCGCGGGCGTCGGGAGCGTGCTCGTCGAGGTCGCCTGGCGGGCCACCCGGCTCTTCGATCGCCCGCCGCCCTCGTCGGCGCCCGCGACACACTGACCCACGCCGCGGGCCTCAGGTCATGACCGGCTCGGGTCGATCCGAGGGGACACCGGACTCGAGCCACCACACGACGAGACCGATCGAGGCGGCGACGAAGAGCAGCAGGACGAGCAGCGGACCGAGCGGCGGCGACCACGCCGGGTGGAGCCAGTACGCGATCGGCCCGTCGAGCCCGACCGTGTGGCGGCGCAGGTTCTGATCGAACGCCAGCAGCGCCCCGATCACCACCAGGAACACCGCCGATCGCGGCCAGCAGCGCGAACGTGACTCCCCACCATGTCCGCGGCGAGGCACGGGCCGGCGACCAGCGCGCCAGGTCGGGTGCGGACGGCGCGCGATCGACGACGACGGACGGGTCGCCGGACGGGTGCGACGCGGTCGTCACCGCGTCGCTGCCCATGTCAGACCGCGGCGCCGACGAGCGTCCCGATGGCCCACGTGATGAGCATGGCGACGCATCCGCCGGCGAGGACCCGCAACGTGGCCCGCCGGACCGGCGCGCCGCCGAAGCGTCCACCGAGGTAGCCGGTCACGGCGAGCAGGACGAGGGCCAGCCCGGCGATCACCGGGGCGCGCGCCGCGCTCGGTACGGCGATCGCGGCCGCCAGGGGCAGCGCCGCGCCGGCCGAGAAGCTCAACGCCGAGCTCCCCGCCGCCTGGAGCGGCGTGGCGAGGCCGGCGCCCGTCATGCCGAGCTCGTCGCGCAGGTGCGCGCCGAGCGGGTCGGAATCCATGAGCTTCTGCGCGACCTGGCGGGCCAGACCCTCGTCGAGGCCGCGCCGCTGGTAGATCTCCTGGAGCTCGGCGAGCTCCATGTCCGGGTTCATGAGGATCTCGCGCCGCTCCCGCGCGATGTCGGCACGCTCGGTGTCGCGCTGCGAGCTCACCGACACGTACTCGCCGACCGCCATGGCCATCGAGCCCGCGACCAGCGCCGCGGCGCCCGCGATCGCGATCTGGCTCGTGGACGCCGTCGCGGCGGCGACGCCGAGGAGGATGCTCGACACCGACACGATCCCGTCGTTGGCGCCGAGCACGGCGGCCCGTAACCACCCGACGCGGGCGTACCGGTGCCGCTCGACGTGATGGGTCCGCATGGTGCTCCTCGGGCGGCGCGCCGCACCGCGCATCGGCGCGCCGAACGGCTGCCCCGAGGATACCGACCACCCCGTCCGGCGACCGTGGACCAGCCCGGCTCGTGATCGCGTGACCGCTACCATCCTGGCAACGAGGGGGGACGTGATGGTGCTCGACACCCAACCGACCGACACCGAGCTGCGCGACCAGACGCTGGCGTTCCTGCGAGCCGAGCTGCCGGCCGGCTGGATGGACGCAGTCGACGCCGGGGACGAGGCGCGCATCGCCGAGCTGCGCGGCAACCTCGACTACCGCGACTGGTGTCGCCGGCTCGGCGAGTCCGGGTACGCGACGCCGACGTGGCCCTCCGAGTACGGGGCCGGCCTGTCGCTCACGCCCGGCCAGGCCAAGCACGTGAACGAGGTCCTGACCCACTACCGGGTCCCGCGGCCCTTCAACATCATCGGGATCGGCATGGGCGGCCCCACCGTCATCACGTGGGGGACCGAGGACCAGAAGCAGCGCCTGCTGCGCGGCCTCGCCACGAACGAGGAGATCTGGTGCCAGCTCTTCAGCGAGCCGGGCGCCGGCTCGGACGTGGCGGGGCTCTCGACACGCGCCGCGCGTGACGGCGACGAGTGGGTGATCCACGGCCAGAAGGTGTGGACGACGCTCGCCCACATCGCGCGGTGGGGGATGCTGCTCGCCCGCACCAACCCGGAGGTCCCGAAGCACAAGGGCCTCAGCTATTTCGTGATCGACATGCACGCGCCGGGTGTCGAGGTGCGGCCTCTCGTCCAGATCACCGGCGACGCCGAGTTCAACGAGGTCTTCTTCGAAGGGGTGCGAATCCCGGATTCGATGCGCGTCGGCCCCGAAGGCGAGGGATGGCGGGTCGCGATCACGACCCTTATGAACGAGCGGGTGTCGCTGTCCGGCGCCGGCTCGCTCGCCGGGGACGCGGTGGGCGGCAGCCCCATCGACGCGCTGATCAAGCGGCACCACCCCGTGACCGATTCGCTGCAGCGCCAGCGGCTCGCGCAGCTCTACATCGACGGGCGCCTCATCCGGCTCAACAACCAGCGCGCCGGGGACAAGCGGCGCGGCGGCGCCGAAGCGGGCCCGGAGGGATCGATCACCAAGCTGCAGCAGGCCGAGTTCAACCAGCGTCTCCAGAAGCTCGCCGTCGACCTCGAGGGCGCGGGTGGCGTGGCATGGGAGCCGACCGGCGCGCCGCGGCATGAGGGACCGCTCGCCTACATCGGTGGCATGGGCGAGGACCGACCCGCGATCGCGCGGGGGTTCCTCCGAGCGCAGGCCAACACGATCGAGGGCGGGACGTCCAACGTGATGCGCAACATCCTCGGGGAGCGGGTGCTCGGCCTGCCGAAGGAGCCCGACAACTCTCGTGACCTGGCGTGGAGGGACGTGCCCCGCTCGGCCTGAGCGGCATCGTGCGCTCCCTGGCCCGGTTCCTGCGCCGCCGTGGGGCGAGCGCGGAGGAGATCGACGAGGCGCGGCGCAACGGCTACCTGACGCTGCTCGCTCTCGACCGCACGGTGATCCCGGGCGCGAGGAAGTACACCCAGCAGGAGGTGGCGGCGCGGGCCGGCACGGACGTCGACACCGCCCGAGCCGTGTGGCGCGCCATCGGGTTCCCCGACCTTCCCGACGAGCTGCCCGCGTTCACCGACGCCGACGTCGCGGCGCTCCGCGACTTCCTCGACCGGGCGTCGAGCCCGTGGCTCTTCTGGACGTCGGACCAGGCGCTCGCCCAGGCGCGGATCACCAGCTCGGCGCTGGCCCGCATCGCCGACGCCGAGAGCGACGACCTCGTCCGGTCGATCACCGCGGCGCGCCAGGACGGCCTCGGCGACGAGGAGATCGCCGAGCGGATCGCCGATCGCCTCGACTTCGACGAGATCGCGCGCCTGCTCGATCACGGCCATCGGCTGCAGCTGCGGGCCGCGCTGTGGCGCAAGCTCGCGGGGAGCGACCCCGACACGCCGGGGACCGTCGAGGCCACGGTCGGCTTCGTCGATCTCGTCGGGTATACGGCGCTCGCCGAGGGCCTCGACGACGAGGAGCTCGCCGCCCTGATCGAGCGGTTCTCGGCGCTGGCCCACGAGACCGTCGTGCAGGCGGGCGGCCGGATCGTCAAGACGATCGGTGACGAGGTCATGTTCATCGCCGACCAGCCCGCGACGGGGGCCCACATCGCGCTCGCGCTCAGCGCCGCGTCGACGCGCGACCCGGTCCTGCCGCAAGCGCGTGCCGGCCTCGCCGTCGGGTCGGTGCTCTCCCGCGAGGGTGACTACTTCGGCGCGGTGGTGAACCTGGCGAGCCGGCTAACCCGACTCGCGTTCCCCGGCACCGTGCTCGTCTCGAGCGAGGTCGCGGCGGCGCTCGAGCACGACGACGGGTTCCGGTTGCGCCGCATCACCCGCCAGCGTGTCCGCGGCATCGGCCGCCTCCAGGTGTATCGCCTGGACCCCGCGCCCGTGCCGACGGCCTGACCGTCAGGGACGGCAGCGCAGACCGGCGCGAGGCAGCACCCGGTCGATGAAGTACGTGTCGACCGCGTTGTCGATGCAGGGGATGCCCTTGCCGTATCCGGCGTGCTCGGTGCTCACGAGGGTGAGCAGGCGTGAGCCGGCGACCCGGTGCTGCATGTCGATCGCGCCGTTGTACGGCGTCGCCGGGTCGGCGGTCGTCCCGACGATGAGGATGGGCGCCGTCCCGGACACGTGCACGTCGCCGACCTGCTCGGCCACGGGAGGCGCGGGGAGCCGCGGATCGCAGCCGAGCGGCGACGCCGAGAGGAAGGCGCCGAAGATGGGGAACTCCTGCGAGTACTGCTGGTACGTCGCGACGTAGTCGTTGAAGGACTGCAGCGAATCGAAGCGGTCATCGCAGCGGATGGCGTTGAGCGCCTGCTGCAGGTCGTCGTAGTGGCCGTTCGGGTCCCGCCCGGTGAGGCTGTCCGCCAGCTCGGCGATCCCGTCGCCGACGCCGCGGTCGACCGCGGCGAGCGCCGACGCGAGGAACGGCCAGCCCTGTGCCTTGTCGTAGAGGCCGCCGGCGAGCGCCAGGTAGAAGAGCGTCGCGCCGGCCTGCCGGCCGTCCGATACCGGGACCTCCAGCCCGCTCTCGAAGCGCTGCTGCAGGGCGGCGAGCGCGGCCTGCGGGTCGCCGCCGTGGTGGTAGGGGCACTTCACGCTCGCGGCGCAGTTGGCGAGGAACGCGTCCAGCGCCTGCTCGAATCCCTCGGCGTTGTCGTGCAGCTCGCTCGCCGCCGTGTCCGAGAGGTTCACGGCGCCGTCGAGCACCATGGCGCGCACCCGGGTCGGGTACATCTGGGCGTACACCGCGCCGAGCACCGTCCCGTACGAGTAGCCGAGGTAGGTGAGCTTCGGCTCGTGCAGCGCCGCCCGCAGCGCGTCCATGTCGCGGGCCGTGTTGCGGGTCCCGACGTCGGCCAGCCAGGACCCCTGCGCGTTGATGCAGGCTTGGACCATGTCCACCGGCCCGTTCGTGCCCGCGTAGAAGCTCTGGAGCTGCGACAGGTTCTGCGGCGTCGGGCTCGACGCGAGCACGGCGTCGTAGGTCGGGTCGCTGATGCAGGCGATCGGGTGCGACATGCCGGTGCCGCGGGGGTCGAAGCTCACGAGGTCGAAGCGGTCGCGCACCGCCGCGGGCAGGCTCGCGGCGCCGCCCTGGCGCAGCGATTCGGCCCCGGGGTCGCCGGGCCCCCCGAAGTTCACGACGAGCGATCCGATCCGCTCGCTCGGCTGGGACGCGAGGCGGCGGCTCACGGCGATGCCGACCTGCGGACCGGTCGGCTGGCTCCAGTCGACCGGGACGGACAGGGTGGCGCACTGGAACCCGCCGCCGCAGGCCTTCCAGGCGAGCGTGCCGGCCGTTGGGGTCGACGTCGCGGCGAGCGCGGACGGTCCCCGCCCGATCCCGACGGTGAGCAGCGCGGCGATCACACCCAGCGCAGCGACCAACCGCGTCGGGTGACGAGACACGGGCCGACCTTACCGATCGATCGTGGAAGGCCATCGGCAAGGCGGTACCTTCGTACGCGATGACGCCCACGGATCGCGACGGTCAGCGGCTCGCGCTCATGAGCGTGCACGCCCATCCTGACGACGAGGCCTCGAAGGGCGCAGCGACCGTCGCGCGGTACCACGACGAGGGCGTGTGGTGCGTGCTCGTGTGCTGCACCGGCGGTGAGGCGGGCGACATCTTGAACAAAGCCGTGGACACGCCGGAGGTGCGGTCGCGTCTCGCCGAGGTGCGCGTCGAGGAGCTCGAGGCGAGCGTCGCGGCGATCGGCTACGACGAGCTGTGTTGGCTCGGCTACCACGACTCGGGGATGCCCGACACCGAGACGAACGCGCGCCCCGACAACTTCGCGAACGCGCCCCTCGACGAGGCCGTCGGCCGGCTCGTCGCGATCATCCGGGCGGCACGGCCCCAGGTCATTGTGACCTACGCCGACGACCGCCAGTTCTACCCGCACCCCGACCACATCCGGGTCCACGAGATCTCGGTGCCCGCGTTCGAGGCCGCGGGCGACCCGACGCAGTACCCGGCGGCGGGGCCGGCGTGGCAGCCGTCGAAGATGTACTACACGGGCTTCTCGCGCCGGCGGGTCCAGGCGCTGCACGACGCGTACCTCCGCCAGGGCGAGGAGAGCCCCTACGCCCGGTGGTTCGAGCGCGACTTCCCCGACCACGACGAGCGCTTCACGACCTTCATCGACGTCGGCCCGTGGCTGGCGCGCCGGCGCGCCGCGCTGCTCGCGCACCGCACCCAGGTCGACCCCGACGGGTTCTGGATGCGTCTCTCGGACGACGTGATCCGGGAGGTGTTCCCGTGGGACGAGTACGTCCTCGCCCGCTCGAGCGTCGGCCCGCCGGCCGAGGGCGAGGAGGAGCACGACCTCTTCGCGGGGCTACGCGCCACCGAGCGGCCGACGGAGCGCGTCGATACACTCCGGCGCCCCTGAACCGAGGAGACGGCGGTGCCGAAGTATCTCAGCCAGGCCTGGCTCGACGAGGCCCGGGCCCTCGCCCAGGACCAACCCGAGCGCCCGGGCACGAGCGCCACGATGCAGTTCGTCGTCACCGGCGGCCCCGAAGGTGACGTGAAGTACTACTGGGTCTTGCAGGACGGCCTGCTGGCCGAGGCCTCCCTCGGCGAGCTCCCCGACGCCGAGGTCACGATGACCACGGGCTACCAGGACTCGGTGGCGATCCAGAAGGGCGAGCTCGACGCGAACGCGGCGTTCATGCAGGGCAAGACCAAGGTGACCGGCAACATGGGCAAGCTGATGTCGCTGATGCCCCTCACCATGTCGCCCGAATACCAGGCGCTCCAGGAGAAGGTCCGCGCCGTCACGGAGTACTGAACGGCGTCAGGCGGCGCGCTGGAGCTCGCGCAGCTCCCGGTACCCGATCAGGGTCGCCCCGGCGCGGTCGAGCAGGTCGGGCAACGACGGGTCCTCGCAGAGGAACGCGTGGTCCTCGACGCGCCCCGACCAGTCCGGGTGCGACGCCCGGAGCTCGTCGGCGTCCACTGCCGGGTGCAGGTACACCTCGGTGACGCCCGGCCGCAGGTCGAACAGAGCCCGCTCGATGTGCTTGCGTGCTCCGACACCGGTGTAGAAGACGAAGTGGTCGGGGTACACGACGCCCTCCGCGCTCGTGAGGTCCCGGTACGGGAAGCCGACGAGGCGCTCCCCGCCCGCCGGTCCCATGCGCAGGGGCAGCGCGAAGTCGAGCGCGAGCTCGAGATAGACACCGAAGAAGTCGGCGCGCAGCTGGAGTGTGCCCATGTGGCTGTCGAGATGGCTCACATCGAAGCCCCACAGGATCGCCCGCTCGATCTGGGCCCGCAGCTCCCGGCGGACCTCCTCGAGATCGGCGTGGTCCCACGTGTCCTCGATCGTGCGGGGGAACCCGCCGTCGCCGTCGAGCAGGCTCGGGCCGTGGGTGATGGGCGACCAGCGATAGGTGTCCCACTCCGAGTTGAGCGTGAGGTGCACGCCGACGTCCTCCCCGCGGTACTGCGCCGCCGCGTCGCGTGCCCACGGGCACGGCACCATGAGCGTCGCGCTGGTGGCGAGCCCGTTGCGCAGCGCGTCGTAGACGCCGACGTTCGCGGACCGGGAGGACCCCAGGTCGTCGCAGTTGATGATGACGAGGCGCGCGTCCGGCGGGTAGCCGAGCTGTTCGACCAGCGAGGGGCGCTCCGGGGCCGCCACGGCGCGCCGACTAGAGCCGCTCGAGGATCGTGCCGGTCCCGAGCCCGCCGCCGCAGCACATGGTCACGAGGCCGAAACGCCCGTCGGTGCGCTCGAGCTCGTGCAGCGCGGTGGTGACGAGGCGCGCCCCGGTCGCGCCGACCGGGTGCCCGATCGCGATCGCGCCGCCGTTCGGGTTGACCGTGGCCGGGTCGGGGCGCAGCTCGCGCTGCCAGGCCAGCACGACCGACGCGAACGCCTCGTTGATCTCGACGGTGTCGAGCTCGTCCATGGTCATGCCGGTGCGGGCGAGCAGGCGCTGGGTGGCGTCGATCGGCCCGGTGAGCATCAGCACCGGGTCGACGCCGACCAGGCACTGGTCGACGATCCGGGCCCGTGGCCGGAGGCCGAGCTCCTCGGCGCGTTCCGCCGACGCGAGCAGCACGGCCGCGGCCCCGTCGGTGATCTGCGACGACGTGCCGGCCGTGTGGACGCCGTCGGGGCGGGCGACGGGCTTGAGCGCGGCGAGCGCCTCGAGCGAGGTCTCGCGCAGGCCCTCGTCGCGTGCCACGTGATGCGTCGTGCCGGTGGGCTTCCCGTCCTCGAGGTCCGGGGCGTCGACGGGCAGCACTTCGCGCTCGAAGCGGCCCTCGGCCCACGCGGCCTGGGCGCGCTCCTGGGACTGCAGGCCGAAGCGGTCGCAGTCCTCCCGGGAGATGCCCCACTTCTCGGCGATGCGCTCGGCGCCCTCGAACTGCGACGTGTACTCGAAGCGCTCGAAGTAGGGCTTCGGGAGGGGACGGCCGGGACCGTTCGACACGGCGACGCCGAGGGGCACACGGCTCATCGACTCGACGCCGCAGGCGAGCGCGACGTCGATCACCCCCGCGCCGATGAGCGCGGCCGCGAGGTTGGTGGCCTGCTGTGACGAGCCGCACTGCGCGTCGACGGTGGTGCCCGCGACCTCGATCGGCAGGCCCGCGGTGAGCCATGCCGAGCGGGCGATGTCGAAGGTCTGCTCGCCGGTCTGGGTGACGCAGCCGCCGATGACCTGGCCGACGGCGCTGGGGTCGATCCCGGCGCGCCCGACGGCCTCACGCTGGACCGCACCGAGCAGCTCGACGGGGTGGACGCTGGCCAGCCCGCCGTTGCGCTTCCCGAGCGGCGACCGCACGGCTTCGATGATGACGACGTCCGTTGCTGCCATGGAGCCGATCGTATCGGCCCTCTACGCTCCCCGTCGTGGGACACGCGCGCGCTCGTGTCGTCGGGCTCGCGCTCGCGATCACGTTCACGACGGCGTCGTGCTTCGGTGGAGGCGGTGGCACGGCGACGCCGACGAGCACGGCGTCGGCGAACAACGGGCCCGGCTGCCAGTTCATCGTCGCCAGCGAAGCGAAGCGGGAGACGCTCCCGATCATCAACCAGAGCGTGTTCCTCGACGACGCTGCCGGCGCCCCGACGGTCTGCTACGACGAGATCACGTTCACGTTCCAGCCCGGCGGCGACGGCGACCTCCCGCCCGCGTACACGGTGCAGTACGTGCCGTTGAACGCCCCGGGTGTGGTGAACAGCTCGACGGCGTCGCTCACCGGCGTGAAGGCCGTGCTCGAGGTCGTCATCCACCCCGCGTCGGCATCGAACGCCGGCAACCTCACCTACAAGGGCAACCTGCGCCTGGCGCTCCAGCCGATGAACCACACGCTCATCATCGAGTACCTCAACTCGCTCCCGCAGCCGTCACCCGACCCGAACCAGTCGCAGGTGGTCTGGCTGATCGGGCTCGACCAGAAGCGCCCCTTCACGACCGACGCCGCCAACTCGCCGCCGCGAGTCAGCGTGCTCGTCATGAATTGACGAGCACGATCTTGCCGAGCTTGCCGCCGGCCGCGAAGCGCTCGTACGCCGCGGTCGCCTCCTCCATCGGCACGGTGGCGTCGACGGGCACGCGCACCTGACCCGCCTCGAGCAGCGGGAGCACCTGTCCTGCGACGAGCTGCGCGGCGCGGGCCTTGCCCTCGAGCGGTCGGCCCCGCAGCATCGAGCCGTGGATCCGCCCGAGGACGCCCATGAGCGCGAGCAGGTTCACGTCCGCGTGGGCGCCCGCGCCGACACCGACGACGGCGATCCGCCCGCCGATCGCCAGCGACTCGAGGTCGCCCGCCAGGTTCGGGCCGCCGATCACCTCGAGCACCACGTCGTAGGGCCCTCGCGCCGCGGCGTCCTCGGGTGCGACGGCGTCGACCGTCCCGCAGGCCGCGCCGAGCGCCGCGACCTCGGCCCGGCGTGCCTCGTTGCGCACCGTCGTGACGACGCGCGCGCCGGCGCGGGCGGCGAGCTGCACTCCCGCGACGCCGACGCCGCCCGCGCCGCCATGCACGAGGACCCGCTCGCCGATCGCCAGCCCGCATTGGGTGAACAGCGCGTCGTGCGCGGTGGTGAACACCTCGGGGAACCCGCCCGCCTCGGCCCACGAGAGCTCCGCGGGCACCGGGAGCGCCACTCGCTCGTGCACGACAGCCTGCTCGGCCTGCCCGCCGCCGCCGACCACCGCCATCACGCGGTCGCCGGCGTGGAAGCGACGGCACTCGATCCCCGCGGCGAGCACCACACCGGCGAGCTCGAGGCCGGGGATGTCCGCCGGCAAGCCGGGCGGCGCCGGGTAGAGGCCCTGTCGCTGGAGCAGATCGGCGGCGTTCACGCCCGCGGCCCGCACGTCGACGAGCAGCTCGTCGTCGCCCGGCACGGGGTCGGGGTGCTCCCGCCAGCGCAGGGCGCCATCGGCGACGGTCACGGCGTGCACGAGGCGGTCAGGTTAGGGCTGTCGTAGCGGGGCGGTACCGTCCCGACCGTGACCGGCGACGACGGACTCCTCATGCTCGACGAGGACGGGGAGGAGCTGCGCCTCGACGCCGACGAGGCGGCGACCCTGCTGGCCCTGACCTGCGACTTCGACGCCGCGACGGTCTCCGCGTGCCCGTCGTGTCGCAGCCGGGTGCTGGCCTGCGTCGCCCTGGTCGACCTGCTCGGCGACGCCCCGCCGCACCCGCGGATCCCGGAGCTGATCGTGCTCGCGGACGACGCCCCGACCCTGCACCTCTATGTCCACGACCTCGGCACCACGTGTGGCCACCGGATGTGGCGCGACCCCGGGTTCGTCGAGTGGTCCGAGGTGCTCGAGGAGTTCGCCGACGCCCGCCGGGGGCTGCGCTAGCGCGGGAGGCGGGTGCGCTTGAACTCGTTGAAGCGCGTCCAGTCGAGCAGCCCGATGGCCCGCTCGAGGTCGTCGACCCGCCTCCGGTCCATGAACCGGATGAACGCCGCGTCGTCGTGCTCGATGAACGTCGGGACGCCGAACACGTCGAGGTCGTCGACCGCCTGGGTGTGCTCGGCGGCGAGCGTCTTCAGGGGTCGCCCGCTCCACACCTCGTCGCTGACCGCACCCCGGTCGAGCCCGACGGACGCCACGGTGTCGCGCAGCACCTGCTCGTCATCGAGTCGGCGACCCTCGTCGTGGCGGGCCGCGAAGAGCGCGAGGTGCGCGTCGAGGAACTTGTCGGGGAAGGCGTCGCGGACGGCGAGCCCGTAGAGCAGGGCGAGCACGCCCGTGCCCCACTCGTCGGGTTCGCGGTCCCATACCGCGACGTCGCCCTCGTCGAGATGGGCCTGGTCGAGCGAGAACGCCTGGTAGCGCCACTCGACGCCGCGGATCACGTGCGTCCGCTCGGCCTCGACGACCGCCTCGTGCGCGTTGCGCGCGAACGGACACCGGTAGTCGAACGTGACGGCGATCTGACGGGGCACGTGGCTCACCGTACCAGCCGTCGCGCGACGCTCCCGAGCGCGAGACCGAGCGCGATACCCGCGACGCCGTCCGACGCGTGGTGGACGCGCGTGTACACACGGCTCGCGGCGATGGTCGCCGCCAGTCCGTAGTAGAGCGGGGCGAGGCGGCTCCCGCGCGACAGCACCGCCGCAGCGGTGAACGCGGTGACGGCGTGCCCCGACGGGAACGACGACGTGATCGGCCGGCGCATCTGGTGGGGCAGCGGGTCGTCGTGGGAGAAGTGCTCCTGGGGACGCACCCGTCGGGTCATGAGCTTCACCGTGTTCGTGACGGCGGACTCCCCGACGAGCATCCCCAGGTACCGGCCGCCCCACGCGAGGTCGTTGCGGCGCACCGTGCGCGCCGCGCCGAGCGCCACCCACAGGAGCGCGTGGTCCGCGGCGCTCGACACGCCGTACATGACATCGTCGAGCGTGGCCGACCGACGAGGCTCAAGCCACTTCTCGATCCGCTCGTCGAACTCGGTGACGACCTCGGTGACCGGACGCATCGGTTGGCGAGCCTACCGGCGGTCGCTGCGTCGACCGGACGTGCTCAGCCGAGCGGCAGCGTCTGCGCGACGACGGTGCCGGGGCCGCGCAGCTCGACCGCGTCCTGCGGGTCGCCGCCGTAGGCCGGGCAATAAGGGCGGAACGTGCAGAAGTCGCACAGACGGCTCGTGCGCGGCCGGAAGTCGTCGCGTGCGCACGCCTGCTCGATCGCCGTCCACAGCGCGACCGTGCGGCGTGCGACGCCCTGACTCGACTGGTCGCTCGGCCGGGCGATGATCGCCTCGGGCTTCGACAGGTAGAGCAGCTGCACCTGCTGGGGCCGCCGGCCGAAGTTCTGCTCGCAGAGCAGCGAGTACATGTGGACGCCCGCGAGGCTCTTCGCCTCGTAGAACTCCGACGGCACCGCACCCGTCTTGTAGTCGGTGACGACGAGCTCGCCGTCGACGAGGTCGAGGCGGTCGATCACGCCGCGGATCCGGACCCCGCCGACCCTCGCCTCGAGGCGCAGCTCGAGGCCGATCGGATGGACCAGCTGGGGGTTCTCGAGACGAAAGTACCGGCGGATCAGCTCCTCGGAGTCGCGGTCGAACTGCTCGCGCGCCTCGTCGCTCAGCTCGAGCGCGGCGAACTCCGGGTCGGAGGCCAGCGTGACCCGGGCGCGGTCGAGGTCGGCGAACGCGGCGTCGAGCGTGCGGTCGTCGGCCGGCCGGTCGAGGAGGTACTGCAGCGCGAGGTGGACGAGCGTCCCCTTCGCCGTCCACGCCGACGGGGGCTCCGGGAGCCGCTCGACGTAGGCGAAGCGGAACGCGAGCGGGCACTGCTTGAACGTCGAGATCGAGCTCGGCGACAGGGCGTAGGGGAGTGGCGCCATCCTCGGCGGAGGGTAACTCGGGGGTGTGACAGCGGCGGGGACCTCTCGGACCGGCGCACCTCGGTTGCCCGACAGCCGAGCGGGCGGGGTGTCGGCCCGGCGCGGGGTTCTGGGCCGGGGAGCCGCAGCGGCGTCCGGTTACGCTCCGCCGGCGTGAAGATCGACGGTGGACTGCCCTCGGCCGGGCCGGAGGAGGTCGCCCGGATCGCCCGCGAGCTCGAGAGCGTCGGCTACGACGGCGCGCTCAGCGCCGAGACCGCCCACGACCCGTTCCTCCCCCTGCTGGCCGCGGCCGAGCACACCGAGCGGCTCGAGCTCGGCACCGGGATCGCCGTCGCGTTCGCCCGCAACCCGATGACGCTCGCCAACCTGGGCTACGACCTGCACGCCTACTCCGGCGGACGCTTCCGGCTGGGGCTCGGGAGCCAGATCAAGGCGCACATCGAGAAGCGGTTCTCCATGCCGTGGTCGCACCCGGCGGCCCGGATGCGGGAGATGATCCTGGCCATCCGGGCGATCTGGGCGTGCTGGAACGACGGCGCGCCGCTCGAGTTCCGCGGCGAGTTCTACCGCCACACCCTCATGACCCCGTTCTTCAACCCGGGACCGAACCCCTACGGCACGCCGAAGATCATCCTCGCCGCCGTCGGGGAGCGCATGGCCGAGGTGGCGGGCGAGGTGGCCGACGGGATCATCCTGCACGGCTTCACCACCGAGCGGTACGTGCGCGAGGTCACGATGCCGGCGCTCGAGCGCGGCTTCGCCCGCAGCGGCCGACGCCGCGAGGACTTCGAGATCTCGGGTCCCCTCTTCGTCGTCACGGGCGTGAACGACGAGCAGCTCGGCAAGGCCCGCACGGGCACGAAGGAGCAGATTGCCTTCTACGGCTCGACGCCCGCCTACCGCCCGGTGCTCGAGCTCCACGGCTGGGGCGGGCTGCAGGACGAGCTGAACGCCCGCTCGAAGCGGGGCGAGTGGCAGGCCATGGGCGAGTCGATCACCGACGACATGCTCGAGACGTTCGCCGTGGTCGCGGCGCCCGAGGACATCCCGGCCCGGATGCTCGAGCGGTTCGGCGACGTCGTGGACCGCCTCAGCTTCTACGCCCCGTACCGGAGCGACCCGGATCGCTGGCAGGGGATCCTGGACGGCTTCCGCGCCTGAGCGCCGCGGTGAGCGCCCGGCGACGAAAGGCGGCTCCTGCCCGCGCCCGGGCGGGTGGGCACGAGCGGAGCCGCCGTACCCACCATAACCACGGGCCCCAGTTGCGATATTCCTGGGCACCCCGGTGGGCCGCGACGCCCGCAGCGGGGCACCGAGCCCCCTCCCGAGCGCGGCGCGTTGGCGGCTCGAGCGCGCACCGCCGCGCGCCGCACAAGCCACAACCCGGAGGAATGGGTCGAACCCCTTCCCGGGCGGCGGCGTGTACTGGCAGGCGCGCCGCACTGATGTAAGGGTGCGCCGACCAACGCGAGCGCGGCACCGGGGCGGCGTGCAGGCTCTCGCTTCACACACCAGGGGGGAGCAATGACCGAAGAGAAATCCGTGCGGCTCTGCGCGCTCGCAGGGCTCGCGTTCGTCATCTTGATCATCGTGAGCGGGCCGATCCTGCAAGGCAGCTCGCCGTCGGTGACCGACTCGGCCGCGAAGATCTACCACTACATCGCGACGCACGTCGGCGACCTGAAGGCCTCCGCCGCGCTCGCCGCGTTCGCGATGGCGGCGGTGCTCGTCTGGCTGGCCGCGCACTTCAGCTCGCTGCGCAAGGCCGAGGGAGGACGATCGGGCTTCGCCGTGGCGGCGCTCGGCGGCGGCATCTTGGCGACAGCGGCAACCGTGGTCCAATCGGCGATCCAGGCCACGACGGCGCTGCGCGTGCACAACCTCGGGCCGAGCGGTGCGCAGTTCTTCTACACGCTCTACCAGTTCCTGACCGGCGCGCTGCTCGTCGGGTTGGCGATTCTCGTCGGCGCGTCAGCGCTTGTCTTCCTGCGTAGCGGACTCCACGCGCGTTGGTTCGGGTACGTCAGCGCGGTGCTCGCCGTGGTGAACCTCGTCGGCATCGTGGGGGTGGGCTACACGAACGGTGCTGCCCAAGGGTTCATGGGCATCGGCGTGGCGCTGAGCGGCATCTGGATCCTCGCGATCAGCATCATCTTGCTGCGGAAGCCCGAGCGGGCAATCGCCTGATGTCGCGACGGGCGGCGGCCCGCGGCTCGGCCGCGGGCTGCCGCCGACGCGCGGTGAAGAGAGCGACGGTTCTATGCTCCGGGCTCGTCCCTGACCGGGAGGGCGCTTGCGCGTCGGGTTGTTCCTGCCGAGTGTCAGCCCGGTGGCGACACCGGAATTCCTCGCGGCGTATGCGGAGTCGGCCGAGGCGGCCGGGTTCGCCTCGATCTGGGTCGGCGAGCATGTGGTGTTCCTCGACGAGTACACGTCGAAGTACCCCTACGCCGAGGACGGCCGAATCGGGTTGCCGGCCGAGAGCGGCATGCTCGAGCTGTTCACCACGCTGACGTTCCTGGCGGCAGCCACGACGCGGATCCGCGTCGGCACCGCGGTGTGCCTCGTCCCCCAGCGCAACCCCGTCTACACCGCGAAGTCGGTGGCGACCGCCGACTGGCTCTCGGGCGGCCGGATCGACTTCGGCGTCGGCATCGGCTGGCTGCGCGAGGAGTTCGCGGTGCTCGACATGCCCTTCGAGGACCGCGCGGCCGTCAACGCCGAGTATCTCGCGGTGATGAAGGCCTGCTGGCGCGACGAAGTCTCGTCGTACGAGGGAGCCCACTACACGCTGCCGCCGTGTCGTATGTACCCGAAGCCGGTGCAGCAGCCGAACCCGCCCATCTACCTCGGCGGCGAAACCGACGCGGCGCTGCGACGCGTCGCGACACTGGGCGATGGCTGGCACGGCTTCAACCACCTGCCCGACTCGGCGGCCGCGTCGGTGCGCCGCCTCGACGGCTTCCTCGGTGAGGCGGGGCGCAGCCTCGCCGACGTGGACGTGACCGTCGGCGCGTACCTCCAGCCCGTGCAGCCGTCCCACCTTCCGGCCTACCGTGACGCGGGCGTCGACCAGCTGGTGCTGAGCGCGTTTGCTGGGGATCCCGACGGGGTCCGCTCGGTGCTCGGCCGGCTCGGCGACGAGTATGTCGGCGCGGCGGCGCGGCTGTAGGCCGCCCAGAGACAAGGAGGCCGGATGAGTCCGGAGCGCATGCTTGGTGACGTGGCGACGAAGCCGCTGTTCGAGAACGACCGAGTGAAGGTGTGGGAGATGGAGCTCGAGCCGGGCGAGAGCTCGGATGTGCACGAGCACCGCCTCGACTACCTGCTCATCCAGCTCGAGGGCGACAAGATCGCGGGGATCTTCGAGCCCGACACGGGTGGGTCGTACCCGCCGGGGACCGTCGAGGGCGACGTCGCGCCGGGCAGCGTGATCTACATCGAGCGGGGCGGGATCGAGGCGGCGAAGAACACGGGCCAGCGGCGCTACCGGGAGATTCTCGTCGAGCTCAAGGATTGAGTGACTCCGCGCCCCTCACGGGGCTGCGCGTGCTCGAGGTGG
Source organism: Acidimicrobiia bacterium (assembly GCA_036521915.1). GTDB lineage: Bacteria > Actinomycetota > Acidimicrobiia > IMCC26256 > PALSA-555 > PALSA-555. Next base: position 11,630 of record DATDGU010000214.1, on the reverse strand, counting down.
CGACCCTCTACGCCGCGCCCCAGGTCGGGGCGATGCTCGGCGACCTGGGCGCGGACGTGGTGAAGGTCGAGCCGCCCGGCGGTGACCCGATGCGGCGCATGGGCGTGATGCGGGACGGCACGTCGCGGACCTGGGCCTGGGTGGCGCGCCGCAAGCGCTCCGTCGTCCTCGACCTCGAGGCGGACGCCGACCGCGCGACGTTCGAGGACCTCGTCCGGGTCGCCGACGTGCTCGTCGAGAACCTCCCGCCGGCGGTCCGGTCCCGGTGGGGTCTCGGCTACGAGCGACTCGCGGCACTCAACGCCTCGCTCGTGGTCGTCGCCGTGAGCTGCTACGGGCTGACCGGCCCGTACGCGGACCGGCCGGGCGCGGGCACCCTCGCCGAGGCGTTCGGCGGCCTCGCCGACCTCACCGGTGACGCCGACGGACCGCCGATGCTCGCGTCCGTCCCGCTCGGCGACACGCTGACCGCGTTCTCGGGCGTGATCGGCGCGCTCGCCGGAGCGTGGGCCAACGAGCGCGGCGGCCAGGGCCGGCTCGTCGACGTCACGATGTACGAGCCGATCCTCACCGTGCTCGGCGGGACGATCGCGGCCTACGACCCAGCGGACCCGCCGCATCGCTCAGGGAGCCGCGTGCGCGGCGGCGTGCCGCGCAACGTGTACCGCAGCCGCGACGGCGCCTACCTCGCCGTCTCGGGGACGACCGACCCCCAGGTCGCGCGCCTGCTCGCGCTGCTCGGGCGCGACACCGACGCGGACCGAGCCCGCTTCGGCCGGGCGGCGGACCGGGTGCAGGTCGCGGACGAGCTCGACGAGCTCGTGGGGTCGTTCATCGGGGCCCACGACCGTGACGAGGTGCTCGCCCGCTTCTTGGAGGCGCGCATCCCGATCGCGCCGGTGCTCGACATCGCGGGGGTGCTCGCCGACGAGCACATCCGGGCCCGCGGCAGCCTCACGCCGATGCTCGAGGCGCGCGCGCCCGACCTGGACGGTGACCGGGCGGCCGTGCTGGCCGACTGGCTCGGCTGACCGGCAACGGTCAGCCGGGCTCGTTGCCGACGATCCCGACGAAGCTCACCATCTCGCCCGGGTAGCCGCCGAGGTTGTGGGTCAGGGCGAGTCCCCGGTCCGCCGTCGAGATGCTCCGCTCCTCGGGGGCCTCGCCGCGCAGCTGCAGCCAGGCCTCGAAGAACATGCGCAGCCCGGAGGCGCCGACGGGGTGCCCGAAGCTCTTCAGGCCCCCGTCCGGGTTGACGGGCAGGTCCCCGGCGAGGTCGAAGGTGCCGGCGAGCACCTCCTTCCACGCCGTGCCGCGCTCGGCGAACCCGAGGTCCTCGTAGATGAGGAGCTCCGCCGGGGTGAAGCAGTCGTGCACCTCGGCCATCGAGAGCTGGGTGCGCGGGTCGCTGACGCCGGCCTGCGCGTACGCCTCGTTGCCGGCCGCATTGATCTCGGGAAACCACGTGTAGTCGTAGTCGGGGTCGGCGTTGCCCGAGGCGTTGCCGGCCACGAACGACAGCGCCTTGATGTAGATCGGCTTGTCGGTGTAGCGGTGCGCGTCCTCGGCGCGCACGAGGATCGCCGCGGCGCTGCCGTCGGCGACGCCGGAGCAGTCGAAGACCCGCAGCCCGCCCGCCATCAGCGGCGCGCCGCAGATGGTCTCCATCGTGACTTCCTTGCGAAACTGCGCGCGCTCGTTGCGGGCGCCGTTGTAGTGGTTCTTCCAGGAGATGCGGGCCAGCACCTCGCGCATCTGGTCCTCGCTCACCCCGTACTTGTTGCCGTACGCCGGGGCGCACATGGCGAACATCGCCGCCGCGGTGAGGGTGCGGTTCGTGCCGTCGGTGGGGGACTTCCCGGCACCGATGAGGCCCTGATAGCCGCTGTCCTTCACCTTCTCGACGCCGACGGCGAGCGCGCTGTCGTAGGCGCCGGACGCCACGGCGTACGCGGCGTTGCGCAGCGCCTCGGAGCCCGTCGCGCAGAAGTTCTCGACGCGGGTGACCGGCTTGTTGTGCAGCTGGAGCGGACGCGAGACGGTCATGCCGGAGTTGCCCGACATCGCGGTGCCCACCCAGTAGGCGTCGATGTCCTGCTTCCCGACGCCGGCGCTCGCCAGCGCGGCGCTCGTCGATTCCAACAGCAGGTCGTCGGTGCCCTTGGTCCAGTGCTCACCGAACTTGGTGCAGCCCATCCCGACGATGGCCACTCGGTCTTTGATGCCGTGGGAGCTCATGTGTCCTCTCCTCCGGGGGGTTAGGAGCCGCCGCGCAACGGGCGGGCCTTCCAGAAGTAGTTGGCGATGCCGTCGGCGGTGAAGAGCCGACGGAACGTCATCTCGACGCGGTCGCCGACCGCGAGCTCGTCGGCGTTCACGTCGGTGAGCTCGACGGGGAGTCGGCCCCCACCGTCGAAGTCGACGATCGCGAACACGATCGGGGGGCTCGGCGAGTAGGCGATGCGGTCGATCGTGAACGCCGCGATGGTGCCGACGACGTCGGCCATCGGGGCCGGGTCCATCTCGTCGACCGCGTCGCCCACCCGGGACACGCGCGCCGGCGGGAGGTGCAGCGCGTCGCTCGAGCGGTCCTTGGAGCCGACGAACCCGTACTTCCAGTGCTCGGTGCGACCGGTGACCGACGCCGAGATCCGGTCCGGCTCGGGGCGGCGAGGCGGCTCGAGCGTCACCATGCCGCGCCAGGCGAGGAACTTGCCGTAGGGGAGCGGCTCGCCCGCCGCGACCTGGGCGTCGACCCGGCGCGCCGGGTTCCAGCGCGTGACCTGGTCGGTGGTGCGCAGGATGAGGACGTCGGCACCGTCGGCGAGCGACACGAGCGCGATCGTCTCGCCGGGCGTGGCCGCCTCGAGCGCCGAGGTGAGCAGCAGCGCCGGCATCGCCGAGCCGGCGTAGCCGACGGTGGCGCTGCGGTCGTCGACGAGGTGGGACTTGTCGACGCCGAGCCGCGGGGTGAGCGAGCGCACGGCCCGGGCGTGCGAGCCCGTGACGATGAGGCGGTCGATCAGCTCGGGGGTGAGCTCGGCCGCTTTCAGCGCGGCGTTCCAAGCCTGCTCGCCGAGGGGGACGTACTTCGTCTCGCCGAAGCGCTCCTCCCAGACCTTCGAGCGGCGCTCCCCCGGCTCGCGCCACCGGTCGATGAACTCCTCGGTGGCGTGGCCCTCCCCGAGGAGCATGGCGAGCAACGGTCCGTCGCCGTCGGCGCCGACCAGGATCGCCGCGGCGCCGTCCCCGCCGGCCGACTCGTCGGCGCTCGTGGGGAGGCCGTCACGGCGGTCGGCGGTCACGACGAGCGTGGGACCCGGCGCGTGGAGCGCCGTGCCGAGCGCGGTCACGCCCGACCGGATCGCGCCCGCGAAGTCGGCGGCGACGACGTCGGTGTCGAGCCGCAGCGCCGCGTGGAGCGTGGTGGCGTTGGTCTTGTCGAGGTAGGCGGGTGCCGTCGTCGAGAACCACAGGGCACGGGGCTCGATCCCGGGGGCGCTGCGCAGCGCGAGGCGGGCCGCCTCGACGCCCATCGAGGTGGTGTCCTCGTCGTAGCCGGCGACGGCCCGGCTGCCGCGGCCGCCGCCCGACCCGAAGACCTCGGCGACGCTCGCCCGGTCGAGCCGCCGGTACGGCACGTACGCCGCGGCGCTCAGAATCCCTTGCATCCCTACCTCGTTCGTCGGCTCGGCCGACCGGCACGACGGCCGACGCCGCAGGTGAGCGTACCCGGCCGCCGTCGAGACCAGCCCCTCTACGATGCGCCGGTGCGGCCAGACACGAGGCGTGGTCGGCGATGAAGCTCGGGGACGTCGCGAACGCGGACGCCGAGCGCTACGGGAAGCCGCTCGACGGGGTCCGGATCCTGGCCGCGGAGCAGATGCAGGCGCTGCCCTTCGGCACCCAGCTCCTGGCGCGCCTCGGCGCCGAGGTGGTGAAGGTCGAGCAGCCCGGCGACGGGGAGTCCGGACGCGGCGCGCTGCCCGCGATGACCGACCCGACCGGTCATCGGGCCGGCGCGACGTTCCTGCGCAACAACCTGAGCAAGCGCAGCGTCGCCATCGACCTCAAGGCCCCCGCCGGACGCGACCTGTTCCTCAACCTGGCCGGGCGCTTCGACGTCGTCGCCGAGAACTTCAAGCCGGGCACGATGGCGCGCATGGGCCTCGGCTACGAGGACCTCGCCGCGCGCTACCCGCGCCTCATCTACGTCTCGGTGTCCGGGTTCGGGAACACGGTCGCGTCGCCCTATGACTCCTGGGCCGCCTACGCGCCGATTGTCGAGGCGATGTCGGGCATCTACTCGTTCAAGCAGCCGCCCGACCAGCCCCCCGTCGTCGCTCCGGTCGGTGCGCTCGGCGACATCTCGAGCGCCATGTTCGCCGTGATCGGGACGCTCGCCGCGCTGCGGGCGCGCGACCAGACGGGCGAGGGTCAGTACGTCGACGTGGCGATGCTCGACGCGGTCGTCGCGATGACCGACCTCGTCACCAACTTCTGGTCGATGGGGCTGCGCCCCGGCGGCCTCGGGCCGCTGCTCATCATGGACGGGTTCCGCGCCCAGGACGGATGGTTCGTCGTGCAGGTCGGGCGCGAGCACCAGTTCGAGCGTCTGGCGAAGATGATCGACGAGCCGGGCTGGCTCGACGACCCGCGCTTCACCACCCGCGAGGGCTGGCGCGTGCACCTCGAGGACGTCATCCGACCGGCGATCGAGGCATGGGCCGCGGGGAAGACGAAGCTCGAGGCCGCCCGCGAGCTGAACGAGGCGGGCATCGCTGCCGGCCCGGTCAACACCGCGCCGGACGTGATCGACGACCCGCACGTCGCGGCGCGCCACATGCTCGTCGAGGTGCCCCGCACGGACGGGGAGCCCCCGTACCTCATGCCCGGGAACCCGGTGAAGCTGACGAAGGTCGCCGAGGGACCCGAGACGCGCGTGCCGTGGGTCGGCGAGCACACCGACGACGTGCTGCGGGCCGAGCTGGGCCTCGACGACGCGGCGCTGGCGCGCCTGCGCACCGACGGCGTCATCGGCTAGGCGTCCTCGAACCCGGGCGCGCGAACGGCAGCAACCTATCCTTGACGCGAATGCCCGCTTTTGGGAGTCGTCGTCCGCGCGCCCGCGCTCAGGAACCCGACACCGGCTTCGGCTCGCTCATCATCGGCGCCGGCCCCAAGTTCTGGTGCCTGATCGTCGCCGTCGGGCTGGCCTCCGGCCTCGCGGGCGCGGGCTACGTCGAGGCGCTGCGGGGCCTCAGCCACATCCTCGGCCCGTCGCAGTTCGCGAAGCCCGTCGACCTGGCCGTGCTCACCGGCGTCGGCGTGCTCATCGGCGTGCTCACCCTGACGCTTGGCAGCCCCGGCGACGTCGAGGTGCTCGTCGACAACATCCACGTGACGGGTGCCCGCTCCGACGTCAAGGACCTGCGCTCCCTCATCCCGGTGTCGCTCGTCGGCATCGCCGCGGGCAGCCCGGCCGGCCCCGAGGCACCGCTCGTCCAGACCACGGGATCGATCGGGTCGTGGGTCTCGAACCGGCGACGACTCGGGGTCACGGAAAGCCGCGTGCTCACGATCACCGGGATGGCCGCCGGCTTCGCCGTCCTGTTCGGCGCGCCCATCGGGTCCGGCGTCTTCGCCCTCGAGATCCTGCACCGGCGGGGCATGCAGTACTACGAGGCGCTCCTGCCCGCGGTCCTCGGCGCCCTCGCCGGCTGGGCGGTGTCGATCGGGATCACGGGCCTCGGCTTCCACGCGATCTGGCACTTCCCGACCGTCGGCGGGCTCGACGCGCTCGACCTCGCCGTCGGCGTCGGCGCCGGGGTGGTCGGCGCGGTGGTCGCCGCGGCCTACACGTACTCGTCGAAGCTGTGGCGCCTCGGCTTCCGTCGCCTGCCCGTGGCGGTCCGGCCGGCCGTCGGCGGGCTGATGCTCGGCGCGCTCTTCTACGCGAGCCCGTACGCGCTCACCTTCGGCGACGGGCAGGTGCAGTCCATCGCGTCCGCGGCGAAGATCGCCGCCGGCACGCTGCTGGTCGGCGTGCTCATCAAGCTCGTCGCCTCGTCGATGATCCTCTCGTCGGGCTGGCGTGGCGGCTTCATCATCCCGATGTTCTTCATCGGCGTCGCGCTCGGGGCGGTGAGCCACGACTGGTTCGGGGTGCACCGCGAAGTGGCGATGGCCGCGCTCATGGCCGCCGCGGTCGTCGGCCTCACCAAGACGCCGCTCGGCTCGACGCTCGTCGTCGCCGAGATCGCCGGGTTGCGCCTCCTGCCCCCCGTGATGCTCGCCTCGCTCGTCGCGCTGTTCCTCACGAGCCGGATCTCGATGATCGAGACGCAACGCCAGCGCGAAGGCGCGTTCGGCGGGCCCCGCCGGGACGACGAGGCGGTGCCGATCGTCGAGGCGCCACCCGACGACGACGGTGAGGCCGGCGGACGGCCCGGACGCCGCCCGGCGCCCGGCAGCGCGTCGAGCTGACGCGCACCAGGCGGGGAGACGCGCGGTCGACAGGGTCTGCCTCGGCCGCCATCATGCTCGGCGTGGCAGACGTCGACGACGTGCGCGCCGCGAACGCGTCGTTCTACGCCGCGTTCGAGGCGCGAGACCTCGACGCGATGGCCGAGGTGTGGGAGCGCTCCGACCGGGCCCGTGTGACGCACCCGGGCTGGCCGACCCTGCACGGCTGGGCCCGCGTTGCGGGGTCATGGCAGGCGATCTTCTCGGCGACGCCGTTCATCCAGTTCGTGCTCACCGACGAGGACGTGCTCGTCGACGGTGACCTGGCGATGGTGACGCTCGACGAGAACATCCTCCAGTCGGCGTCACCGGCGGGGGATGACACCGGCGAGCTCGCGGGCGCGCGCGTCGCGACGACGAACGTGTTCGTGCGCGCGGCCGAGACCTGGCACATGGTGAACCATCACGGCTCGCCGGTGCACAGCGACGTGTCCGGGTGAGTCAGGGCGTCCTGGTCGCCTGCTCGGCCGCGTGGTCCTCGATCGCCTTCGTGATCGCGCTCGACGCCGCCGCGACGAAGCGGCCGCCGCTGCCGGCGACCCAGTCGTAGGACCGCTGGATCGGGTCGAGCTGGCCCTGGAAGTGGGGCGCGACGTAGCGGGCGAAGAGCTCGTAGCTCTGGCGCGTCGCCGCCGGGTCGGCCCACTCGTGCCCGAACAGCAGGAACGTCCCGAACCCGCCGGACTGGGCCTCGAGGCGCTCGATCTGGGCGATCGCGTCGTCGGGCGTGCCGATCACCGCGAAGCCCGACCGGTCGCAGTGTTCGAGGATCCCGGCGAGGTCGTCGGCGTCGCCGACGGGGCTCGTCGGCAGCACGTGGCGGAAGTAGCGGCCGAACTCGACGATCCCGAACTCGACGTCGCGGCGGGCCTGCTCCTTCGTCTCCGCGAGGTGCATCGGCCCCACGAGGCGCCAGCGTGACCGGTCGGCGCGCTGGCCGAACTCGGCGGCGCGCTGCTCCATCACGTCCCAGTGCGCGGCGAGCACGTCGAAGCCGATCTCGGTGGTGGCGCCCACCGAGAGCAGTCCGAGTCCGAAGCGTCCCGCGGCGCGAGGCCCCGCGGGGGAGAGCGTCGCCGCGACGGCCAGCTCGAGCCCGTCGGGCGAGTAGGGGCGCAGCTGCAGGCGCGCCTCGTCGAGGGTGAACCCGTCGGTGCGCATCGACACGACCTCGCCGGCGAGGAGCCGCACGATCGCCTCGAGGGCCTCGTCCATGCGGGGGCGCTGCTGATCGGACGGGATGCCGAGCATCGACGCGTCGGAGGTCAGCTGGCCGGGCCCGCAGCCGAGCATGACCCGACCCCGCGTGAGGTGGTCGAGCAGCACGAACCGGTCGGCGAGCAGCAGGGGATGGTGGTACGGGAGCGAGTTCACGCCGCTCCCGAGCCGCAGGTGCTTCGTGCGCTCGGCCGCGACCGCGAGGAACACCTCGGGGGACGCGATCAGCTCGAAGCCGCCGGAGTGGTGCTCGCCGATCCACGCCTCGTCGAAGCCGAGCCGGTCGAGGTGCACGAGCAGGTCCAGGTCGCGCTCGAGCGCGACCGTCGGGCTCTGCCCGACATCGTGGAACGGCGCGAGGAAGATCCCGAAGCGCACGGTGCCGCTACGCGCCGCTCACCGGCGCTCGGCGGCGATCCACGCGTCGAGGTTCGGGCTCGCGGTGAAGCTCGAGATGAGCGCGTAGCGGGTGCTCGCCCCCGGGTGGGACACCACGTGCCACAGCCGCTGGGTGTCGACGACGAAGCGTGACCCGCGCTGCAGCGACACGTGCACCTCCGTGGAGGGGTCGGGCAGGCCGTCGGGTCCCTGCTCCATCAGCACCATGAAGCTGTCCGGGTTGTCGGTGAGCTCCAGCCAGGTGCGCACCACCCAGCCCTGGTCGTCCGGGTTGAACCGGTTGTTGTCGTCGCGGTGGATGTGGCGCAGCGCCGCCTCGTAGCCCTGCGGCTCGAGGCGGATCACCCGCACCCGTCCGAAGTCCGCGCCGACAGTCTCGACCTGGCGGACGATGCCGGGGCAGCGCGCCGCGTTCACCGTCCAGCGCCCGCCCCGGTCCGGCCGCTCCTCGCCCGGCTTCCAGAACCCGCGGCAGTCGAGCTGGCCGTCGGCGGTCGCGACCGGGGCGAAGTTGGTGTCCCCGCCGCTCTTCCAGTCCATGTACTCAAGGCCGAGATACTCGGACTCGTCGATCGGGGGATCCAGGTCGCGGAGCACCACGACGCCGGTGTCGGCGAGCGCGGCGGGTCGCGGGTGCGGCGTCGACAGCGGGATGTCGGTCGACCAGTGCGGCGTCGGCAACGACGCGCGGAGCACCTCGGCAGCCTGGGTCACGACTCGCGAGTGTACGAACTCCGGTGCGGGTGTGTCCTGATTAGAGCTCGAGGTCGCCCGTCGCCGCCCCCACCGAGCCCGTTTCGGCGTACGCGGCCCGCACGTTGCGGGCGATCAGCGCCTGATGCACCTCGTCCGCGCCGTCGACGAGGCGTGCCGAGCGGGCGTGGCGGAGCATCATCTCGAGCGGCGTGTCGGTCGAATAGCCGAGCGCGCCGTGCACCTGGATGGCGCGGTCGACGACGCGCCACAGCGTGTTCGCGACGTGGTGCTTGGCGAAGCTGACCTCCTGGCGGAACGGGAGGCCGTGCTCGATCTTGTACGCGGCGTGGAGCACCATGAGCTTGGCGCTGTAGAGCTCCATCGCCGAGTCGGCCATCATCCACTGGATCGCCTGCTTCTCGGCGAGCGGCTCCCCGTGCAGCTGGCGCTGCTCCGCCCGGTCCACGAGCATCTCGAGCGCGGTCTCGATCTGGCCGATCCACCGCATGCAGTGCGCGAGTCGGGCCGGCCCCAGGCGCGCCTGGCCGAGCAGGTGCCCGTTGCCGCGCCCGCCGAGCACGTTCGCGTTCGGGACGCGGAGGTCGGTGATCCGGATCTCGCAGTGGTTGCCGCGGCCGGCCATCGTCTCGACGTCGCGCACCACCTCCCAGCCGTCGGCCGGGAGGTCGACGAGGAACGCGGTGTTGCTCGCCTGCGGCGGGTCGGCGTCCGGGTCGGTCTTCGCGATCAGGATCGCGAACCCCGCGCCCCGCGCCCCCGAGATGAACCACTTGTGGCCGTTGATCAGCCACTCGTCACCGTCGAGGACTGCCGTCGTGCGGATCCCGGTCGGGTCGGAGCCGGGCACCTCGGGCTCGGTCATGGCGAAGCACGACCGGACCCGTCCCTCCACCGACGGCCGCAGGTACTTCTCCTGTTGCTCGGGCGTCGCGTGGTGCAGCAGCGTGTGCTGGTTCCCCTCGTCGGGTGCCTGGGCGTTCAGCACGAAGGGCCCGAAGCTGGTGCGCGCCGCCTCGGCGGACACGAACGCCATCGCCGTGATCCCGAGGCCCAGCCCGCCCCACTCGACGGGCATGTGCGGGAGCCACACCTCCGACTCCTTCGCCCGCTGGCGCAGCTCGATGATCATCGCGACGACGTCGCGCCGCGCCGGCTCGCCGTTCGGCGCGTTCGCGCGGAGCTTCTCCTCGGCGGGCCGCACCTCGGTGTCCATGAACTCGCGGACCCGCAGGCGCACCGCCTCGACGTCGGGTGGCAGGGTGAAGTCGATCGCCATGCGCTGGAGTGTCGTGGCGTCGGCGGCGCCGGTCAAGCGGGCGCCCCTACGCTGCCGCGATGCGTGGCGTCATTGCCCGGCAGGGCCGCCTCGTGGTCGGAGACCTGGTGGAGCCGGTACCGGCGCCGGGCGACGCGCTCGTCGCGCTCCGGGCCTGCGGGATCTGCGGGAGCGACCTGCACGCCCTCGCGCACGCCGACGCCCTCCCCGCCGTCGCCGTCGCCATGGGCATGCCCAACCGCTTCGAGCCGGCGCACGACTTCTACCTGGGCCACGAGTGGGTCGCCGAGGTGCTCGAGCTCGGTGCCGACACGGCGGGCCTGTCCGTCGCGCCCGGCGACCGCGTCGTGTCGGTCCCGTACCTGGCGCGGGGCACGACGCTCGAGGCGCTCGGGTTCTCGAACGACTACTACGCCGGGTTCTGTGAGCGGTTCTGCCTCACCGCCGCGCTGTGCCTGCGCGTGCCCAACGGGCTCGACGACGAGCACGCCGCGCTCACCGAGCCGCTCGCCGTCGCCCTCCACGCGCTGAACCGGGCGCGCCTCGAACCGGGCGACGGCGCGGCCGTCGTCGGCTGCGGACCGATCGGCCTCGCGCTCATCACCTGGCTGCGGGCGCGGGGCGTCGAGCCCATCGTCGCCGGCGACCTCGCGCCGGGCCGTCGCGCCGCGGCCGCCGCGCTCGGCGCGCACGTGGTCCACGACCCGCTCGAGGAGCCGACCGCGGTCGTGGCCGCCCGGGCCGCAGGTGGACGGCCGGTCGTGGTGTTCGAGGCGGTCGGGGTGCCCGGGATGCTCGACGACCTCGTCGCGACCGTGCCGCCGCGCACCCGCGTCGTCGTGACCGGCGTGTGCATGCAGCCCGACACGCTGCGCCCGCTGCTGGCCGTCGTGAAGGAGCTCTCCCTGCAGTTCGTCTACGCCTACGACCCCGAGGAGTTCGCCGCGACGTTGCGGGCCCTCGCCGAGGGCGAGCTCGACGTCGGGCCGCTCCTCACCGGGCGCGTCGGCCTGGACGGCGTCGCCGACGCGTTCGAGCGGCTCACCCGGGCCGACGCGCACGTCAAGGTGCTCGTCACGCCGGGCGGGCCGGCCCAGCTGGCCGGCCGCTGAGCCTCAGCCCGGGGGCCGGTACGCGCCCGCGGGCGTGAACAGCCGGCGGCGCCACCGATCGGGCGTGAACACGGCCGCCCGCGGATAGTCCTCGAACATCCACCGGGCGAAGTGCCGCCGCGTCCACGCGCTCGCGCCCGCGGCGCGGATCGCCGCGGTGGCGCCGACGGGCGACCGCAGCACCCGCGAGAGCGCCCCCGCGAACCGCAGGTCCCGACCGAGCGCGGCGTCCACCGTGCGCCGGTAGCGGTCGGCGATCCGCGCCGGACCGCCACCGCCCGCCACGGCCTCCGCGGCGAGCGCCCCGCTCTCGATCGCCTGCGCGATCCCCTCGCCGGTCATCGGGTCGACCACGCCGGCGGCGTCACCGGCGTAGAGGACCC
>DATDGU010000213.1:0-24382 GCA_036521915.1 Acidimicrobiia bacterium | reverse complement strand
GGCGCAGATCCAGCGAAAGACCGGCTCACGTCCTATGCCGCCAGCCACGACTCGTGACTGGGATCTACACATAGTTGATACCAGACGTGTTGATGTGCGACATGACGCGGTCAGCGTCGCGGCCGAGGCGTCGCAGCTGCTCTGGTGACAGAACGTCGATCACCAGAGCCCGGACGTGCGCGAGGTGTCCGGGCGCGGCTTCGGCCAGAGTCTGAAAGCCCTCCTCGGTCAGGATGGCGTTGGTGAACCGTCCGTCGGTGGCATCCGGCTCACGGCGGACGAAGCCTCGCCGCTCGAGCCGCTCGACCAGGTGCGACAGCCGGGACAGCGACGCGTTGGTGACTTCGGCGAGCGAGCTCATCCGCATCGTCCGCGCTGGGCTCTCGGAGAGCATGGCGAGGACCTGGTACTCGACCATCCTCAGCTTCGAGTCGCGCTGCAGCTGCTGGTCGATCGACCAGGGGAGCCAGGTCATCAACCGGACAACGGAGAGCCACGAGGCCAGCTCGGCCGGGGTGAGCCACTTCACGGGCCGTTCCTGAGCGCCTCGGGGTCCGTTCATCCCCACCAGGCTAGCCAGTTCACTCGCCACTTCAAGTGACAACGTGCATCAACGGACGCACCATCGGGACAAGAGCAACTGTTCCGAGCGCTGAAATCGTGAACTAGACTTGACTGTTCAAGTAACTGGGTCTAGCTTGTCGGGTGACCCACAGGCCAGGAGGATTGCGCGATGAAGGTGGCTCTTACCGGTGCAACCGGTTTCATCGGATCTCATGTCATGGCCGAGTTGCTGGCCCACGGCCACGAGGTGACGGCCCTGGTCCGTGACGACGCGAACGCGGACGCCGTCGGCGCCCGCGGCGCCGAGGCGGCCGTTGTCGATCTCTACGACCGATCGGCGGTCGCGAGCCTGCTCCGCGATGCTGACGCGGCCATCCACACCGCCAGTCCCGGTGACGCGACGAGCGCCGACCTGGAGTCCGCCGTGGTGGACGCGGTGATCGATGCCCTCGGGGACACCGGCAAGCCCTATGTGGAGATCGGCGGCGCCTGGGTCTACGGGTCCAACACCGCCATCACCGAGGACTCTCCCTTCAACGCGCCGGCGCTGGTGTCATGGAAGGAGTCGATCGAGCGCCGCGTGTTCGACGCGCGAGGCATGCGCGGCGTCGTGATCACCTCGGGCACCGCCTACGGCGACGCCGGCGGAGGAGTTCCCGGGGTACTGCTGGGCTCACCCCGAGATGGTGCCGGCAACTTGATCATGATCGGTTCGGGACGACAGCACTGGTCCACGGTGCACGTCGCCGACCTTGCGGACTTCTTCCGGCGCGTCCTGGAGGATGACTCGGCTCGGGGCCGCTACGTCATTGGCGATGGGCTGAACCCGACTGCGGAGCTCACGGAGGCGGCCGCCGTCGCCGTTGGCGCCCCAGGGGCAGTCCCCGGCTCCGACGACGAGGCCCGAGCGCGCCTGGGCGATTACTTCGCCGAGGTCCTGCTCCTCGATCAGAGCACCGAAGCCGCCAAGGCTCGCGCCGAGCTCGGTTGGCGTCCGAACCATCCAGGGCTCGTTCAAGAGTTCCGCAGTGGGAGCTACCGGAAGTAGGCCTTCCGCGCGTTCGGCGGACGTCGCGCGCCACGACGGCGCGCAGGGCAAGACGCCGGCGCCCCGGCCGGGCGTTGTGTTCCGTCGTGAAGGCGGCAGGCGCAGACCACACGCTCTCCTCGACGATCGAGCGTGCGCTCTCCTGGCAACGACCGACGGCGACGAACTCGTGGCGCCCTGCTCGCCCGCGGCGGCATCCGTGGACGGCGTCGGGCCAATAGCATGGTTCGGGTGGGAGAGGCCGAGCCGAGCGTTTCCTTGGTCTCGTCCACGGGCAGCGCAGCGTTCGCCCGATCGTTCGTGGAGCTCTACGAGAAGGCGTTCGAGTCGATGGTGCGGCTGCCCGGCGCCTCCGGGTAGCGGCGGCGGAGGCGAAGGGTGGTGCGTCCCGCGACGAGGTTGCGCTATGTCCCGTCATTGGACGGCCTCCGCGGGTTGGCCGTCGCGGCCGTGTTCTTGTTCCACGCGAATGTCGGTTGGGCCTCGAGCGGCTTCCTCGGTGTCTCGTTGTTCTTCACGCTGTCCGGGTTCCTCATCACGAGCCTCCTCCTGGTCGAGGCCGCGGACCGGCACGCGATCGCGCTTGTTCGCTTCTGGGCGCGACGCATGCGTCGCTTGCTCCCCGCCGCGCTCCTCACGATCCTTCTCGTGCTGCTGCTCTCAGCGACGGTCCTCCGTGTCGACCCCGCCACGCTGCGCGGCGATGCCCTCGCGGCGATCGGCTATGTCGCGAACTGGCACCTGCTGCTGACCGGCCAGTCGTACGCGAACCTGTTTCGGGATCCGTCGCCGCTGGTTCACTACTGGAGCCTGGCGATCGAGGAGCAGTTCTACCTGCTCTTCCCGCTCGCGGTGCTTGCTGTGCTTCGCCTGAGCGCGGGTCGCGACGCGTTTCGACGGAACCTGCGCGTGATGCTGCTCTGCGCACTCGGTGTCTCCGCGTTGACGAGCGTGATCGCGGGTGCGCTCGGCGCGACCGACTTCGTGTACTACAGCCTTCCCACCCGCGGGGGCGAGATCCTCGTCGGCGCCCTCCTCGCGACCTTCGTGTTCGCGACGCCGCGCGGCGAGCACCGGCCGGCCCGATGGTGGTCGCTGGCGGGCGTCGCCGCCCTCGGCGCCATCGCCTACCTGGCGACGACGACGACGAGCACCACCGCATGGGTCACGCACGGGGGGTTGCTCGTCTTTGCGCTGCTGTCGGCGCTCGTGATCCTCGGCGGGCTTGCGTCCGGGCCGCTCGCAACTGCGCTCGCCGTCCCGCCCCTGCGGTGGCTCGGCCGCATCTCCTACGGCGTGTACCTCTACCACTGGCCGATCATCTTGTGGCTCACGGCAGATCGAGTCGGCGCCTCCGGCTTCTGGCTCGTCGCCGTCCAGGCAGCGGTGACGCTCGCGGCGGCGACGGCCAGCTACTTCCTTGTAGAGCTGCCCATTCGGCAGGGTCGCGTCATCACCGAGCGAGCCGCACGGCTGTCCGTCCCGATCGCGCTCGTACTGGTCGGCGGGCTGACGGTCTGGACGACGGCGTCGTTCACCCAGCCCCCACTCATCGACTTCGCGAGCACGGCCGCGGCACTGCACACCGGCCGCAGCGGTCGTGATGCGTCACACCTGGCGGCTCCGTCCGCGCCCGGGAGCGCACACGTCGCACCTCCGACCGTCGAGATGATCGGGGACTCCACGGGCCTCCAGACCGCCATCGGCCTGACGATCTGGGCCGACACCACGCATCGGATGACCCTGCTCGGGTGGACCGCCGACGGCAACCGCTGGCTCGGGTGCGGCATCGTCCAAGCGGGCCTCGTCCGCTACGAGGGCGTCGTCAGCGCGGCGAACCACAGCTGCGGCGACCGAAACGCGGATTGGGGGCAGGTGCTCGACGCGACCCGTCCGGCGGCCGTCGTGCTCCAGTTCGGGCCCTTCGACGTCGCCGACCACCTCCTCCCGGGTGACACCACGTGGCGCGGCCCGGGCGACCCCACGTACGACAAGGTGCTGCTCGCCTCGATGCAATCGCTCGCGGACGTCTCACTCGACCGGGGGATCCCGACCATCTGGCTGACCAGCCCCGCGATCGACTTGTCCCACACCGACGTGCCCGCCGGGACGCCGCTGCCCGAAGCCAACCCGGCTCGTACGCAAAAGCTCAACGACCTGCTCCGGACACTCGCCCGTGAACGCCCCGCGGTGCACCTCGCCGACCTCGCGGCATGGGTGACGCGCTGGCCGGGCGGCGAGTTCGACGCCAATCTCCGGCCGGATGGCGTCCACTTCTCGTGGGGCTCTGCTTACACCGTCGCCGACTGGCTCGGCCCGGCCATTCTGCGAGACGCCCAGTCGACCTCGACGGCACACCTCGACCACTAGCGCGAGCCGGCTAGCGCAGGATCTCGATCAGCAAGACCCAGACGTTTGGCGAGCGCGCCGGCGTACGACACGAGGACCGCGGCGGGCCACCACTACAGGCCGCCGCCATGGCCGGCCAGGAGCGTGCCGCCAGCGACGGCCGTGATGAGCGGTCCGCCAAGGCCAACGCGCGTCGGAATGGAAGCGATCCTCGCGGCGCGCCGTCACCTTCGTCGGCGGACGCGCCCGCGCCGCGTTGGAGCAGCGCGACGGACGCGAACGTCGCCACGGCCACGGCCAACAGCTCGATCCCGAGTGTCGTTCGGTCCTGATCGGGGATGATCACCACCGAGGCGGCCGCGAGCACGCTGCCGAGCACGACGACCGCGCCGCCGCGGTTCACGAGCTGCGGCGATCTGATCAGGTGCTGCAGGTTGATGGACAGCCCGACGAACACCAGGCCGAGCAGCGCCGCCGACGCGCCGAGCTGCCCGAGCGAGAAGTCCGACCACCGGGCGGCGTCGTACGCCGTCACCTGACGCGGCGCTCAGACGCCGGCAGGTCGGCAGGTGATGATCTCCGACGGGTCGAGCTTGCGGCCTTCGATCCCGGCGAAGCCGTCGCCGACCGAGTACGTGTCCTCCCCGATGAACAGGCCGTGCTCGTCGATCGGCCACACGACCGCCATGCGGGTCTCGAAGAGGTAGTCGGCGTCGAGATCGTCGACCTCGATGCCGCGAGCCTGCAGCGTGCGACCCGGATACGCGATCCGCATCACGCCCTCGGTGAGGATGCAGTCGCGGTCCACGACGAGACGGTCAATGTCGAGCTGGAGTTTCTGCGCGCCGCTGGCCGCGAAGTCCTCGTAGAAGCCGCGCACCGCGGCCTTGCCGACCGGGCCGAACGCGCCGCCGGGGACGAAGTTCTGGTAGATCGCACGCTCCGACACCGTGCTCATGACCGTGTCCAGGTCGAGGGTCGCTTCCGCCTGCATATGGCGGAGGAGCAGCTCGAGGTTCCGCCGCAGGACCGGGTCGGTCTCATGGTCCAAGCGGTCCTCGACCTTGCGCCACGTCACGTGCTGATCGATGACGGCCATCGTCATCCCCCTCTGCGTCGACCTCGACTGCGATCTCGTCGCGGCTCCCCACGAACCTAACCGAGCCGATGTCGTGGTCTCACGGCCGCACACCCGGAGTCCGGCCCCGCTGCGCTTACCCGTCGTCGTCGCCGAAGACCGTCGTGGCCTGGGTCGCGGCGGGAGGCGGCGCGGCCGGCGTGCCCGTGAGGGTCGTGGTGGGGTGCACGGGCAGCACGACGGGCGCTCGAGGGCTCTGGTTGAAGTCGAACGCGTTGATGAGGTTGCCCAGGATGCGCTCGTCCTCGCGGACGCTCGGCCTCGGATCGGGCCGGCCGTCCGTGCGTGGGTCGATCCGTTGGCTGTTGAGGAAGTCGTCCTCGATGAACTTGTCGTACGCGTCGAAGCTGAGCGTCTGGTGGTCGACGTAGCCGCGCTTGGCGTACGGGCTGATGACGATCCCGGGCACGCGGAGCCCGTACCCGTTCTCGTCGACCTTCGGCGGCTTGACGTGGTCGTAGAAGCCGCCCCAGTCGTCCCAGCTCAGGAAGATCGCCGTGGAGTCCCAGTCCGGGCTGCTCATGACGGCGTTGATGAGACTCGTCACGTAGCTCTGCCCGTAGCTCACCGGTGCGGGCGGGTGCTCGCTGACCTCGCCGGACGGCACGACCCAGGACACCGCGGGGAGCGTCCCGGCCTTCGCGGCGGCGTAGAAGTTCGTCACGTCCTGGATGTTGCCGAGCTGACCGTCCGCCTGGACGGTGTCGAACCAGGGGAGCGGGTTCCAGATCCCCGGGGTGAGCGAGTTCTGCGCGACAGGTGCGCACGTCTCGGCGGCGTCGTTCTCGCAGTCCGGCTCCGTCCCGCTCACGACGTAATAGCCCCAGCTCACGTTCGACTTGGCCAGCAGGTACGTGAGGTCCGTCCAGGCGTAGATGGGCTGGCCGACCCGGGCCCCTCGGTTAGGACGGCGGGGGTTGCCGCCACCATTCTTTGGGCCGGCTTTCCCGCCGTAGATCGCCGGGGCGTTCGGCGGGCGCGCCACGCCCGGGGTGCCCGAACCCGGCGGGACGATCGAGTTCGTGCAGCTCGACGGGTTTTCGACCAGCGTGCAGAACGCCGACCACTCCGAGACGAGGAACAGGTGGGACGGGAGGCTCCACGACGCGGCCGGCTCGAACATGTGATCCTCGAGGACGAAGTCCTTGGCGTAGGCCCAATAGTTCGGGATGTCGCTCTGGGTGTGGTAACCCATGACGTCGGGCGTCGCCGAGTTCGTGCAGGCCGGGTCCGTCGGATCGAGGCAGCCCTTCTTCCCGGCCTCCGCCTGCCCGATGAAGCCGCTCATCTTGCCGCCGTTCACGTCGGCGGTCGCGTTCCTCGCGTTGTGGGGCCCGCCGCCGTTGACGTCCGCGTGGTCGACATAGGGCTTCACGCACTTCTTGGTGGTCGGATCGTTGACACAGACGCTCGGCTTCCCGTTCTGCATCGGGATGCCGTCCGCGCCGGGATAGGTGCCGAAGTACGAGTCGAAGGAGCGGTTCTCCTGCTGGATCACGACGACGTGCTGAATCTTGTGCACGCCGGGGGGGACGACGTAGGTCCCACTCGGCCCACCGCTCGCCTGCGCCCGCTCGGTGTGCGCGGGGGAGGCCGACGCCGCGACGGAGCTGGCGAGCAGCAGCGCGGCGACGATCCCGATGAGGCCGGCGGTCCACGACGACCTGGCCCGCCGATCCCGGCGCGGTCGAGCGCGCATCTGCTCACCGCCTCTCGCGTCTCGGGTGCGACCCCGGCCCCCGCTTCCGGCTCCTGACCGAGTATCGGGGAGCCGACGGTACGATGTCAACCATGGTTGTCAAGATCGGGCGGCGCGCGCGATGACGCGCCGCGGTCGATCGGCTGGGGCCGGCACACCGGCGGGGCGGACGGCCGACCCGGAGCAGGTCGGCCTCGCCGGAGCACTGCGACAGGCGTGGGTCGGGTATCGACGGCGACTCGATGCCGCGCTGGTGGAGAGAGGCTTCGGCGACCGCGGCTTCCCTGACGGACGGGTCCTCCGGCGCTGCGCCGGATCGGCCGACACGACGGCGTCGGACATCGGTCGCGAGCTCGGGATCAGCCGGCAGGGCGCCGGCAAGATCGTCGCCGGGCTCCGCGACCGAGGCTACGTGACCCTCGACGCCTCACCCACCGACGGCCGCGAGAAGCACGTGCACCTCACGGCGCGTGCCGTCCGGTACCTCGAGGCGCAGCGGCAGGCGGCCCGCCGGATCGAGCGCGAGCTCCGTCGCGAGCTCGGCGACGAGGGGTTCGACGCGTTGCACCGTCTCCTTTCCACCCTCGGTGGCGTGGACCAGCCGCGGATGCGTGACTTTCTGGAGCGCCAGCTCACGGGCCGCGCCACACCGTTTGGACGCGGTGAATGACACGCGTCACGGCCTCCGCATGTCGGCGCGCGTCGTCCCGGGTCCCTCCGGCGTTCTGGTCCACGAATTGGGAGCGCCGCGCGACGTGATCGAGGTGTCGGTGCCGGTGAGGATCTGCGATCTCGGCGGCTGGACCGATACGTGGTTTGGTGGGCCGGGACGGGTCGTGAACGTCGCCGTGAGGCCGGGCGTCGCCGTGGTGTTGGCGCCGTCGGACGGCCCCGATCCGGTCGTCCTCGTCGTCGAGGGACCCGATGGCCGCGCTGCGGGTGTCCCGGGCGCGGCGGAGCGCGCCCGCCACCCACTGCTGGCGGCTGCGCTCGACGCACTGGCGCCGCCCGAGGACCTGCGCCTGCAGGTGACGGTCCGCTCGGCGGTGCCCGCGGGCTGTGGCGCCGGCACGTCGGCGGCGGTCGCGGTGGCGATGCTCGCTGGGTTGGCCGCCGTGCGCTCGGAGCACTGGGTGCCAGAGGACCTCGCATACGCCGCGCACCGGCTGGAGGTCGACGGGCTCGGCGGGCAGAGCGGGATCCAGGATCAGCTGAGCGCCGCTCTCGGCGGGATCAACTACCTCGAGATCGACCACTACCCGGAGGCGACGGTCCAGGCGCTTCCGCGCTGGGACGATCTCGGCTTCCGGTTGACGACGGTCTTCGTCGGCCGCGCGCACGACTCGTCCAGCGTGCACGACGAGGTCATCGCGCGCCTGGCGGGCGGGGGTTCCGGAGCCCTCGATCGGCTGCGTGAAGCCGCCCTCGCGGCCCGCGATGCCGTCCTCCGCCAGGACCTTCACGGACTGGGGCAGGCGATGACGGCCAACACCGACGGCCAACGCGCGCTTCACCCCGATCTCGTGGGCGCGGACGCCCGCCGCGTCATCGACCTCGCCGCCCGCGACGGCGCGATCGGATGGAAGGTCAACGGCGCGGGCGGCGAGGGCGGCTCGCTCACCGTCCTGCACGACACGAACGGCGGTCGGGAGACGTTCGAGCGCCGGGTCGTGGCCCTCGATCACCGCTACGCCGTGCTCCCGATCGCGCCCAGCGCCGACGGCCTCGTCGTCCGCGGCGGGCTCTAGTCGCTCATCCAGCCCGCCGGGGGGCTGCGCCCGCGATGATTTCGCTCGGGCCGCGCCGTCCAACTACAAGATCAGGAAGCCATCGGAGAGAGGAACGAGGATGCGGATCGTCATCAGCGAGTTCATGAGCCTCGATGGCGTCGTCCAATCCCCGGGCGGCGCTGACGAGGACACGGAGGGCGGCTTCACCCACGGCGGCTGGTCGATGCCGTACTTCGACCCGGGAACGATGGGCCCGATCGTCGGCGAGGGCCTCGAGGCGACCGACGCGCTGCTCTTCGGCCGGCGCACCTGGCAGACGATGGCCGCGGCGTGGCCCGAGCGCGCGGGCGACCCGTTCGCCGACCGGATGAACGAGCTCCCCAAGTACGTCGCCTCCCACACCCTCAGCCAGCAGGACCTGACCTGGACCAACTCGACCCTGCTGCCGCCCGAGGATGTCATCGGCGCGGTGCGCAAGCTGCGGGCGCAAGAGGGGCGCACCCTCCAGATGATGGGCAGCGCGACCCTGGCGCGCGCGCTCATCGCCAACGACCTCGTCGACGAGTACTGCCTGATGATCGAGCCGATCACGCTCGGCGGCGGCAAGCGGCTCTTCCCCGACGACGGGACCGCTCGGCCACTGGAACTCGTGTCCACGACCGGCGCCGCGACCGGTGTGCAGATCTGCACCTACCGACCCGCCTGACGGCGTCGGGGCGGCCAGCATCCGTGTGCACATCGAGACCGCGCGGCGCCCGACGCGCCGGCGTGCTCGAGACGTACCCGGCGGGTCGCCGACGGGTCGGCGGGACGCCGATCGTGGCGGGCTGAGACGCCGTCAGGGCGTGGTCTGCACCGTTGCCACGCCCGGGACGTTGCCGTCCTGGGTCAGACGAGCGAGCCCGGCCGACCGTCCCCTGAGATAGCGGTCGAGGAAGTCGATCGTGGTGCGCTCCACCACCACCTCGGCCGGGTGCGTCCCGCCGCCAAAGGCGCTGCCGTGCGTCTGGCCGATCAGGGTGACGAAGAACTTCGACGGGTTCGCCGCCGCGTACGCGTTGACGCTCCCTGAGATCGGCACCGTCGTGTCGGCCGTCCCATGCTCGAGGAGCAGCGGCGTCGTGATTCCCGTGAAGTGCGCGCCCGACCCGGCGACGAGGCCGGTGAGCGCGACGACCGCCTTCACCCGCGGGTCGCGCGTGGCGACGTTGTACCCGACCTCGAAGACGGTGAGCGCGCCGAGCGACTTGCCGATGACCGCGACCTGCTGCGGGTTGATTCGACCGTGCAGACGGGACCGGGGGCTGCGGTTCGCTGTCAGCAGTTGCGTGATCACGAAGCTGACGTCACCCGGCTGGTTCGACAGGTCCGATACCGTCGATCCGCCCGGCGCCTGGCTGTTCGAGAGCGGGAACGTCGGCTCCGCGACGATGTAGCCGGCGCGCACCCAGAAGTCGAAGAGCGCCTGGTACGTCGTCGGCGAGTCACCGCTCCCCGTCGCGAAGACGACGACCGGACGGGCGCCGGGCGCCGGCTGTCCGTGCAGGACGGGATAGGAGATCAGCGTCGGGAGCGTGCGGGTCGGCGCGCCCGCGTACGTCCCGTTGGCCGGCGTCGGACGCGACGAATCCACGAACGTGAGCGTGAACCGGGCAACCCCGTACGACCCGGTTGGCCCGCTGCTCGCCGCCCCAGCGGGCACGCCGGCCCCGATCGCCAGCGCGGCGACTGCGGTCAATCCCGCGACACCGCGCCATCCGCGACTCCCCACGCAGGGGACGCTAGCCACGCGACGCGCGCACGCGCCGGGCGTCGATACCGCGGCCCTCGATCGGAGTTGCCGTAGGGTGGATCGTCCGCCTTCGAGGAGGCCGTCATGGACGCGACACCGGACGCCTACCCGCTGCGGTACGACGTCGACTACCCCGAATCGCTGAACCGCTGGACCACCGCGTTCCGGCTGATCCTCGCCCTGCCCCTTCTGATCCTGCTGGCGCTCCTGGGGTCGACGACGATCGGCGTCCGCGTGCTGCTCGTCGGCGGGACGAGCGTTGTCTTCCTGCCGACCGTGCTGCTGCTCGTCCTGCGCCACAAGTACCCGCGGTGGTGGTTCGACTTCGCGCTCGCGCTCCTGCGCTTCGAGGCGCGGACCACCGCCTACCTCTTCCTGCTGCGGGACGAGTACCCGTCGGTCGACGAGGACCAGCACGTCCATCTCGACGTGCCCTATCCGAACGCGGAAAGCGACCTCAACCGGTGGCTGCCCCTCGTGAAGTGGCTGCTCGCCCTCCCGCACTACATCGTCCTGTTCTTCCTCGACCTCGCCGCGACGGTCGTCGCCGTCATCGCCTGGTTCGCGATCCTCTTCACTGGTCGTTATCCCGAATCGCTGTTCCAGTTCGTCGTGAACGTGTCCCGCTGGAGCCTGCGCGTCACGGCGTACGCCTTCCTCCTCACCACCGACCGCTACCCGCCCTTCCAGTTGGGGCCGTAGCTCGACCGCGGGCGAACAGCGGATGGTCGCGGCTCCTCGGGGCGCGCCGCGACCGTGTCCGCGGGTCGTCGGCTCGGACTTCACGACCGGCCCGGTACCGTGAGATCCATGTCGGTGCTGCTCGGTCTGGCGCAGTGACGGACCCCACGACCGGCGACGGCCACGACCACGACCACGCAGTGCGAGCCGACGCCGACCGCCGGTACCTCGGCGTGGCCCTCGGGCTCATCGTCGCGTTCCTCGTGTTCGAGGTCGCCGCGGCGTTCATCGGGGACTCGCTGTCCCTGCTCGCCGACGCGGGTCACATGCTCACCGACGTCGGGGCGATCGCCGCCTCGCTCATCGCGGCGCGCCTCGCGACCCGCCCCCCGTCGGAGACCCACACCTACGGCCTGAAGCGGGCGGAGATCCTCGCGGCCGCCGGCAACGCGATCACGCTCCTCGTCGTCTCGGCCCTTATCGTGTTCGAGGCCGTCCAACGCTTGATCCACCCGCCGGCCGTGCGGGGCGGCGTGCTCATCGTCGTGGCGTGCGTCGGCGTGGCAGTGAACCTCGCGGCGACCATGACGCTGGCGCGTGCCAACCGCCAGTCGCTGAACGTCGAAGGTGCGTTCCAGCACATCGTCACCGACCTCTACGCGTTCATCGGGACCCTCGTCGCCGGGATCATCATCGTCACCACCGGGTTCCGCCGGGCCGACCCGATCGCGTCGCTGCTCGTCGTGGCGCTGATGGTCCGCGCGGCCGTCACCCTTCTCCGCCCCGCGCTGCGCATCCTGGTCGAGGCGACACCGGAGGACGTCGAGATCGCGGAGGTCCGGCGCCACATTCTCGAGGTGGCGGAGGTCGTGTCGGTCCACGACCTCCACGCGTGGACGCTCAGTTCGGGCCTGCCCGTCCTGAGCGCGCACGTCGTGCTGAGCGACGGGTGCAGCTCGACCGGCGAGGCGGCCCGCGTCCTCGACCGGCTGCAGGCGTGCCTCGCCGGGCACTTCGACGTCGAGCACTCGACGTTCCAGCTCGAGCCCATCGGCCACCAAGAGCACGAGTCCGGACTCCATTAGCGGTCCCTGCGCCGCCCCACGGTTATCTCAATCAGCGAGCGGGTAGCCCGCGATGTCACATGCGCTCGTCGCGAGCGTTGGAAGCGGACGGCACCGAGGCGAGAGGAGCGGACCGCGTTGCGGCATTTGTGCACGAGCTGCGGTGCGGTGATCGGTCGGTCGGCGCGCTTCTGCTCGTCGTGCGGCGCCGTCGTCGTCCGCGCGGCGGGACCGCCGACATTGGACGGGCAGCGCCTGGTCGACCCGACCGCCGGCCACGTCGATGTCGTCACCGCGCGCCCGGGCGCGGCCGCCTCGCCGGGTGCCGACGGCCGGCACGGCGTGTCGCACGACTGGCTCCGGTCGGCATCGACGTGGTGGGGCCGGGTGCGGAACCGCTCGCTGGTCGCCGTGACGACCTGCGGGATCCTCCTCGGCGTCGCCGTCGGGCTCGCCTTCGCGACCGGCGGCTCCTTCGGAACGGGCGCTCGCGCCACCCCGACCACCCGCCCGGTGCGGGCGCCGGCGAGCGCGCCCCGCGTGGCCACTGCCGCCCCGCCCGCGCTCGGCACGACCTCGCCCGGATCGTTCGTCGCCACGCTGGAATCCATCCTCCAGCAGGCCGCGAGCGGACACGCCGAGCTGGTCACCGCGCTGACGAGCGTGCACGCAGAATGCCCGGCCGGCGCGTTCGTCGCGTCGCAGGAGCTCGCGGGCGTGATGAGCAACCGCGCGACCGTGTTGCGGGAGCTCGCCGCGCTCCCCGTCGCGGCCGACGGGGAGAGCGCGGTGCGCGACGCCCTCGTGCAGGCGCTCCAGGCCTCCGCCGCGGCGGACGCACACTACGAGGCCTGGGCGGCCTCGCTCGCGTCCGCAGGGTGTCAGGCCGACGCCGCCGCGCCCGACTACGTGGCGGCGCAACAAGCGGACGCCACCGCGACCGCGTACAAGACCGAGTTTGTGAACGGCTTCAACCCGATCGCTGCCGGCGCGGGCCTCTCGACGTGGGGACCCGCCGACTTCTGAGGCCGGCAGCGCGCCGGCCGCGCGCGTCCCCGGCGCGCCACTGCAGGCACTCCCTATGATGCGCCCCCGTTGGCGGGCGCGCACCGCAACGCGCGCGCCGCGGTGGCGGAAGGGCCGTGGACGCTCATGGCTGATCGCAAAGACCTCGAGTTCACCTACTCGCTGATCGACCGGATGTTCCGGCTCAGCCTGGGTGAGCTGGCGGACTTCAGCGGCGCCAAGTACGACGGCGACTTCTCGCTGAGCCTGGAGGATGCCCAGCAGCGCAAGCACGACTTCGTGGCCGAGCAGGTCGGGATCGGACCCGGGCGGCGCATCCTGGACCTCGGGTGCGGCTGGGGCCCGATGCTGAACGTTGTGCGCGACCGTGGCGGGAATGGTGTCGGGGTCACGCTGTCGTCCGCGCAAGTCGCCGCGTGCCGGCGGCACGGGCTCGACGCCCGGCTCTTCGACGCCCGCCAGCTCACGCCCGACACGTTCGGCCCGTTCGACGCGGTCGTGAGCCTCGGCGCGTTCGAACACTTCAGCTCACCCGATGATCAGGCCGGAGGGCACCAGGACGCGCGCTACGCCGACCTCTTCGCCCGGACCGCGGACGTGCTCCCGGACCGCGGCCGGTTCTATCTCCAGACGATGGTGTTCGGCGCGAACATGATCCCGCTCGACGAGGTCGACCTCGACGCGCCGCGGGAGTCCGACGCCTGGTACCTCGCGCTGCTCGGCCGCCAGTTCCCCGGGTCGCTGCTCCCGTTCGGGTCCGAGCAGGTTGTGCGTTGCGCCGCGCCCCATTTCCGGCTCGTGTCGAGCTCGTCGGGGCGCCTCGACTACATCGAGACCATCCGACAGTGGCGCGCCCGGTTCGCGGCACCGAGCGTCCGAAAATCGCTGCTCAAGCTGCGGCTGCTGCCGCGGTGGCTGACGAGCGCCGACTTCCGGTTGGCGTTCACCTCCGGCGTGAGCGCCAACACCGTCTGCTTCGAGCGCCAGCTGCTGGACCACTACCGCCTCGTCTTCGAGAAGGTCTGAGGGTCACGAGTCAGCGCTCGTCGAGCTGCTCCTCGATGGCCTCGACCTTGTGGCGGAGCTGGTGCTCGAAGCCGGGTCGGTAGTCGATCTTCGCCACCACGCTCACCCGTGGCGCCTGCTCGGCGACGGCCTCGACGCACCGGCGCAGCAGGTCCATCAGCTCGTCCCACGACCCCTCGACGTTCGTGAACATGGCGTTTGTCTCGTTGGGCAGCCCACTGGCGCGCACGATGCGGACGGCCTCGGCGACCGCACCGGAGACGGAGTCGCCGGTCCCGAGCGGTGTGATGGAGAAGGCGAGCAGCATCCCGCGTTCCTAGTCCGCCGCGGCCAGGGTCCGGTAGGCGCAGGCCGTGGTCACCCACGCGATGCCGATCGTGAACACCACGCCGACACAGCAGGCGAGGAGCCCCACCACGTTGATCAGGACCAGCAGGACGGCGAGCCCGAGCAGCTGCCACCGATGCCCCCGGGTCAGCTCCGCCGAACGGTGCATGGCGTCGAGGGTGCTCACCGCGGGGTCCTCGGCGATCACGAAGCCGTAGAACTCCCACGTCAGCCCGAGGACGACCCCGGGCACGATGAAGAGCACGAGCCCGACGGCGACCCCGACCGTCACCAGGATCGCGGCGAGTAGGTACGAGCCCCACCCGTCCGTCACCAAGAGCATCCCGACGCGCGGGGTGCCGCCGCCCGCCACGGCCAAGGCCGCGCGGATCACGCCGAGGCCGAGGAGGACGAGGATCACCGCGGTGGCGAGCTGGACGACCGCGCCGGGCAGCACACCGCCCACGACGGATCCGAGCACGCTGAGCACGAGCTCGATGCCGACGAGCGTCACCACGAGCAGCACCATCGAGCCGACGTGGTGCCAGTAGAGATGCCAGCCCTGCGAGATCGTCTCGCCGACCCGGAACGGGCCGCCGAGCGACGGCGGTGGGGTCCCGGGCAGGGGCGGCGGCGGTGGTGGGCCGGGTGGCGGGGGAGGAGGGAACTGGCTCACGCGAGGCTCCAAGGTGCGCGCCGCTCACCTCGTCGTGAGCAGACCTGAGCACCAAGAACACCGAGCACGCTCGCCGTGACACCCCGACGTTGGGGCCGCTGCGCACGCCGGAGTGCCCGGTCGCCAGGGCGAAGCCGCATCCGTGCTCCTCATTCGCCCGCCGCGCGCGACGCGACGGTACCGGGCGTGGGCCGAGCCGACCAGCGACAGGATCTTGGTACGGTGCCGCGCCCGGAGGTCACGAGGACGCCGAGGCGCGAAAGGGAACACGGTCGATGAGGCTGGCGGCATTCGATGACGAGGGCGTCGCCACGATGGGCGTCGTCGACGGATCGGTGCTGTCCCCCCTCTGCCCGGTCGACGCGTTCTACGCGGAGGTCGACCAGTGGCTCGCCCGCGCCGCGCACGTGGACACGGCGGAGCGCCCCCTGGAGACGGTTCGCTGCGTGCCGCCCGTCCCGGACACGGCCCGGGTCCTGTGCGTCGGATTGAACTACCGAAGCCATGCCGCCGAGGCCAACGAGGACCTGCCGGCGGCGCCCAACGTGTTCGCTCGATGGGCGAACACCCTCGTCGTCGGCGACACGCCGGTGCCGGTCCCGCCCCGCGAGGACGGGCTGGACTGGGAGGGGGAGCTCGCCGTCGTCGTCGGCCGGTCGCTCCTCAACGGCACGGTCGACCAGGCGCGCGAGGCGATCCTCGGGTACTCGTGCTTCAACGATCTCAGCGCCCGCGCGTTCCAGATGGCGGTGAGCCAGTGGACGCTCGGGAAGAACGCCGACCGCTCAGGTCCGATCGGCCCGGTCATCGTGACGCGCGACGAGCTGCCCGACGCCGGCTCGCTGCTGCTCGAGACGCGGGTGAACGGGGAGACGGTCCAGTCCGCGAAGACGGACCAGATGATCTTCAAGCCCGACGACGTGCTCGCCTACACGTCGGGGAGCCTCACGCTGCACCCGGGCGATGTGCTCGCGACCGGGACCCCCGAGGGGGTCGGGTTCTTGCGCACGCCGCCCCGGCTGCTGCACGCCGGGGACAGGGTCGAGGTCGAGATCGAGTCGATCGGCGTGTTGCGCACCCCGATCGCGTGAGGCGTCGCTAGACCAGGCCGGCCGCCAACAGCACGCCGAGCGAGATCAGCACGACCGCGCCGACGAGCTCGCCGCGGCGTCCGAGCCGGGCGCCGACGCGCTGGCCGATCTCGAGCCCGACGAGGGTCATGGCCACGCTGACGGCGCCGATCGTCACGGCGGCGGCGGCGAAGCTCACGTGCAGCGAGCCGAGGGCGAACCCCACGACGAGGTTGTCAAGGCTCAGGACCAGCCCGGTCAGCACCAGGCGAGGGAGCGCCGGGCCATCGTCGGCGTCGGGCGAGGCGGGGTGGCGCGCCTGCACCAGCCCCCACACGCCGACGAGCACGAGCAGCGCGCCGCCCAGCTGCTGCGCGGGTCCACCCACCAGGCTCGCGACGTGTCGTCCGACCACGAGCCCGACGATCGGCATGCCCGCCTCGAAGATCCCGAACACGACGGCGACCCGCACCCGGGTTCGGCGATCGATCCCGCCGAGGCCGATGCCGATCGCCGCCGCGGCGTTCGACGCGCCCAGGCCAGCCGCCGCGAGCAGCAGGCCGAGCACGTGAGGACGTTAGGTGGTCGCCCCCAACTCGCGGCGGACGGGCACGCGGCGCCGCTCGCGCGGTGCACCCTGACGGCGCCGCGACGGTGGCTCAGGGGGTGCCGGTCTGGTAGGACGTAGCCACGCGTTGGCGGGAACCGACCGGAGGACCATCCGATGGAATTCGAGTACAAGCCACACCCGCGCACCGTCGCTCACGCGGATCACTCGGTGAAGCCGCACAAGACCACCGACGAGCGCACCGGCATCAACGGCAAGATCGGGCTCGCGATCACCGTCGGGGTTGGGACGATGGTCTGCGCGTACGTCTTCGCGCTGATCGCGCTCGTGAGTCTGCCGGACACGCTCGCCCAGGCCGGGATCAACATCGGGTTCACCCTGGGTTCCGGGACCATCCTGCTCGTCGCGTGGATCTCGCAGGCGTTCCTCCAGTTGGTGCTGCTCCCGATCATCATCGTCGGCCAGAACATCCAGGCCCGGGCCGCCGACAAGCGCTCCGAGTCGACCTACAAGGACGCCGAGGCGGTGCTCCACGAGGCGATGCAGATCCAGGCGCACCTGGCCGAGCAGGACAAGGCGCTGTCCGAGATCATCGCCAAGTCCGCCGCCTGACCGCGGGGGGCGCAATGCGTCGATGGTCCCCGACGCGGCCTCGACACGGGCCGTGGGCGAGTGCATGAGTGAGCCCGCGCCGACCCCGCGGCGGGGTTCGCCCGACGCGGACTGGTTCGGGCGCGCCCGCTTCGGGCTCTTCGTGCACTGGGACCACGCGAGCGCCCAGGGCCTGGAGCTGTCGTGGCCGCTGGTCGGCGGGCTGTTCGCACTCCCGAAATGCCAGTCGGTCACGGTCGCCGACTACCACCGCTCCGCGTCGACGTTCGATCCGACCGCCTGGGACCCGCGTGCCCTCGCCCGGCTCGCGGCGCGTGCCGGGATGCAGTACGGCGTCTTCACGGCCAAGCACCACGCGGGGTACGCGATGTACCCGACGGCGTTGTCAGAGCACTCGGTGGCCGCGTCGCCGTGCGATCGCGACCTCGTGGGCGAGTGGGTGGAGGCGCTCCGCGCCGAGGGCCTGCGCGTCGGCCTCTACTTCTCGCTGTCCGACTGGCACCACCCCGACTACCCGGCGTTCACCGACGACGACCGGCCGTACCTCCCCGGGTTCTCGCCGCCGCGGCCGTCCCCGGAGCGCTGGGCGCAGTACCTGGCGTTCCTGCGCGGCCAGCTACGCGAGGTGCTGACCAACTACGGGCCGATCGACGTCCTCTGGTTCGACGGCGGGTGGGAGCGCCCGCCGGACTGGTGGGAGCCCGCGGCGCTCGAGTCGATGATCCGCGACCTCCAGCCGGGAATCCGGATCAACGACCGGCTCCCGGGCGTCGCCGACTTCACCACGCCCGAGCAGTTCGTCCCGCCGACGCCCCCCGGCGGCGCATGGGAGACCTGTCTGACCATGAACGACAGCTGGGGCTATGTCCCGAGCGACACCGACTACAAGTCGGCCCACGAGCTCGTCCACACGCTCTGTGAGGTCGCGGCCAAGGGCGGCAACCTGCTCCTGAACGTCAGCCCGACCGGCACCGGCGCCCTGCCCGCCGAGCAGCAGGAGCGTCTCGAACAGATCGCCGCGTGGATGACCACCAACGCCGAGAGCATCCTCGACACCGACCCGGGCCTCGAGCCGTGGCAGTTCTACGGGCCGAGCACCCGGCGCGGCGACCGCCTCTACCTCCACCTGCTCATGCGGCCCTACGGGCAGGTGACCGTGCGCGGCGTGCCCGTCCGACGGGTCACACGGGTGACCCAGCTGGGACGCGACGACGAGCTGTCCTACCTCGTGCGCACCTCGGTCCTCGACCGACTGAACGCGGACCCGACCGGCGAGCTCGTGATCAGCGTCCCCGAGGACACGCTCGATCCGCTCGCGACCGTCCTCGCCTTGGACTTCGAGCACCTCGACTAGCCGCGGCGGGCGGGCCCCCGCCACGGGGGCGTCGAATAGGTTGTGCCCGCCCTGAGCCCCTGAACCCTCGATGGCGGGTCGTCCGATGGCGTCGACACGGAGCTTCCCAACGCGCGGCGCCCTGCGCCGGAGCCCATTCTCGCGCATCGACCTCATCGTCGGGGCGGCGGTCATCGCGCTCCTCTACCTCCTGGTGCGACTCGGCCAGGACATGAACGCGGCGACGCTGTCGGCGCACGTCAACAGCTCCGTGTCGACGGACGCGGCGTACCTGCCGTACTACGCGGCCCGCTCCCTGCTGCGGATGTTCATCGCGCTGTTCCTCTCGGTGGTGTTCACGTTCGTGTACGGCACGGCCGCGGCCCGCAGCCGGCGGGCCCGCACCGTGCTGCTCCCGCTGCTCGACATCCTGCAGTCCGTGCCGATCCTCGGGTTCTTGGCCATCACGGTCACGTTCTTCGTCTCGGCGTTCCCGGGGTCGATCTTCGGGCTCGAGTGCGCAGCGATCTTCGCGATCTTCACGTCACAGGCGTGGAACATGACGTTCAGCTTCTATCACTCGCTCATCACCCAGCCCCACGAGCTGGACGAGGCGGCGCGCATGTTCCGGCTCACGAAGTGGGAGCGCTTCTGGCACCTCGACGTGCCGAGCTCGATGATCGGCCTCGTCTGGAACGGGATGATGAGCTTCGGTGCTGGCTGGTTCTTCCTCGCCGCGTCGGAGGCGATCACCGTCTTCCATCACAGCTACGCCCTGCCGGGGCTCGGCTCCTACGTCGCGGCGTCGATCACCGAGGGCAACCTCGGTCATATCGTGATCGCCATCGCGGTGATGATCGTGCTGGTCGTCGGGGTGAACTTCCTCTTCTGGCGGCCGCTCGTGGCGTGGTCGGAGAAGTTCCGGGTCGAGACGTCCGAGGCGACGGACCAGCCGCGCAGCGTCACCCTCGACGCGCTGCGCCGCTCGCACGTCCCGGCGCTGATCAGCCGGCCGCTCAAGCCGATCGGTCGGGGGCTCGACCGCGTGACTCGGCCCTTCGGGCTCGCGGAGTACCCGCTCTTCACGAGCCCGGCAAAGCGTCGAGCCGGCAACGTCGTGTTCGGCGTGGCCGTCGCCGGCGCCGTCCTCTTCGGCGCCTACAGCGCCTTCGCCTACCTGGACGCGCAGGGCGTGCTCGGCCAGTTCCCGCACTGCTTCGTCCTGGGCTTCTACACCTTCCTCCGCGTGGTCGTGCTGCTCATCGTCTCGACCCTCATCTGGGTGCCGATCGGCGTGAAGATCGGCATGAACCCGCGGCTGTCGCGCTACGCCCAGCCTGTCGTCCAGGTGTTCGCCAGCTTCCCGGCCAACTTCCTCTTCCCGTTCGCGACGGTGATCTTCGTGGCGGTCGGGCTGAGCCTGAACATCGGCGGGATCTTCCTCATGGCGCTCGGCGCGCAGTGGTACATCCTCTTCAACGTGATCGCGGGCGCCAGCTCGATCCCGACGGACCTGCGCGAGCTCGCGACCGAGTTCGGGCTGCCGCGGTGGCAGCGCTGGCGCCAGCTGATCCTGCCTGCCATCTTCCCGTTCTTCGTCACCGGGGCGATCACGGCGTCGGGCGGGGCCTGGAACGCGGCGATCGTCGCCGAGGTCGTCAGCTTCGGCAGCCACCATCTCCTCGCCGCCGGCCTCGGGGCCTACATCACGGAGGCGGCGACCAGCGGCTCGTTCGCCGAGGTCCTCACGGGCGTGATCGTGATGAGCTTCTATGTCGTGCTGGTCAACGCACTGGTCTGGCGTCGCCTGTACGGGCTCGCCGAGCGGCGGTACTCGCTGTGAGCCAGACGAGCGGTGACGGGCACCGCGACGCGATCGTGCGGGTGTCGCACGTCAACAAGGACTTCACGCTGCCGGACGGCTCGCCGCTGCCGGTGCTGCGCGACATCGACTTCGAGCTGCGGGAGGGCGAGATCATCACCCTCCTCGGCAAGTCCGGTTCGGGCAAGTCGACGCTGCTGCGCTGCATCGCGGGTCTGATCGCGCCGACGTCGGGCACGATCGAGTACCGGGGGAGCCCGGTCACCGGCGCGAACCCGGGCGTGGCGATGGTGTTCCAGTCGTTTGCGCTGCTGCCCTGGCTCACCGTCCGGGCGAACGTCGAGATGGGACTCGAGGCGCGAGGCGTGGCGCCCGACGAGCGTCGCGAGCGCGCCGAGCAGGTCATCGACCTCATCGGCCTCGACGGCTTCGAATCCGCGTACCCGAAGGAGCTCTCCGGCGGGATGCGGCAGCGGGTCGGCTTCGCGCGCGCGCTCGTCGTGCAGCCCGACGCCCTGCTCATGGACGAGCCATTCAGCGCGCTCGACGTGCTCACCGGCGAGAACCTGCGCACCGAGCTGCTCAGCCTCTGGGCCACCCGGAACTTCCCCACGAAGGCGATGCTCATCGTCACCCACAACATCGAGGAGGCGGTCCAGCTCGCCGATCGGATCTTCGTCATGACCTCGAACCCGGGTCAGCTGCGCGCCGCCGTCCTCGACGAGCTCCCGCGCCCCCGCCACCGGCGGTCCGCCGAGTTCGAAGCGCTGGTCGACCAGCTCTACGGGATCATGACCGGCGCCCCGCAGGCCGGCGAGGAGGCCCCCGCGGCCGTCGACGCCGCGCTGGCGTCGCCGACGGACCGACCGCTCCCGCAGGCCCGCGTCGGCGGGCTCGCCGGTCTGCTCGAGATCGTCGCCAACCGGGGCGGCCAGGACGACCTGCCCGAGCTCGCGCGCCTGCTCATGTTCAGCGTGGACGACCTCCTGCCGCTGGTCGAGGCCTCGGAGATGCTCGGGTTCGCCGAGGCGGTGAACGCCGACCTGCGCATCACCGACGCCGGACGCAAGTTCGTGGAGGCCGACATCCTCGTGACGAAGGAGATCTTCGGCAGCGCGGCGTACGAGCGCGCGCCGCTCGTCCACGCGATCACGCGGTCGCTGGCGTCGACGAAGGACGAGAATCTGCAGGACCGGTTCTTCCTCGACCTGCTGAACCGCGCGTTCTCCGACGAGGACGCGACGAACCAGCTGCAGACGGCGATCGACTGGGGCCGCTACGGCGAGCTCTTCGACTTCGACGCCGTCTCGGGGGAGCTGCGCCTCGACCAGCGCGGCCGGGAGCTCACGGCCGCGGAGGCGGCCGAGGCCGCCGCCTGATCAGGTGCGGTTGAGGTTCGCCCAGGGCTGCAGCGTCAGGTCGGACACCATCGACGCCGGGATCGGCTCGGAGAAGAGGTGCCCTTGCGCGTACTCGCAGCCGAGGGTGCGGAGGTCGGCGAGCTGCTCGGGCGTCTCGACACCTTCGGCCGTCGCGGTCAGGCCGAGCGCGTGGGCGAGGCTCACGACGGCGGTGACGATCGCCGCGTCCTCACCGTCGCGGTTCAGGCCGTGGATGAAGCTCTGGTCGATCTTCAGCGCCTCGATCGGGAACCGCTTCAAGTGGGTCAGCGACGAGTAGCCGGTCCCGAAGTCGTCGACCGCGAGGTGGACGCCGAGGCCGCGCAGCGCCCGCAGGGCGCTCGTCGCCGACTCGGTGTCGTGCATGAGGGCCGTCTCGGTGATCTCGAGCCACAGCGTGCCCGGTCGGATCCCGCTCTGCTGGATCACCGTGCGGATCTGGTCCGGGAACGACGGCTCGGCGAGCTGGCGCGGCGAGACGTTCGCACTCACGGTCAGCGGGTGCTCCGTGTCGAGCTGCGCGGCCTGCCACGCCGCGAGCTGCGCGCACGCCGTCTCGAGCACCCACGCGCCGAGCGGCACGATGAGGCCGGTCTCCTCGGCGAGGCCGATGAACTCCACCGGGCCGGTGAGGCCCCGCTCGGGATGGTTCCACCGAACGAGGACCTCGAACCCGCTCACCCGGCCCATCTCGAGCTCGAGGATCGGCTGGAAGTGCAGCTCGAACTCGCCGCGCTCGAGCGCCCGGTGGAGGTCGTTGCCGATGTGGAGGGTCTCGACGGTCCGGGCGCGCAGCCGCTGGTCGAAGAACTCCACCCGGCGCCGGCCGAGCTCCTT
Source organism: Acidimicrobiia bacterium (assembly GCA_036521915.1). GTDB lineage: Bacteria > Actinomycetota > Acidimicrobiia > IMCC26256 > PALSA-555 > PALSA-555. Next base: position 1,620 of record DATDGU010000213.1, on the reverse strand, counting down.
CGCCCGGTACATCGCGGCGTCGGCGTCGCGGACCAACGTCTCGGGCGACTCGGGCCCGTCGGCGCGCTGCATCGAGCAGGCGATCCCGATGCTCGCCGTGGCGAACACCTCACCGTCGACGAGCCACACCGGCCGGGCGATCTCCTCGAGCACCCGCTCTGCGAGGCTTGTGACCGATTCGGGGTCGTCGACGTCGGGGCACAGGATCGTGAACTCGTCCCCGCCGAAGCGCGCCACCGTGTCGGTGGGGCGCAGCATGCGTCGCAGGCGATGCCCGACCGCGAGGAGGAGCTGGTCGCCGGCCTCGTGTCCGAGGCTGTCGTTGATCACCTTGAAGTGGTCGAGGTCCACGAAGAGCACGGCGAACCGGTGGCGGCGGCCGGCGCTGCCCGCCATGAGGTCGCGCAGGCGGTCCATGAACAGCAGCCGGTTCGGGAGCCCGGTCAGCGGGTCGTGGATCGCCTGGTGCACGAGACGCTCGCCGATCGCCTTGCGCTCGGTGATGTCCTCGATCTGGCCGATCATGTAGCGGGTGACGCCGTCGGCGTCCCGGACACCCGAGACGCTCACCGACACCCAGATGGCGTGCCCGTCGGCGTGCAGGTAGCGCTTCTCGAGCTTGTATCCGCGCAGCTCGCCCGAGAACAGGCGGTGGATCTTGTCGTCGTTGTCGTCCCAGTCCTCGGGGTGGGTAATCTCGCGGATCGTCCGACCGGTGATCTCCGCGGGCGAGCCGCCGAGCATGTGGGCGAGCGCCTCGTTGCAGCGGACGAGGCGGCCCGCCTGGTCGGCCAGCGCCATGCCGATCGGCGCGAACTCGAACGCGCTTCGAAACCGCTCCTCGCTCACCCGCAGCGCACCCTCGGCCTCCAACCGGTCGGTGACGTCGCGGGCGTTCACCACGACCCCCGCGACGCTCGCGTTGTCGAGCAGGTTGGTCGCCACCACCTCGAGGAAGCGGTACTGGCCGTCGTGGCGGCGCATCCGCGCGAGGAACCCACCCGTGCGGTGCCCGTCCCCGGCGAGGCTCGCCAGACCCGCCATGAAGCGGTCGCGGTCCTCGGGGTGCAGCAGCTCGGACTGCTCGGTCCCGATGAGCGCGCTGGTGCTGCGGCCGACGAAGCGGCCGACCGCCGGGCTCGCGTAGCTGATGCGCTGGTCGAGCCCGTACACGAGCACGAACTCGGAGGCGTGCTGGACCAGGGAGCGGAACCGCTCCTGGCTGGCCCGCAGCGCCTCGTCGGCCCCTTTGCGCTCGGAGATGTCGCGGGCGTTCACGACGATGCCGCGCACGGCAGGATCGTCGAGGCGGTTCGTGCCGACCGCCTCCACCCAGCACCACGAGCCGTCGGAGCGCCGCAGCCGGAACTCGCGCCGGTTGCCGTACTTGTCGTGCACGACGCCGGCCGCGAACGCCTCGATGACCGCCGCCCGGTCGTCCGGGTGCACGAGGTCGAACGCGGAGACCCCCGCGCCGTCGTGCTCGGTCGGGCTCCCGCTCGGCCAGCCGAGCACCCGCGTCACGGCCGGGCTGCCGTAGAGGATGCGCCCCTCGGCGTCGAGCACGGTCACCATGTCCGAGGAGTGCTCGACGAGCGCCGCGAACCGGCGCTCGGTCTG
>DATDGU010000212.1:0-8719 GCA_036521915.1 Acidimicrobiia bacterium | reverse complement strand
TGTGAGCGCGATGCTAAGGAAGGTTCGGATCAGGACAATGGTCCCGAGGATCCCGACGCTGCGAAAGGTCGGGGAGGTGGCGACCGTTCGGATGATGTCGCCTGCGATGAGAAACTCCAGTCCAAGAAGGATCGCTCGTCCGAGCCCGACTCGGTAGAGACGATACGCAGTGCTGGTGTCGCGCCACATATGGGTCAGAAAGCGCACGCTCGATGCAAACACTCCGATTACGACGATCGTGATACCTGCCGCGTCGACCCCCTCGCCGACACCCTCCACGACTTGGCTGAACGTCATCTCCACCGCTGCCGATCGCCCGTGACCGTCGATGACGGGTCGCGGATTTGGAGGGACGACGAAGGCTTATTCATACCTGCTCACCGGGCAGGCCGGTTAGGGAGGCGAGGCGGCGAGGAAGGTGAATCTCGCAGTAAGAGTCCTTGTAGATCGCCGCAAAGATGCAGATGAGGATCGTCGCCACGACCTGAACGACGCCCAGGACGATGAAGACGCCATCACGTACGGCGACGGCGCGCGTTGCGACCAGCAACGACGACACGAACCAGACGGCAAAGGCAATCCGGCTGATTCCAGCCGAGCAGTGCGCTCTGATGAGGTGCGTGATCTGCGGCACATACGCCCCGCCCGCCAAGCTCACTCCCGCGAAGCCGGCAACCTCAGATACTGGCACCACGAACTCTCCATGAGCATGGACGGCGCGTGTCCGCTGTCTCGATACCAGCCAACCCAGCCTGTGCCAGGCTTGGCCAGCGATGCACCGGTCGGCCGAACGAACGTCGAGCACTCCAACGTCAGTCGGCCCATCGGCCAAGGCAGGTCGCTACCTACCGATCGCGGCATCTGGACAACGACCCTGGTCGTTATCGGGCCGCAGCCACGACCCGTCGCACGCGGTGGTGGGCCCCCAATTTGCTAGGTGGCAACTGCCATGTAGCCAGTCGTCACCTCGTTCTTGTGCGCGGCGAATGCACCCAGGACTTCTCCCTTCTCGCGCGCAGGCACATTGAACGCGTCCAGGGTGCGCCCGAGCTCGGCCGCGACCTCGTCAAATTCGTCAGGCGAGATCTTGAGCGCGCGATGCGCCTCCTCAAGGCCCACCTCGGTCATTCCCGGCTTCGTGGCCGTGTAATGGAACGGCCCGCCCGCGACCGCGCACACCCACAGCGTTCGCATGAACTTGAGGCCCGGCAACCTGCCCAACTGCTTCGTATGCCACTCCCGCAGGGCCGGGTTCTGCGACGTCTTCCCGACGATCGGGTTCTGCACAACCGCGTCGCTGAAGTGATCAACCACCGCCGCGATGGCGAAAACGCCACCGACGCGGTCATACAGGGTCGGTTCGGCCATGACTTCCTCCACTTGGTGCCCTCTTGGCTCAGCTGTGCTATTTCGTGCCGCCCCTGTAAAATGGGGAGGCTCCGCTTTTAGAAACTAGTGCTGTGGGAGTCTGAAGTCAAAGTCATCCGAAACAACTACGAGGCGTCGTGCTCCTCCGGGCAGGGCCCGATCAGACCACAATCGAAAATGACCGCCTTGCCTGTCCAGGTTCAGTCGAGTTGGTGAGTAGGGCGGAGCTCGAGCCTGCAGCCCGCGGTCTTTGGGTCGCGGGCGACGAGGTTGGTCACCTCGAAGGCCCCTCCTAGCGCCTCGACCATGCCCTCCGCCAGGGCCCGGTGGAGCCCGCACACCAAGCTGGGGTTAGCCAAGGCCGCTTTCTGGAACGGACAACATCCGAGCACGAAGCCGACGCTTTCTCCACTGTCGATCTGCGTCGGCCGGAAACCTCGGCTCTCGAGAAAGTTCTCGAGTTGGGCGACCGTGGCGTCGGGGTCGCTCGAGTCATCGCGCAGTACCGCGTTGCCGAGCTGCCGGCCGGCGTTCCTCCCGACCTCGGCGGGGTCGCAAGCGCCGACGAGTACGTCGAGGAGGAGTTCGGACAGGCCAAGGTAGGCACTCTGGTTCTCGCGAGTATCTAGGTCCGGCGTCGCAACGGCATAACGCGCCTTGCGCCTCGATTGGCGGGCCGAGCATTCGATGATGAGCCCCCGTCGGCAAAGGGCGTCGACCTGCGCCGCGACCTGCGCCGGCGTGAGGCCGAAATAGGTGGCGATCGCCGCCAGGTCGACGGCCCGGTTCACATCGCGCAGGTATCCCAGTACGGACGCCTGCGTAGGGACCTCGCGCTCTGGGTCTGCGGCCGAATCCCACTGACGACCAGCCAACTCGTGGCCTCCTATCGCTGCGGGGCCTGCCGAGGCCGCCGCGCTCTGTAAAGAGGCTAGCATTCCCCTTTAGAACGCCGTCAAGAGACCCGCAACTTGGACGCAGAGCGTCCATTCAGTCAGCACCGACCGGATGTTGTTCTCGTCGCGCCATCGGCGCGAGGGTGGCCTGGGGGCCTGCCGGTATGAGCGAACGACCTTTAAGCCAGCAGTCGGCACTCAGAGGTGACGTGGCGGTGGTGGCCGCCCTGAACGACCCCATTCGTCTCGCGCTATATGAGTACGTGGCTGGGCAATCCGCCCCGATCAGTCGGGACCAAGCCGCCGAAGCCATCGGTGTGCATCGGGACATCGCGGCATACCATCTCGATCGGCTCGCTGACCTGGGGCTGGTCGAGGTCGAGTTCCGTCGACTGTCGGGCAAGCAGGGTCCCGGGGCCGGACGCCCCTCCAAGCTGTACCGCTGGTCCCGGCGCGAGATCCAGGTCAGCGTGCCCCCCAAGCGCTATGACGTGGCTGCTCGCTTATTTGCTGAGTCCCTCGCCGCCCGGAACCCCGCCAAGACGCTCATCGAGAGTGCGGGCGCGTTCGGCGAGTCTCTGGGCGCGCGGACCCGACAACGAGTCCGCCGGCAGGTCCGTGGTCGCCGCCTCCTCGAAAGCATCGCCGTCACCTTGCGGGACTACGGCTACGAACCCTCGGTCAGCGACGGACAGCTCACGCTTCGGAACTGCCCCTTCGACCCGCTCTCCCTGGAGTACCGGGACGTGGTTTGCACCATGAACCGGGCGGTGATGGACGGGCTGCTGACCGGACTGAAGGCGCGTGACCTGACGACCTCCTTCCAACCGTCGCCGCAGGCGAGACCTTGTTGCGTCGCCATCAACGGGAAGGGAGGCGTCCAAGGCAAGGCGCCCTGAGATGGCGGAGCCAGACGGCCTGTCGACGCTCGTTCAGGAGCAATCACCTGGCGTGGGCGACTGGAGGTGCGCAGCTCGACGGAACCGGCGGCTGGGGTCGTGCGAGATGAGCCGGTCGCAGGGAGAAAATTGACTTGAGCGAGCGTTGGGCGCGCCAATGAGTGGACCCGTCTTTCGTACGCGCTTCACGACATCGGATGTTTGGGTGTAGGAGGCGTCGGCGCTAACCCAGCAAGGCGTGTTCCGGCGCAAGCAGCGGGGCGTACCCTCCGCGTGCCCTTTCCCGGCACGGGGCACGACCGCGGACCCCCCGCAAGCGGTCCCCCGCGTGCCCACGCCGATGCCAACAAGGCAGAGCCTCGATGGCGATCCGGGCGCTCGAGGCGTGCCCGCACTGGAGCAAACGCGTGCCACCCTCGTCTGCGGTCACGTCGTCGTGCTCCGCGGCGCGCCCACGTCATGGTTCGGCGTCGCCGCGCCCTCCGGCCTCTGCACGTCGATGCCAACGACGACGAGATATGGCGCGCCCGTGTTGACGGCGCGTCCCTGGGCTCCGTTGAGTGTGCGCTGAGCGGCGACATTCGCTTGGTTTGTTTCGGTTCTGCGGCTGGGGTTGTAGCGCTGCGCGCCTGCTTGCCTGCGGCGTTCGCTTTCGGCGAGGCGCCGCCGCTTTCGATCCCAGAGTGCGCGGTGTGCGGGACAGCGGGCGCCTCGCTGGCGGACTGGTCCGGTGCAGCCTTCGGCCAGGCACACCGGGCCATCGGGCGGGTCAATGTGATTAGGAAGTCTCCCGGCGAGGGCAGTGATCAACTGGTCGAGGAGCCGCGAGTCATACCACTGGTCGCTCGGCAGAGGCCCTCGCAGGCTGCGTTCGAAGGGGCTCGTAGCCGACCTGGTCGAGACGGTGTCGGATCCGCTCGGCGAGTCGCCATTGGTGCTCGCCGTGATCCTTGGAGCAGCGCTCGACAAGCTGGTGCGCTGCGAGGTCCTCCAACGCGCGGTGAGTGGGGCCGGTGGGCAATCCGATGGCGTCGGCGATGAGACCGGTGCGTGGCAGCAGGCCGGGCTGGGCCCAGAGCGCGTCGAGCACTAGGCGGCGTGCCTTGGGGATGGAGTCCCAGGTGAGCTTGGCTGTGACGCGCCACGCTTCCGCTGGGTCGCCGGTGACTACGGCGAGTGCGCCGTGCATCAGGTCGAGGGTGGCGAGCATGCGTGAGGTGGCTTCGGGGTCATCGATGGCTTCGATCTGTCCGGTGGCGCCGTCGCGTGATACGGCTGAGCGGGCTTGGGCGGCAATGTCGGCGGCGAGCAGGAGCCGCTCGCGGGTCTCGCTGTCGAGTCCGGGTGCCTGGGACGGGATGTTGAGGCTGGTGAGGAGGCGTGCGGCGGTGTGGGTGAGTTCGGCTCGGACTTGTTCTTCCCGCCCGACTGCACCGAGTACTGCACGACCTTGCGCGAGTCGCTCGTCGGCGTCGAGGCGCGGCATCCGGTAGTACAAGAACCGAGGGCCCATCGCTGCGACTGCGTTGTGGTGACGGTCGATTTCTTCGGTGACCGCGCCGAGCGCGCCAGCCTTGCCTCGCCAGGCGAAGGTCTTGCCTCCTTGGGTGCCGGTGTTGCGAACGAAGGATCCGTCGTGGACCTCGCGCAGCAGATCAAGCGCTGAGCGGTCGCGCCCGCCGACCTTGCCAAGCATGGTGGTGAGATCCTTGAAAACGATGATTCCCTGTGCGCCGAGCTTGACGAGCAATCCGCCGGTCGCCGACGCCGTGCGCGTGGAGCTTGCCGACAAGAGACCGGGCTCGGTGAAGGTGGACGCGAAGTGCACGTTGGCGAGCGCCCAACGATGGGGGTCGCCCTTTGGCAGGGCATCAGGGTCGAGGAGTCGCAGGGCTTCCGTCTTGCCGGATCCCGGTGGGCCAACGAGGAGGACCCAGGCGGGCGTGCCGGGTAGCTGGTTGGCGACCACCGCCGCAAGGACGACCTCGATAGGTCCCGGATCGGGCAGGTACCAGGTCTGGCGGTAGCGAGCGAGCAGCTCATCGAGGGTCACGGACTGTCACGCCTTTCGCTAGTTAGAGGTTCGCTACACAGCAAGCACGCCTCGTTAGCGGCTGCGCCCACGAGTACCGCGCCACATCCTGAGCACTCACGCTGGTGGGCGGCCGGTGTCTCATCAAAGCCGCAGCAAGGCGCGGTCCAGCCGGACGTGACATTTCCGAAGCCGATCGTGGCGCCGCAGCGACACGAGATCCCTCGACTGGCTGTGCCCCGGATCCGCCTCTTCCGGTTGCGGTCCTGGCGTCGGCGGTGTTCTCGTGCGCAGGCATCCGAGCAGAAGGCCGAGAACCGCCGGCGGGGTTCCTCGTGGCAGCCCGGACACTGGTCGGCGCCGTCTTCGATCAGGTCCAGCAGGGTGGAGAGGCTGAGTCCGGTCTGGTCGAGTCCGTCTATGGCGCGGGCGATGGCGTCGTCGCGACGAGCGCCGGCTCCGATGCGCTTGGCGGCCGATACCGAGATGTGGGCCAGATCTGAGAGCCAAGCAGCGCCGCGAGCCTGGACCGCGTAGGCGAGCACACCGGCTGTGTCGATGTCGGAATCGACGGCATCGGCATAACCGGTCAGGAAGCGGTGTCCGGAGCGGCCAACGTGGCGCACGAGCATTGGGTTCACGATGACCACCTGCGGCAGCGGCCATTCGCGTGGCCGAGCCCAGTCCAGGGCTGTGTCGTGCAGCCGCTCGGCGTGCGCGACGGCTCGCCCGTCATTTTCGTCGAGGTCCGTGAGGTCAGTTGTGAGCCGCAGTTCCTCGCCCGTGTGTGCGTCGTACCAGTCGAAACCTTGCCAGCCGGCCAGGTCACCACCCGGATCGAGGGCGACCAGGCGCGCGTGCATGCTGGTGAGTGTCGGAGTGGCTTCGATGATGTGGCCGAACGGCTTGGCGCCCACGGCCGCGGGGAGGGCGTCGAGTTCACTTGGGACGGCGAGATGGCGACGGCGCATCGTCGGGAACCCGATGCCCGGACCGTGTTCCCACGCGAAGCGATTAACGCTGGTGCCGGTGGCGATGCCGTGGGCGTGGGCGCGGGCGACCTCGGCCGTCCAGTCGTGGCGGTCCTTGTGATTGCGTCCGCGCATGGTCGGAGGGGCGACATAGGCGCCAATCACATGTTCCGTCGCTGAGACCATGTTGGACTGTTCTCGGCCGTTGCGTCGCAACAAGCAGTTGCGTTTCGGCCCGAAGCTCACCCCGTCAAGCGGTTCCTCGACGGTGCCCCCGACCACCCCATGGTGGACACGAAAGACGTGCGCCGGGTCGTATGTCTGCTTGATCTCGCACAGTCGGTCGTAGTTGGAACCCCAAAAGGCGTGTTGCCAGTCGGACTCGAAGTAGTCGGTCTCGTTCACATAGCTTCCGGCTCGGGGTGTCACGGCACGAATGGCGTTCATCGCGTTGGTGACGCGCCGGGCACAGGCGGCGGCAAGCGCGGTGTCCGGCTCGTACCCGGGGATGCCCGGGTAGACGTACTGCTGCTGCGACGCGGCGATGATCAGCACCGCCGCGTCGAACACTGCCGGGTTGATGGACGTGGCGCGGTCTCGGGCTAGCGCTTCTGGGTGCGCCCCCCACAAGGCCTTGTTGAAGTGCAGGCTCAGGTGCCAGTGCCGCGTGGATTCGAACAGCGCAGCGGCCAGCCGCTCAGGAGATTCCTCGAACAGCCGACCGGGTACCCAGCGCGACTGGTACGCGTGAAGGTACTGGAACACCTCGCCTTGGTTGGTTGCCCACCAGAACCGCTCTGGTGACTCACCAGGACGGTTGTCGTGACAGATCATGTCGGCTGCGAGCTCGTCCCACACGGCGGGATCCCAGAACGACTCGAAGGGCACGGTCACGACGAACACGTCCGATGCGAAGGCCTGGGGCTGGTGCTCGATCCAGCCGAGGAAGGGCTGCCACACGGCTTGGGCGTCGTCGTCATCCAGGTCGACAGCCGTCATCGCGAACTCGACAGAGTTGTCCTCATTGACGCGAATCTGTTCCCCCCAGTGGTCGTCGCAGAGGACCGGAACCAGCCGGACGAGTTCGCCGAGGAGGCGCCGGAAGTTCTCGTCACCGCGGGCCCGGATGGTGCCGGCAACCGCGCCCAGGGTCTGGGGCATCGGGTGGGTGGCCATGGTGAGCTTCGAGACGACCCCGAAGGTGCCGCCACCTCCGCCCCGCAGCGCCCAGAACAAGTCGGGATGCTCGTGAGCGTTGGCTGTCACGATCTCACCCGACGCCGTGACCACCTCGGCTTCCAACGCGTTGCCGGCCGCGGTGCCGTAGCGCCTCGAGAAGCTCCCAAAGCCGCCACCCTGGGTGAACCCGCCGGCGGCCCCCACACTCGTGCAGCCCCCACCTTGGACGTAGCGGCCATGCGGGGCGAGCGCCTGGTAGGCCTCCAACCAGCGAACGCCGGCGCCGACCGTCACCGCCGGGACAGCGGGCCCGCTCTCCCCCGCTCCGCTGGGCCGGAACGTGTTATGCACGGTGATCTCGGGCATGCGATGCGTCCAGATGAGCAGCGAATCGGGAGCGCTGGAACGGCCGAGGTAGTCGTGACCCGTTCCCTTGACCACCAGCCGAATCCCCTTTTCGCGGGCAAACGCCACCGCGGCCGCGATGTCCTGCGTCGATTCGGCGGCAACCCCCCGGGGGCTGTGACCAGCAACGTAGGCCCCATGCCAGCCCGTGGTCTGGAACGCACCGGGATCATCCTCGATGGCGAAGGGGTTCCGCAGCCGCGCCAGCGCCGCCGCACACGCAGAGCTCGCCGGGTCTGTCAGGCACGCCCGAAGCGGCGCCTCAATGCGAAGCAGCCGGCGCCCGAGCTTCGCTGCCAATGCCGAGAAGTCGACCTCCTCGATGTCTTGCGTCATGGCCACCCCACAGCGGGCCCTAGCTGGCGGTCATCGCGCTCCCCGAGGTTCGCCGATGCCCCTCCCGTCCTGTGAGCATTCCGCTACCCAGGGTGAACAGGGTGCGCGTAGCACTACGAGTTACCTAGCAGTTGGCGTGACACGAAGCCATCCCCTGCGGTGTCTATATCAGTGGAAGCGAGCGAGTGGCGATGTGGCGGAGCCGGATCGGGCCGTGAGCGACGAAGAGCTCTTCGCACAGCTGTATCCGTCCCTTCGTCGTTTCGCAGCGGTCGCGAAGACCCCAGAAGCTGACGCCGACGACCTGGTTCAGGAGGCATTGGTGCGAGCGCTGGCCCTCCGACCACTCAGCGAATACACGAACCCGGCGGCCTATCTGCGGCGCACGATGCTGAATCTCGCGTCGAATGCCCACCGCAGCTCGGGGCGAGCCCGACGCGCGCTCCGCCGACTTGGTGCGCCGACCGAGGCTCGGGTCGACTACCCGTCCGATCTCGAGGATCTGCTCCAACTCGCGCCGGTGCAGCGCGCCGCGGTGTATCTCGCGGTGGTCGAGGGACTGTCGCACGCGGCGATCGGGGAGACCCTGGGCTGCTCGGAAGCGGCGGCCCGGACCCGAGTGTCCCGGGGCCT
>DATDGU010000211.1:0-12049 GCA_036521915.1 Acidimicrobiia bacterium | reverse complement strand
AATCTCGAGGCGCACCCGGATGCCGTCGTTCGCCTGGCGGGCCAGCACGCGCGCCCGGTGCACGCGATCCCGATCGCGGGGGAGGAGCGTGATCGACTGTGGCAGCGCTGGCTCGCGGTCGAGCCGCAGCTCGATGGCTATGCCGGCCGGCGGTCGACCCAGACGCCCGTGGTCGCCCTCGAACCGCGCGACGCGATCACCAGACCCTGATCACCCAAGCACGACTTCCGCCGGGGTTCCCGTGGGTTTGGGTGGCGCCCGACGTCCGATGCGACCGGCGGGCACCTTGCTACTGATGCTGCTATGCCACCGTCTGATAGTCGATCCCGAGGTCTTGGGCGCCCGAGCGCAGCAACTCCGAGGAGACAGCGGTGCGACCCCGGCCGTCGACGATGAGAGCGACCGCGAGCGCCTCGGCGTTCAACATGTTCAACGGTCTGCGCACCCGAAGCGCAGCCATCACCGGAACCACGGTTCGGTAGCTCAGTAGCCCAAACGTCTGTGGCAGAACCTGGAGCGACATCAGAGCGCGCTCTCCTCAGCGCCGAGCGCGCCAAGGCGCCCGGCCAATGACCCGGACCCAGAACCAGCTTGGACGGCTCGCGCAAGGCGGTAGTACCAGCAACCCGGCGTGTAGAAGACATCGGCCTGCATCTCTTCAGCGATCGCTTCGGACGGCAAGCCTGCGACCACGCCGAGAAGCAGATGGTCGTCGATCACGACGGCCATCTCGCCTCCGAGCGCTACTGGTCAGCCAGGTCGGGATCCTCGGCGATGACCTCGGTCAGAGCCTGGTCATAGCCCCCACCCCCAACCCAGGAGGCAACGACCTCCCGCGCGCTGGCGTTCAACACGGATGCGAGTCGCTCGGGGGGCAGGTTGCGCAGCTCGCCTGCCGCGCTGGCCTGACTTCGAGCGCGCTCAACGATCGACGCCAACTCAGGATCCGAACTCAACCTCGTGGCCATCGACCTCATCGTAGGGGACCTATACGACAGCTCTGGGTTTGAAAGGCTGAGTGTTCCTTGTCCCCTCGCGCTCCAGATCCGGCGCCTGCTACTCCACCTGCTACTCCAATCCAGCGGATTGGAGCGGTTCCACCGGTCTCCAGCGGAGAACGCAAGCCACTGACCTGGACTCCAGCAGTTTCAGCGGACTCGAGCGGAGGCGTTCATCACCTTGCCAAGGTGAGGGTCGCGGGTTCGAATCCCGTCGTCCGCTCCGCATCATCGGCCTTACGTGAGCACCGTGCGTTCGGGCTTCCCGTCACGGGATGAGTGCCCGGCTCGCGTGACCCTCGGATCATCGGGTGATAGTGCCGACTCCATGCTGGAGGACACGTTGGTCTGAGGATTTGTCGTGCCGGTGAGGCTGTAGCTGCATTTCGCGTGCTTGTACACGCCCGTTCCCCCGGTGCAGGTACCGCTTCCGGTAAGCGTGATGATGCCGTTGGCACCCACCGCAGCGGTGAACGTTTCCTTGACCCTCCGAGCGCCATTGGCGTCGTATTCGATAGAGGTGTCGGTGCCGTTGAGGCCGTTCTGCATGATCGTGGCCACCGCCGCGCCGCTTCCATAAATCGAGTTGGTGCCGGCACAGACGATCACGCGCGTGGAACCGGTTTGGCTGATTGTCGCGCAGGTACCGGTCGCGGTGTACGGGACCGTGTGCGGCTTCTGAGGCGCCAGCGCGGTGGCTGTGCCGCGGTTCGCGGCCGCGGCGGAACCTGCGGTCATGACGAGCACGGCCACAGCCATGCCAGCGACTCGGAGCGTCCTCGGTTTTGTTTGCAACGTGGATGCCTCTCTAAGCACACGGGCCTGTTCTGTCCGTGATTCGTGGCGCCGCGGACGGTCGAGACATCCACCAAAGCGCGGACCCCACTTCCCCCCGACACGCGAGGTGTACTACGTCATCTCCCGGAACGCCCGTCCAGCACTTACCGACGCTCCTTCGCAACACTGACCGTGCGGTTCCGAACTGGCGACGCGACCAGCTGATCGGTCGACGCCTGATCGAAGTGCTCGGATAGGAGCGGTTCGACCGCTTGGGTCCTTCCCGCGAGACCGTCACGGCGCTAGTACTCGGCTTCGGTGGCGCACCAGGGCTAGGTTTCCCAGGCGCGGGACGAGGCGAGGGAGTGAACGCGTTGGCCAACAAGACGTCGAAGAAGTCGGCGAAGATCGCAAAGAAAGCCCCGGCCAAGCGGGTGGCTGCAAAAGCGGCAGAGCGCCCGTCGCGCATCGTCGACGCGAATTCCGCTTCCCGGCTCATGGACCAGCGGATCCGCGAGCTTGGGGGATGGCGGGGGGAGATCTTGGCTCGCATGCGGACGCTGATCCTGCAAGCCGCCCCCGACATCGTGGAGGAGTGCAAATGGATCAAGCCAACGAACCCATTTGGAGTGCCCGTTTGGTCCCATGCTGGGATCGTCTGCACGGGAGAGGCATACGCGAAGGTCGTGAAGCTCACGTTCGCCCGGGGGGCGACGATCCCAGACCCATCGCGCCTCTTTAATTCCAGCCTGGAAGGCAAGACGCGGAGGGCGATCGACATCCACGAAGGGGAGAAGGTCAACGCGCGCGCGTTCAAGGCGCTCGTGAAGGCCGCGGTGGCCCAGAATGACCTGTCGGCGAAGAAGCGGTAGAACCTCAACCCCTTGCCGCAATCTCTGTACGACGCCCCGGTCCGTACCAAGTCCGTGGAGTGTCGAGAGACGCTCGCCAACAACGAACAACAACGACGAACATCGGGCGGGTCGGAGCAGGCTTCGAGCCTGCTGACGCGCGGCAGCATCCATCGCGGTAGGGGAGCAAGTACCTCAGCTACTCCAATGCAGCCGCTGGAGCGGTTCCAGCGATCTTCAGCGTAAAAGACCTGGACGGGCGACCGAAGGTCTTGCGAGGTCGGGCTATGACAGGCGAGTGGTGATTCGGCGTTGCAACCACAACCTTCTGGTGTCAGTGTCGGGTCGTGGAGTCGAAGCGCCGGCTACTCGGTCCGATCCAACGATCGTTGGTGAATCCCGTCGTCCGAACGGCATGGGCGATTGGTCTGGGACCACCGGGTGACGCGCTGCTGGAGACGACGGGACGGCGCACCGGACGGCTCCGACTGACCCCGATCTGCGATTGCTTGGAAGGTGACACGTTCTGGGTGGTGTCGCAGCGCGGACGGCGTGCCGACTATGTCCGCAACCTCGAATCGAATCCGCGTGTCCGGGTGAGGGTGCGCAGCGGACTGCGGACGCGCTGGGTCGCCGGAACGGCCTACGTCATGGACGGCGACGATCCGATGGAACGACGACGACTTTTGCTCCAGGGAAACGCCGCGCGAGCGCTGTGCCTGCGCGCGTCAAATGCGATGCTCGCAGACCCGCAAGCTCCCCAGGTCACGGTGCGGATCGATCTCGATCGCTATTGACTGACGCCACGCGCTTGCCGATCTCGGTGAGAAAATTGCTCATCGAGAACGCCGGGTCGATCTCGTTGGTGGTGCCTTCGCATTCGATGACGGTCTTGAGCAAGACGGCGAGATCGGCGGGGAGCACGAGGCCGTTGCGGCGCAACACGTGGAGAAGGTCACGGAGTATCGCCCCGAGCCTCAAGTCCTGGAGCGTCGTATCGGTGATGGGTGCGAGCAACGCTGCCATTGCATCGCCGAGCTGGCGGCGGTCGACGTCGCGCGTGCTGCGGCTGACGTCGAGAACGGCCCGCCCGAGTTCGTCGCTGTTGCGACCGAGCACCGCAGCGAGCAGGCGTACGAGGGCGTTGCGCGTTTTGGCGTTGATGGCTCCGACCTCACCGAAGTCGACAACGCCGAGCCGTTTGTCGGGCTGGGCGATGAGGTTGCCGGGGTGTGGGTCGGCCTGGAACCGGTCCGATTCGAAGATCATCTGCGCGTAGGCGTGCATGATCGCGTGGGCGACAGCCGGACGATCGGTTCCGGCCGCGTCGAGTTCATCGCTTCGAGTCAACGGAATGCCGTCGATCCAGTCCATGACGAGCAGCGATTCGCTGCTCATCTCGGCGACCGCCTTCGGGATCGCCACGAGATCATCGTCGGGGAATGCACGGCTGACGACTTCGAGGTTCTCGGCCTCTAAGTTGTAGTCGGTTTCGGCGCGCAGCATCGCTGCAAACTCGTCCAAAAGCGCCACCGGGTCATACGTCCTAACGGTGCGCGAGACACGCATCACGAACTGCAAGAAGGCGCGCAGCAACGAGATGTCAGTGTCGATCTCGGCGCGCACGGCCGGCCGGCGGACCTTAACGGCGACGCGGCGACCATCGCGAAGAGTCGCTCGATGTACCTGACCGATCGATGCGCAGGCGACAGGCACGACTTCGAACGTTGCGAAGCGCTCGGTCGGGGCGGATCCCAGACTGCGTTCAAGCTCAGCGAGGACCGCGGCGCGCGGCATGCTTGGCACGTGATCGCGCAGCATCGACAGTTCGTGCTGTAGTCGCGGCGTGACGACGTCCGAACGTGCCGAGAGCAGTTGTCCCAACTTCACAAACGTCGGTCCCAATTCTTCGAGCGCGAGCCGAAACTGCCGCGGGAACGCGGTGGTCTCGTCGGGACTTCGACCTCGGAGTCGTGCGCTCCCGGCGTGCCATCCCACAATCATGGCGCGTCGCGTCGCGACCGTCGTTATGTCCCACGCGCGTCGCATCGGCGCGGACACGTGCGAACTCCGGGGATCATCGAATTTACCAACCGTCTGCTTCATGCAGCATCAGACTGTCATCGACACGCCGCTTCTTCAATCGCTCGGAGGTCCGCTTGTATTTGATGTCGCCGACGGCAAATCCGTCGTCGAAGACCAGATCGGGGTGGAGTCTGAGTCTGGACGGTTCGAGTCGGCGTGCTTCGGTCGAGACGTATCAACGTCCAGCGAGGCGCTCCTTGCGGATCTGGCGTCGTCCGCCGCGTCGGCCGTGCGGTGTGCCGTCTCGTTGTGACACGCTGGCCGAGGCCGAGGTGCGCTCGGCTCAATCATCTGCGATGAGAGGGGAGCGCTCGTGACTGAACAGGTGCCATCTCCACGAGCCGGCCGTCAGGTGAGCGGCGGGATGATTGCGTCGCTCACGGGCGGCGCGGTGCTGCTCATTTTCGTCCTCCAGAACACGGAGGACGTCAGGTTCGACTTCCTCTTCTGGCACTTCACGTGGCCGCTGTGGCTCTACACCATCGTGACGGCCGCGTTCGGCGCGCTCGTCTGGTTCGGGTTGGGTGTGCTGCGTCGTCATCGGCGCCGCGTGGCGCGCCGCGAAGGCCGACGTAACTGATCCGCCAAGGGTGTATCGGCATCACCGACGACCTGCGGTGTCGGCGTACGGTGAGCGCGTGACGAGAAGTGCGCGCTTCCGCATGGGACGGCTCGATCATGTCCACATCCGAGTGCCCGATCGAGCGGAGGCTGCTGCCTGGTACTCCGACCACCTGGGCTTCGAACCCGTCGAGCGGTTCGATTTCTGGGCGTCGGGCTTCGAGGGCGGACCGCTCCAGATCTCTGCGGACGGCGGACGAACGATGTTGGCGTTGTTCGAAGCCGGCGAGGGCCACCCGATGATCCCGCAACAGACGGGAGTCGCTTTCAGTGTCGACGCCGGTGTCTTCGCCGAGTTCGCACGATCGTTGCCACGTGGAATTGATAGCCCGGCCGGACGGCCCCTCATGGCGAGCGACGTGATCGATTTCGACATGTGTTGGGCGTACGACCTCGTCGATCCGTGGGGAAACCAGTACGAGTTGAACTGCTACGAGTACGACGAGGTCAGGGCAGACTTGATCGGAACAGAAGCCATCACGCCTACGCGCTACTGGGCGCGGGATCTTTACCTCGAACGGCACCGCCCTTCTCCATCGAGCCCCGCTGACTGACACCCACCACTTGTCGGCTTCCCGAGGTGACCCTGCCGTGCACGCACCTGACGCCCCGCTGTGGCATGGGCGCCGTCGGGTTCGATTTCAGCCAGCCGGCGGTGTTCTCGTGGATCGGCACGGTCCAGTACCTGACGCTGGACGCAATCGGCGCCACGCTCGATGCCATCATGGACTGCCCTGCTGCCAGCAGGGTGGTGCTCACCTACAACCAGCCGCGGGCCGCCGTGCGGGGTGTGCCAGCGCAGGTTTCGGCTGCCTTTGTCGGGATCGCCACCGAGATGGGCGAGCCGTTCCTCAGCCGGTTCCTTCCAGACGAGATCGACCAGCTGCTCCGCCGACACGGGTTCGGCGATACGGCCGACTTCGGACCCGAAGACGCCCGGGTCAGGTACTTCGAGGGCCGGACTGAGGTCGATGCCGGCAGCGCCGAGCGGATCATGACCGCGACAGTGATGCCAGGCGGCGCACGCGCGCTCTGGGCATAAGCGTCAGGGGCACGTCACTCGTGTCGTCACCCCCTCCCAACGAGTGACCGGTGCGTCGGTCAGCTCCATCGCACAGCCTTCGCTGACGTCGGCTGTGGCGACCGCTCGATCACGAGAGAGTCAGGACCGCCCGAACTGATGCCCTCAGGGAGTTGAAGTTGTCGTCGAGCTCGT
Organism: Acidimicrobiia bacterium; assembly: GCA_036521915.1. Lineage (GTDB taxonomy): Bacteria > Actinomycetota > Acidimicrobiia > IMCC26256 > PALSA-555 > PALSA-555. Next base: position 5,501 of record DATDGU010000211.1, on the reverse strand, counting down.
GGACGAAGTTGTCGAGGTTGGCGTCGTCGTCGTCGTCGTTGGGGTTGGAGCGGAGAGGGTCCCACCCGCTTCAATCTTTGCGAAACGATATGCACCGCTGGAGTAGCCATCGGTTGACGAAGTACCAAAATGGATTCCGTCTGTGCTCCGTTCGCGAATCATTCCTGGCTGTGGATTCACGCCTGCAGGATCTGTTCCACAGCCATCCTCGGTCGGAGAGAGACAAGGAAGAAAGTATGCGAACTGACCGTTATCCAGCACTGCCTGATCGGCCCTCTTCACTCCGTACCCATAAAGACTCGCCACAGTCAACTCTGCATTCCGCGCAAACGCCTCTGAATCATCTGGTTTAGGCGGCGAAATCACGATCGTGACCGGTACACCTCTACCGCGCCAAAAATTGGCGATAGTGGTCACGCTGTTCACGTACAGAGTTGTCGGGTCTTGTCCTACGGTGCAAGAGGTCAGCAGGTTCCCGCTGAACTGGATGAGCACCTCCTGGGGCGCCCAGTGAGTGGCGTCCTGCGGAAGCTGTCCAGTCCAGTCGCACGGAGCAGTTCCTCCGAGGTAACGATCGCCGACGGTCCCATACTGGGTGAGATAGGGCACAGCCTGCTCAGAGAGACTGTCTCCATACACCAACCAGCGAACCGGTTGAATCGGTGGAGGCGCAGGAACACATCCTGCAAGAGCTACTCCACCTATCAGTACCGCGATCCAAACCGCTCGCACGCTTGCCCCTGATTGCCACGACCCCTGCAGGAAGATACTTGACGCATTGATGAAATGCATCGACCGCCTACGAAGGTCCATCCGCCATTTGATGGGTAGCCCGAGGCTCGGCGACGCAAAGGATCGAGGTGCCAAAGGGGATCGAGACTCGCCCGACGAGCGAGCGCTCGAGGAACGTCAGTGCCATCGCCAGTCGGTCGATCGTCGGCGACGTGCGCTCGAGGCCGAGCTCCGGGCGGCGCGTCGACGCGACGCGTGGGGTGAGCCACACCGGCACGACGAGCCAGCTGAACACGTGGGTATGGATGCGAGGCTCGAAGCCCGCGGCCTCGAGCTCCTGACGCAATATCGCCCAGGTGTAGCGGGGGCGGTGCCACGCCGCGTCGTCGGTCCCGGCATGGTCGTCAGCAGGTGCGCGGACAACGCACCGCGTCGGTTGGTGCATCGAGGTACCCCGCGTCAGGCAGATCAACTCGGGCAGGGTCGTTGACACCCAGCCGAACTCGGCGGCCAACGTCAATGTCGTGACCGATGACGCGCAAGGGTTCGCGCGTTTCCGAACGGTGCCGTGCCGACGGCGACGGTTGCTCGCTGGTCGGTCTCGGCGCCGTCGAGGCGGTTGGCACCTCGTCCCCGACTCATCGCCGCGGCCGAGCGGTGAGCTGGCAGATCCTGATTGCTGGACGGCCGTCCGAGAGGTCAGCCGCTGCGCCGCCTGGTCGTCTCGGAGGCGGGGCCCAGGGTCTTGGTGAGCAGTCGGTACAGCGTGTTGCCGTAGGGCCACTGGGTCACGACCGTGCCGGTCGGTGACGTGAAGTAGTTCCGGCTCATCGTCCAGGACGTGCCGTCCATCCGTTGCTGCAGCCAGCGAAACCATCGAGCCTCGAACGGCGGCTTGACCTCGATCGCGCTCACGCGGGCTCGCATCATGCGCTTGATGGCCCGGACGACATAGGCGGCTTGGCCCTCGAGCATCGTGACGATCTCGCCACCGTTCGTGCCGGGGCCGTACAGGATGAAGAAGTTCGGGAACCCCGGGACGGTGAGACCGAGGAACGCGCGTGGCTCACCCGCCCACTGCGCCTGCAGCGTCCGCCCCGAACGCCCCACGACGGTGAGGCGCGCGAGGTAGTTCGTCGGCCGGAAGCCCGTCGCCATGACGATGACGTCGACGGCCCGCTCCACCCCGTCGGCGTCGACGATCCCCGTCGGGGTGACGGATGCCACGGCCTTCGGGACGAGCTCGACATTCTCCTTCTTCAGCGCGGGATAGAAGGTGCTGGCGAACACCGGGCGCTTGCCCGGATACGGATACGTCGGCGTCACGGCCTCGCGGAGGTCGGGGCGATCGGCGAACTGACGGCCGATGTAGGCGAGGCAGAACTGTCGGCGCGTTTCGTTGCGCTTCGTACCGGGCCGGAAGAGGTCACCGCCTCGCAGGTTCTTCTCGAGCATCCACTTGAGCCGCCAGCGCTCGCGCCGACGCCTCCACGGGCTCGTGAGTGACGCGCGCTCCGCGTCGCTGAACTCCCGCTCGCCCTTCGGCATGACCCAACCGGGCTCTCGCTGGAACACGTAGAGGTGCCGCACGAGCGGCTGGATGGCCGGCACGATCTGGGTCGCCGACGAGCCGGTGCCCACGACGGCCACGACCTTGTCGGCGAGGTCGTGCTGGTGCTCCCAGCGGGCCGTGTGGAAGGCGGGCCCGACGAAGTCCTCGAGCCCGGGCCAGTTCGGGTAGCGGGGCACGTTCAGGAACCCGACGCCGCTCACGAGCACGTGGCCTTCGTCGACCGTCCCGTCGTCGAGCCGGACCTCCCAGACGTGGCGGCGCTCGTCCCACGTCGCGGATTCGACGGTCACGCCGAGCTGCAGATGCGGCCGGAGACCGAACTCATCGACGGTCTCCTCGAGGTACTTCTGGAGCTCGGGCTGCCGGGCGTGTGTCCGCGTCCAGTCGTGGGGCTTGAACGAGAAGCAATAGAGGTGCGATCCCACGTCGACTTCGGCGCCGGGGTAGGTGTTGTCCCACCATGTGCCGCCGATTCCGAGCGACGATTCGTAGATCGTGAAGGTGTGGATACCGGCGCGCTGCAGCGCGACGCCGGCGGCGATCCCGCCGAATCCCGCGCCCACCACGACGACGCGTGGCGTGCCCGCCGGCCCGAACAGCTCCGCACGGCTCGGCCTCACCGGCCGCCCTTCGTGGTGCTCACGGGTCGCTCGGCAGGATGACGGCGGGGAGCGGGTGGCGGTACAGCGAGGACGCGTTCTCGCAGCACATGGCGCGCAGCTCGTCGACCGGCAAATGGCCCCAGGCCTTGCGGATGGCCTGCTGAGTATCGGGCCACGTCGTGTCCCCATGCGGATAGTCGACCTCGACCATGATGTTCTCGACGCCGACGCGCTGGCGAGTCTCGATCGTCGACGGATCGTCGAACGTGCAGAACCAGAAGTTGCGCTGGAGCACGTCGGCGGGTCGCTCGTCCCAGCCGAGGCCGTAGCCGGACCGGTCGACGATGTAGTCGAGCCGGTCCAGCAGCATCGCGACCCAGCCGATCCCGCCCTCGCTCATCGCAATCTTTAGATTGGGGTGCGATACCGCGTAGCCCGACCACAGCCACTCGGCACAGGCGCTGAGCGCCAGCTGGCTGAACAAGGTCGCGGACAGCTGCTGGGTCGGTGCACCCGGCGGGCCCGCATAGTTCCCCGAGCTGCCCACATGCAGCGAGATCACGGTGTCGGTCTCGTCGCACGCTGCGATGATCGGGTCCCAGTGCTCGCGATCCCAGAGCGACGGCAGGCCGATCGCGTGCGGTCGCTCGGGCAGGGTCACGGACCGGAACCCACGTGCCGCGTTCCGGCGGATCTCTGCTGCGGCGCTCGCCGGGTCGGCGAGATCGGCGATCCCGAGCGGGACGATCCGGTCGGGGTAGGGCGTGTACCACTCGTCGAACAGCCAGTCGTTCCACGCGCCGACGCAGGCCGCGCCGAGCTCGCGGTCCTGGGCGTTGAAGAACACGCGGCCGCAGAAACCGGTGATCTGCGAGGGGAAGTTCACCGACGCCCACACGCCGTTGATGTCCATGTCGCGCACGCGGGCGTCGACGTCGTAACAGCCGGGGCGCATCTCGTCGAAGCGGAACGGCTCGAGCTTCACGGTCGCGGGGCGTCGCCCGGCGACGGCGTTCATCCCGACCTGGGTGTAGCGGTGCCCCTCGAACTCCCAGACCTGATGGCCCTTTGGCGTCTCGACGATCTTGGGCGCGCGCGCCTGGAGCGCCGCGGGAAGCCGTCCCTCGAACGTGTGGGGCGGCTCGACGACGTGGTCGTCGACCGAGATGACCGTGTACGCCACGTCCCGGGGCGACGGGTCGGGGAGGAACAGGTCCTGCGCTGTCACTGGCCTCGCTCAGGGGACCGGCTGCCGACCGGCCACGCGGCGATCACCGTGTTGGCCCCAGGCAGGAAATCTAACAGTCGTGTCATCTATCCTACGCGGGTGCGACACCTGGCGCTCAGCCCCTCGAGGCTTGACGGATGATCGACGGCCGTCCCGAGCGGGCGATCGCCGCCGGTGCCGGTAGCGCCGGTCGCGGGGGAGCCTGACCGGTGCGCACGGTCGTCGTCGGCGCCTCGAGCGGCCTGGGCCGATGCATCGGGATCGGCCTCGCACAGCGCGGGGCCCAGGTCGCGCTCCTCGCGCGCCGCCGGGACCGGCTCGAGCGTGCCGCTCGTGAAGCGGGCGGCGGGACGCTCGCCATCGCGTGCGACGTCACGGATGAAGCGTCGTGCCGTCGGGCGATCGGCGAGGCAGCGTCCGAGATGGACGGCCTCGACGCGCTGGTCTACGCCCCGGCGATCGGTCCGCTCGCACGCCTCGTCGACACGGATGCCGAAACCTGGCGACGCGTCTTCGACACGAACGTGACGGGTGCCGCTCGCATCACCGCGGCGGCGGTCCCTCATCTCGCGGAGAGCGGCGGCACCGCCGCATTCCTCTCCTCGGTCAGCGCATCGCTCACGCCGCCGTGGCCAGGTCTCGGCGCGTACATCGTCAGCAAGGCGGCGCTGGACAAGCTCGTCGAGGTCTGGCGGGTCGAGCACCCCGACATCGGGTTCACTCGGCTGATCGTCGGCGACTGCGCCGGCGGGGAGGGCGAGTCCCAGACCGGCTTCAACCAGGGCTGGGAACCGGAGCTCGCGACCGAGCTGGGGTCGGGATGGGTGGCGCGCGGGTTGATCAGCGGCAACCTGATCGAGGTCGAGGAGCTCGTGTCGGTCGTCGACGCACTGCTGCGCCACGAGGCGAGCTTCTCGATCCCTTCGATCACGGTGGCCCCACGTCCCCACGGAAAGGACGAGCGATGACCACGATTTCGGCGTCGGTTGAATTCGATCCGCGCGCGGAGAACTTCTTCGGCGATCCCGACGACGGGTACCACCGCCTGCGAGACGCGGCGCTGTGGCCGCGGCTCGAGGTCGACGAGGTGGGACTCCACCGCGTGCGCAGGGCACACGTCGCCGGCGACGCGACCCTCCCGATGCACGGGGTCCGCTGACGTGGGCGTGCTCGACGGACGGATCGCCCTGATCACCGGCGCCGGGTCCGGAATGGCGAAGGAGTCGACGAAGGTCTTCGTGCGCGAAGGGGCGCGCGTGGTCGCCGTCGACATCAGCGGCGCCGAGCGCAAGACGGCCGCCGAGGTCGGCGACGCCGTCGTGCCCTTCCACGCCGACGTCAGCCGGGAGGCCGACGTTGAGGCGAT
>DATDGU010000210.1:0-3236 GCA_036521915.1 Acidimicrobiia bacterium | reverse complement strand
TCGCTTCGACGACGAGGACCGCCGCTGGCTGCGCAGGGGGAGCCGGCCGGACGCCCGGCTCGGCAAGTTCAACCCCGGCCAGAAGCTCAACGCCGCGTTCCTCGGGTCGGCGATCGTCGTGATGCTCGCGTCCGGCATCGTCCTGAAGTGGTTCTCGCTCTTCGCCCTCGACACCCGCGTCGGCGCGACCTTCGTGCACGACTGGGTGGCGCTCGGCATCTGGCTCTCGGTCCTCGGCCACATCTACCTCGCGCTGCGGGACCCGGTCGCGCTCAACGGCATGCTCCGAGGGCACGTACCCGCCGGGTGGGCGCGCCGCGAACGCCCCCGCTGGTACGAGGCCGAGACCGGCGAGCCCGCCGGCCCGCGGCGCGACCCTGCGGCCGTCGCGCCTACCCCGCCGACCTGACCCCCCTCGGCGCCCGATTCGCCCGTGGCCGCGCCGGAAGGCACCACTACCCTCGGCCGTGATGCCCGTGGACCCGACCTCGATCCGCCTCCCCGAGGGGCTGCGGCCGCGGGACGGGCGCTTCGGATCCGGGCCGTCGAAGGTGCGCGACGAGGCGGTGCGTCGGCTCGCGGACGCGGCGCACGGTTTCCTCGGGACGAGCCATCGCCAGCCGGGCCTCAAGGACCTGGTGGGCCGCGTCCGCGCCGGGATGGCTGAGCTGTTCTCGCTCCCCGACGGCTACGAGGTGCTGCTCGGCAACGGCGGCACGACCGCGTTCTGGGACGCGGCGACGTTCGGCCTCATCGAGCGGCGCAGTCAGCACTGCGCCTTCGGGGAGTTCTCGGCGCGCTTTGCCGGCGTCGCCGCCGCGGCGCCGTTCCTCGAGGACCCCGAGGTGCTCGAGTCGCCGGTCGGGACGCACCCGGAGCCGCGGGCGAACCCCGACGTCGACACCTACGCGCTGACGCACAACGAGACCTCGACCGGCGTGATGATGGAGATCGCGCGCCCCGACGAGCACGGCCTCGTGCTCGTCGACGCGACGTCGGCGGCCGGCGGCCTACGGGTCGACCCGCGCGCGTTCGACTGCTACTACTTCGCGCCGCAGAAGACGTTCGGCTCTGACGGCGGGCTGTGGTTCGCGCTCTGCTCGCCGGCCGCGATCGCCCGCATCGGGACCATCGGCGCGTCGGGCCGCTGGCAGCCGGCCTTCCTCAGCCTCCCCATCGCGCTCCAGAACGCCCGCCAGAACCAGACGTACAACACGCCCGCGCTCGCCACCCTCTTCCTCGTGGCCGACACGCTCGAGTGGCTGCTCGCCCACGGCGGGCTCGAATGGGCGGCCACGCGCTGCGATCAGGCGGCCGAGCTCGTCTACGGCTGGGCCGAAGCCAGCCCCTACGCGACGCCGTTCGTCGCCAAGCCGTCGGAGCGCAGCCACGTCACGGCGACCATCGACTTCGACGGTGTCGACGCCGGGCAGCTGGCCGCGGCGTTGCGCGCCAACGGGATCCTCGACACCGAGTCGTACCGCAAGCTTGGCCGCAACCAGCTGCGGATCGCGCTGTTCCCCGCGATCGAGCTCGACGACGTGGCCACCCTCACCCGCGCCATCGACCACGTGATCGAATCCCTGACGTGAGCGCGGCCATGCCCGACGGTCTCGTCGCCATCGTCAAGCGCGACTGCCCGACGTGCCAGCTGGTCGTGCCGGTGCTCGAGGAGCTGGCGGCGCGCGACGAGCCGCCACTGACCATCTACAGCCAGGACGACCCGGCCTTCCCGCCGGGGCTCGCGGCCCGGGACGACACCGACCTGGAGCTCTCCTTCGCCCTCGACGTGGACACCGTTCCCACGCTCGTGCGCGTCGAGGGCGGCGAGGAGCGGGATCGCCTCGTCGGCTGGAGCCGCGACGCGTGGGTCCCCTTCACCGGGATGCGCGACCTCGGCGCCGGCCTCCCGCCCTACCGGCCGGGGTGCGGGTCGCGCACCCGCGACCCGGACCTCGTGGCCGCCCGCACCGCCGCGGCGGGCGCGGCCCGCCTGGCCTCGCGCCGCGTCGAGCTCGGCCCGAGCGAGGACGAGGTCGAGGCGATGTTCGACCGCGGGTGGACCGACGGGCTCCCCGTCGTGGCACCGACGCCGGCGCGCGTCGCGCACATGCTCACCGGCACGACGCGCGACCCGGGTGAGGTCATCGCCGTCGTGCCACCCGACCTCGTTGAGTGCACGGTCGAGAAGGTCGCGATCAACGCCGTGCTCGCCGGCGCGCGCCCCGACTACCTCCCGGTCGTGCTCGCCGCCGTCGAGGCGGCCTGCACCGACGAGTTCAACATCCACGGGCTGCTCGCCACGACCTGGTTCTCGGGCCCGCTCGTCATCGTGAACGGGCCGCGCGCCCGCGCGATCGGCATGAACAGCGGCATCAACGCGATGGGACAGGGGAACCGGGCGAACGCCACGATCGGTCGGGCGCTGCAGCTCGTGATCCGCAACGTCGGCGGCGGCCGGCCCGGCGAGATCGACCGGGCGACGATCGGTCAGCCCGGCAAGTACACGTTCTGCTTCGCCGAGCGCGAGCAGGACTCGCCGTGGGAGCCGCTGCACGTCACGCGGGGCCTCCCGGCGTCGTCGTCGGCCGTCACGCTCTTCGCCGCCGAGGGGCCACGCGGGATCATCGACCAGCTGTCGCGTGACGCCGACTCCCTGGCGAACAGCTTCGCCGCGTGCCTCCGCACGACGACGCACCCGAAGCTCGCGCTGGCCTTCGACGCGATCCTCGTCGTCTCCCCGGAGCACGCCCGCGTGTTCCACGAGGCGGGATGGACGAAGCCGCGCCTCCTCGAGGAGCTGACCGCCCGGCTCCAGCTCCCCGGCGCCGAGCTGGTCCGCGGCGCCGACGGGATCGCCGAGGGCCTCCCCGACGGTGTCCGGGACCTGACCCTCCCGAAGTTCCGGGACGGCGGGCTGCTCCTCGTCCACGCCGGTGGTGGCGCGGGGCTGTTCTCGGCCATCATCGGGGGCTGGGCCAGCGGCGCGACCGGCAGCGCCCCGGTGACGAAGGAGATCGACCCGTGAGCGAACCCCGAGTGCTGCTCGACCCGACCGGGGAGCAGAAGGCCGCGCTGCGCCAGCGCAGCACCCGCCCGGCGTCCCTGATCGACCGGTCGGTGGGCCTCCTCGACATCAGCAAGGCGCGCGGCGACGTGTTCCTGAACCGGCTCGAGGAGCACCTGACCGACCGCGGCGCCCGGGTCCTGCGGTTCGCCAAGCCGACCTTCACGAA
>DATDGU010000209.1:0-20237 GCA_036521915.1 Acidimicrobiia bacterium | reverse complement strand
GCCGGGTCGGTGTACTTGTCGAACCCGGCGACCGCCTTGTTGTACTTCGCCTCGATGTCGGGCAGGAACCCGAGGGAGATGTACTGACCCTCGACGGAGGTGCCGCCCTGGGCGAGAAACTGCGGGTTGTAGCACTGCACGGTGCAGGACCACACGATGTTCGGGTTGGTCACGCCCTGCAGCTGGGCTTCCTTGCGCAGGTCGACGGTCTGGCTGTAGGCGAGCTCGACCTCGGCGAAGTTCGAGTTTGAGTTCTTCATCGTCTGCGCGGCGGTCGTGTAGTCGCTCTGCGGCGCCGTCGCCGAGATCGTGATCTGGGCGTCGGGCTTGATCCCGAGCTTCTGCATACCGGTCGCGGTCACCTGGTTCGCACTCTTCGCGCTCTGCAGGTCGGCCGTGTACATGTAGACGCCGTGGAGGTTCTTCCCGAACTTCTGCTGGTAGTAGTTGGCGCGACCCGCGTTCACCACGTAGGTCTGCGGGTGGGCGCTCTGGGTCGAGCACACGATCTGGGGCGGGTTGATCGGGAACGAGTCCGGGTCACATTGCTGCACGACCTCGGTCGTCACGACCGGGAGGTCGGGGATGCCGGTCGCGGCTCCCGTAATGTCCTTGCAGCTGGTGATGTCGTCGACGTTGTTCAGGAACAGCGCCGACGTGCCCACGAGGGCGAAGTCGTGGCTGCAGGCGGTGATGATCGCGTTCACCGCCTCGCTGTCGCTCAGGTGCGAGTCGATGAAGTCGACGGCGAGCTTGCGGCCGGCGATCCCGCCGTTGGCGTTGATGTAGCTGGCCGCGGCCTGCACGCCGGCGACCGACCCCGAGAAGAGGCCCGGCTGGAGCGAGTTGTCGACGTCGGCCACCACCGCGATGCGGATGGTGTTGCTGGTCACACCGACGTCGGTCGCCTTGTTGGCCCCGCCCCCGGTCGACTGGGCCAAGGCCCCGCTCGCGGTGCCGAGGCTCACGAGCCCCACCACCGACGCGATCACCAACCACCGGAAACGACTCACGCTCGATCCCCCCTGTCGGATCCCACTGGGGGGCGGTCCGCGGCCCCCCAGCCGGCCCGGAGTCTTGCCGAGTTTGAAACGTGTTTCAAGGCGGGGTCGCGCCGGCGAGGTCGGCGAGCCCGGTAGCGACGTCGTCGACCGTCCACGGCCCGTCCTGCTCGATCGCGCGGCTGGAGCGCCAGCCCTCGAGGACGCGGATCTCGCCGCCCCGGACGTAGAGCACCTGCCCGGTCGCGCCGCAGGCGCGCGACGCGAGCCAGGCGACGAGCGGCGACACGTTCGCCGGGTGGTAGGTGTCGAAGGCGGCCGGGTCGTCGGGGGCGCGCACCAGGTCGGCGATCCCGGCGACCTCCTCGGTCATGCGGGTGCGGGCGACGGGCACGATCGCGTTGACCCGGACGTCGTAGCGGCCGAGCTCCTGGGCGAGGATCACGGTCATCGCGGCGATCCCGGCCTTGGCCGCGCCGTAGTTGGACTGGCCGACGGTCCCGAAGAGCCCCGAGGTGGACGACACGTTCACGACGCCGGCGTGCACGGCCTCGCCGGCTTTCGTTCGGTCGCGCCAGTGGGCGGCCACCACCCGGGTGGCGCAGAACGTCGAGCGGAGATGCCCCGCCACGACCGTGTCCCAGTCGTCCTCGGTCATGTTGACGAACATTCGGTCCCGCAGGACGCCGGCGTTGTTCACGAGGGCGTCGAGCCGGCCCCACCGGTCCAGCGCCAGCTCGACGGCGCGCGACGCGCCGTCGAGGGTCGTGACGTCGTCGCTGCTGGCCACGGCGTCGGCGCCGACGGCGGTGAGCTCGTCGGCGACCGCCGCGGCGATGGACGGGTCGTGGCCGGTCCCGTCACGCGCCGCGCCGCTGTCGTTGACCACGACCGCGGCGCCTTCGGCGGCGAACCGGCGGGCGTGCTCACGGCCCATCCCCCGCCCCGCGCCGGTGATCAGCGCGACGCGGCCGTCCAGCGCGCCCACGGCTCAGCGCCGCCGGTCGTGGTCGCGGGGCGCGGACGTGGTCCTCGTCCTGGGCATCGGGCCTCCCCGTACACTGCGCGCGGCTGCTCGGCCACGGGGGATCATGGCACTTCGGGATCACGCGCCCACCGGGTCAGGACGAGCGCGCCCGTGAGAGGCGTCCGCGTCACGGCCGACGGCGTCCAGGTGCTCGACGTCCCCGAGCCCGCGAGCGAGGGGCCGCTCGTGCAGGTCGTCTCGTCCGGCATCTGCGGCAGCGACCTCCACCTCGTCGAGCTCGGGCCCCTGCCGGCGACGCTCGGCCACGAGTTCGCCGGTCGGCTCGACGACGGGACGCCGGTCGCCATCGACCCGAGCCGGCCGTGCGGGACCTGCGACCAGTGCCGGACGGGCGCGCCGCATCGCTGCCGCACCGGCTCGTCCCGGGCGCTCGGCATCGGCGCGGACGGGGGCCTCGCCGACCGCGTCGTGGTCCCGGACGCCGCGCTCGTGCCCCTCCCGCCGGGGCTCGACGTCGCCGACGCGTGCCTCGTCGAGCCGCTCGCCGTCGCCGTGCACGGGATTCGCCTCGCGAACGTGACGCCGACGACCCGCGTCGCGGTCGTCGGCGGCGGCACGATCGGGCTCGCCGGGGTGGCGGCCGCGGTGGGCCTCGGGGCCGAGACCGCGATCGCGGCACGCCATCCGCATCAGCGTGAGGCGGGCGAGCGGCTCGGCGCCGCGGTCGTCGACGCCGGCGAGTACGACGTCGTCGTGGAGGCGGCCGGGACCGAGGCCGCGCTGGCCCAGGCCGCCGAGCTATGCCGTCCCGGTGGGCTGGTGCTGTTCCTCAGCACCCACTGGGGCCCGGTCCCTATCCCCGGGTTCCCGGCGCTCATGAAGGAACTGGCGTTCCGCTGGTCATACACCTACGGCACGCATCCGGGCGGGCGAGACGTCGACGACGCAGCGGCGCTGCTGGCGCGCACGCCAACCATCGCGTCGACGCTCGTCACCCACCGCTTCCCCCTGGACGAGGCACCGCGGGCGTTCGCCGTCGCCGCCGATCGCGCCGCCGGCGCGATCAAGGTCGTCCTCGAGCCGTGATCGACCTCGGGCTCTCGGGCCGCGTGGCGCTCGTCACCGGCGCGGGGGCCGGGATCGGCCGCGCCGTCGCCCGCTGGCTGGCACGCGCGGGCTGCGATGTCGCCCTCGTCGATCGCGACGCCGACGCGCTCGGCGGCGCCGTAGAAGAGGTGCGCGCCGAGGGGCGTCGGGCGCACGCATCCCCGGCCGACCTGCGCGAGGAGGGCGCGGCGCGCGCGGTCGTCGACGACACGCTCAAGGCCCTCGGTCGCCTCGACGTCGCGGTCAACAACGTCGGCAGCCTCGCGGGGCTCGCGCCCGCGCCGTTCGTCGACCAGGACGAGACCTACGTCCGTGAGGTCGTGAGCCAGAACCTCCTCCTCACTGCCGTGTGCTGCCGCGCCGAGGCTCGCGCCCTCGCGGGCGCCGGCCACGGGGGCGTGATCGTGAACATCAGCTCGGGCGAGAGCACGCGGCCGGCCCTGGGTCTCGCCGCCTACGGCGCGGCGAAGGCCGCGATCAACCACTTGACCCAGACCCTGGCCGTCGAGCTCGGCCCCGCCGGCGTGCGCGTGCTCGCCGTCGCGCCGGGCACGACCCTGACCCCGACCGTGCGCGCCGCCCTGTCGGACGACTACGTCAACGCCCTGGTCGGCTCCATCCCCCTCGGCCGCATGAACGAGCCGGACGACCTGGCGCGCCTCGTCGTGGCGCTGGCGTCCGAGCTCGGGCGCGGGGTCACCGGGCAGCTCATCCTCTCCGACAACGGAGCCCACCTGGCGCGGAACCGGCCGCGCCTGGAGCACGCGTGACGCTCGCCGTCGTGACCGGCGCGGCCTCGGGGATCGGTGCCGCGACCGCCCGACGGCTCGCGCGTGACGGCGCGAGGGTGCTCGTCTGCGACGTCACCGACGACGCGGGCGCGGCCGTCGCCGACGAGATCGGCGGGCGATACGTCCACCTCGACGTCGGCGATCCCGGCGCCTGGGAGGACCTCGCCGGCCAGCTCGGCGACGGACGAGTCCAGTCGGCGCTGCTCAACGCCGGGATCCTCACCGCGCCCGCGCCGCGGCCGTTCCTGGACGTGCCCGCCGAGCGGCTGGGACGCGTCCGCGCGGTGAACCTCGACGGCGTGCTCCTCGGCGTGCGGACGCTCGCCCCGCTGATGGCCGAGGGGGGCGGCGGCGCGATCGTCGCCACGGCGTCGCTCGCCGGTCTCGGCCCCTACGAGGACGACCCGATGTACGCGGCGACAAAGCACGCCGTCGTCGGCTTCGTCCGCAGCGTCGCCCCGCAGCTCGCGGCGCGCGGCGTGCGGCTGCACGCCATCTGTCCCGGCGGCGTCGACACCGGGCTCCTCGACGCGGCGCGCAAGGCGCGCATCGTCGCGGCGGGCCGACCGATGCTCGACCCGAGCGAGGTCGCCGACGCGGTGGCGGCGCTGCTCGCACGGGACGAAGGCGGCGTCGTCGCGACGATCGTCGCGGGACGCGGCGCGCAGCCGTACGAGTTCCGGGGCGTGCCCGGCCCGCGCCACTGACGCGGCCGGCGCCCGACTCGTAGTCTGGGTCGTGGGTCACTTTCGGCCCTCTGCGTACATTCGGCTTTTCGTCGGCAGCCCGAGGGCAGTTTCACGCTCCCTCCTACCGAGGGACCGACGGCTCTCGCAACCTGACGGCAGAACGAGGGTGAGACAGTCCGACTGATCCGCTCCCCGTAGTCTGCGGCGGTGAGCCTGCCGCCCGACGCCCGCAGCACCTACGTCAGCTTCGACCCGCCCGAGACCGAACCGCGCGCCCGCAAGCATCGCCTCGTACGTGAGGTGAAGGGTCTCATCGAGGGTGTCGCGCAGCTCGACGCGGACGGGGCCGACCCGGCCGCCGTCGAGGCCGCGGCCGACGCGGTGCACGCGCTCGTCGAGTCCATCGGCGCGCAGCCCAGCCTGCTCGCGACCGGTGGACTGGGATCCCAGCCCGGGGCGCAGGGCTCGTTGCTTGAGCGCAGCGGGATCAGCGGCCGGAGCAACCCGCTCGCGCCACCGGTGCAGTGGACGGTGGGCGAGGACGGCACCCACGGCCACGCCGTGTACTCGCGCGCCTACGAGGGGCCGATCGGGCACGTGCACGGCGGCTTCGTCGCCGCCGCGTTCGACGACCTCATGGGCGCGGCGCAGGTCGCGTCGGGCCAGGCCGGCTACACCGGCACGCTCACCGTCAAGATGCTGCAGCCCACGCCGCTCGAGCGTCGCATCGACTATGAGGCCCACGTCGACCGGGTCGAGGGCCGCAAGATCTGGGTGCAGGCCACCTCGCGCTGCGACGGGGAGCTGCTGGCCGAGGCGTCGATCGTGTTCATCGCCCCACGGGACGGCAGCCGGCCCCGCTGAGCCGGCTCAGCCGGCGGGACGCCAGAGGGGCACGCCGACGTCGTCGGCCGCCCGCACGAAGTGCGCCTCGACCGGCATCCCGATGCGGACGCTCTCGGGGTCGCAGTCGGTGACGTTGCCCATCATGAGCGGGCCTTCCTCCAGCTCGACCATCGCGACGACGTACGGCAGCTCGTCGCGGAACGGCCGCATCCCCATCTGGCGGATGATCGTGAAGGTGTGGACCGTGCCGCGTCCGCTGCACTCGAGCCACTCGGGCGTGTCACCACAGACCGTGCACAGCGCGCGCGGGTAGAACTGGCGATGCCCGCAGTGCGGGCAGGCCTGGACCAGGAGTCGCCCCTCGGCTGCCGCGGCCCAGAAGTCGCGGTTCACGTCGTCGATCGCCGGCAGCGGCTTCTCCCACTCCTCGGGTGTCGTGACGTCGCCCATCAGGCCCCTCTCATGGATGCTCGGCACCGAGGATCGCCACGCCGATCGCACTGAGCCAGCCCCCCGACCCGGCGCAGATCGCGGTCTGGCAGTTCGGGATCTGCGCCTCCCCGGCCTGGCCCCGCAGCTGGCGTGCCGCCTCGATGAGCAAGAAGATGCCGCGCATCCCGGGGTGCGACGACGACAGCCCGCCGCCGTCGGTGTTGAGCGGGAAGCGACCACCGCGCTTGAGGTTGCCCTCGGCGACGAACGGACCGCCCTCCCCCCGCGCGACGAACCCGAGGCTCTCGAGGAGGATCAGGCAGGTGATCGTGAACGAGTCGTAGAACATGAGCATGTCGATGTCGTTCGGGCTGAGCCCGGCGCGCCCGAACGCCACCGGGCCGGCCTTCGCCCCGGCGCACGTCGTGAAGTCGGGCTGCTGGCTGACGTTCCAGTGCGTCTGGGCGCCCGCCGCCCCGAGCACGTAGACCGGCGGCTGACGCAGGTCTTTCGCCCGCTCGGCGGTCGTCATGAGCACGGCGCCGCCGCCGTCGGTGATCGCGCAGCAGTCGAGCTTGTGGAGCGGGTCGGCGATCAGGCGGCTGTTCAGCACGTCGTCGGCGGTGATCGGGTCGCGGTAGATGGCGTGGGGGTTCAGGGTGGCGAACTCGCGGACGCCGACCGCGATCTCGGCGAGCTGGGCCGGGGTCGTCCCGAACTCGTGCATGTGGCGGGCGGCGTGCATCGCGTAGGCGCCGACGAGCGAGTTGCCGTAGGGCGCCTCGTACTGGATCGGCCCGCCGACCCGCGACCCCGGCCGCTGGAAGCCCCCGGTCCCGAGCTTGCGGCCCATCCGGCTCAACTGGTCGGACCCGTACGTGATGAGCGCGACGTCGCAGAGCCCCTCGCGGATCGCCGCCGCGAGGTGCTGGACGTGGAACTCGAACGACGAGCCGCCCGTCATCGTCCCGTCGACGTAGCGGTGGTCGATCCGCAGGTACTCGGCCATCGTCACGGCGTCGTCGATCATGAGCCCGCCGCCGCCGGCGCTCACGTACCCGTCGATCTCGGACTTCTCGAGGCCCGAGTCGGCCAGGGCGCGCTGGAACGCCTGGACGTGGTGCTGCACGCCGTCGAGGTGCGGCGCCTTCGGGTAGTCGGACAGGCCGGTGCCCACGATGACGGGCGTGCGGTCCACGGGTACTCCCTCGCGGCCTCGGGACTGACGGGGGCGTCAGTTGACCACACGGCTCGCGCGCCCGTCATCTCGTCGAGGTGCTCGCGCCCGCGCCGCCGTCTGACGGCCCGTCAGAGCGGCCCGTAGAGTGCGGGCCGATGGAGTTCAACCTGGCCGACCTCTTCGAGCACGCCGTCGACCACTTCGGGTCCCGCGAGTACCTCGTGGCGGAGGGGCAGCGCCGCACCTACGACGAGATGGAGGCCCGCGCCAACCGGCTCGCGCACCACCTCGCGGCGCACGGGATCGGCCCGGGCGACCACGTCGGGATCTACGCCTACAACTCGGTCGAGTGGGTGGAGACCCTGTGGGCCGTCTTCAAGCTGCGGGCGGTGTGGGTCAACATCAACTACCGCTACGTCGAGGGCGAGCTCGCGTACCTGTTCGCCAACGCCGACCTGAAGGCGCTCGTCTACCAGCGAGAGTTCGCGCCTCGGGTCGCGAACGTGCTCGGTGAGCTGCCGATGCTCACCCACTCAGTGGTGATCGAGGACGGCGGCGGCGCCGACCTCGGGCCCCTGACGTCGATCCCGTACGAGGAGGCGATGGCGGGCGGGTCTCCCGAGCGGGACTTCGGTCCCCGTTCCCCCGACGACCGCTACATCCTCTACACGGGCGGGACCACCGGGATGCCGAAGGGTGTCGTCTGGCGCCACGAGGACGTGTTCTTCGCGCTCGGCGGCGGCATCGACCCCACGACGAACACCCGCGTCGACCGACCCGAGGCGCTCGTCGAGCGGGCCCAGACCCGAGACCCGGGGACGATGCTCCCGATCGCGCCGCTCATGCACGGCGCGACGCAGTGGTCGGTGATGGGCGGCTCGTTCCAGGGCAACAAGGTCGTGCTCGTCGCCAAGTTCGACCCGGGCCGGGTCTGGCGCCTCGTCGGCGAGGAGCGCGTGAACAGCATCATGATCACGGGCGACGCGATGGGCCGCCCGCTGGTCGAGGCGCTCGACGAGCCGGGCGTCGACTACGACCTGACGTCGCTCGTAAACCTGTCGAGCACGGCGGCCGTGTTCTCTCCGGCGGTGAAGGATCGACTGCTCGAGCGCCTCCCGTCGATCATCGTGAGCGAGGCGATCGGCGCGTCCGAGACCGGGTCGAACGGCTACACGCTCGTGCAGGCCGGCCAGACCGAGGCGCGCGGTCCGCGTGTCACGGCGATCCTCGACACGGTGGTCCTCGACGACGACATGCGACCCATCGAGCCGGGCTCGGGCGCGGTCGGCCGGCTCGCCCGCGCCGGCAACATCCCCGTCGAGTACTACAAGGACCCCGAGAAGTCGGCGCAGACGTTCGTGACCGGTCCCGACGGGACCCGCTACTCGATGCCCGGCGACTTCGCGACCGTCGAGGCGGACGGCCGCATCGTGCTGCTCGGCCGCGGGTCGGTGTCGATCAACTCGGGCGGCGAGAAGATCTACCCGGAGGAGGTCGAGGCCGCGATCAAGTCGCACCCCGGCGTGTACGACTGCACGGTCGTCGGCGTGCCCGACGACCGCTGGGGTCAGCGGGTCGTCGCCGTTGTGCAGCCCCGCGACGACGCGACGATCGACCTCGACTCGATCCGGGAGCACTGTCGCGGTCAGCTCGCGGGCTACAAGCTGCCGCGCGACCTGCACCTCGTCCCCGCGATCGTCCGGTCGCCGTCGGGGAAGCCGGACTACCGGTGGGCGAAGGACGTCGCCACCGGCGCCGCGTCGCCGGTCTAGGAGGAGGAAGCCTGATGCGCACCCGGGCCACGGACCTGTTCGGGCTGGACCTGCCCCTGTTCGCGTTCAGCCACTGCCGCGACGTCGTCGCCGCGGTGACGAAGGCCGGTGGGATGGGCGTGCTCGGCGCGCTGGCGTTCACGCCCGAGCAGCTCGAGATCGAGCTGCAGTGGCTCGACGAGCACGTCGACGGCAAGCCGTACGGCGTCGACGTCGTCATGCCGGCGAGCTACGCCGGGTCGGGCGGCGAGCTCGATCCGTCGCACATGGAGCAGCAGCTCGCCGACATGATCCCCCAGGAGCACAAGGAGTTCATCGAGAAGGTCCTCGACGAGCACAACGTCCCGCCGCTGAACGAGGACGAGGAGCGCAGCGGGCTGCTCGGCTGGACCCACGAGGGCGCGCGGCCCCAGGTCGACATCTCGCTCGCGCACCCGATCAAGCTGCTCGTGAACGCGCTCGGCCCGCCACCGAAGGACGTGGTCGACCTGGCGCACGAGCACGACGTAAAGGTCGCGGCGCTGGTCGGGAGCCTCGCCCACGCCGAGCGGCAGGTGAACCAGGGCGTCGACATGATCGTCGCCCAGGGCTACGAAGCGGGCGGGCACACGGGCGACGTCGCCGGCATGGTGCTCGTGCCCGAGGTCGTCGACGCCGTCGGGGACCGCGTCCCCGTCCTCGCCGCCGGCGGGATCGGCTCGGGACGCCAGATGGCCGCCGCGATGGCGCTCGGCGCCGACGGGGTGTGGACCGGCTCGATCTGGCTCACCACGAGCGAGAGCGACACCGCGCCGGTGGTCATGGACCGGCTCATCGCCGCGGGCTCGCGCGACACCGTGCGGTCGCGGGTGCTCACCGGGAAGCCGGCGCGCCAGCTCCGCACCCCGTGGACCGAGGCGTGGGAGCGGGAGGACTCGCCCGGCTACCTACCGATGCCGCTGCAGTACATGGCCACGGCGGAGGCGCAGCGACGGGTCGCGAAGTACCAGGTCGACGAGCTGCGCGTGATGCCTGTCGGCCAGATCGTCGGGCGGATGCGTTCGATCCGGCCGGTCCGCGACGTCGTGCTCGACCTCGTGGACGAGTTCATCGACGCCACGCAGCGCCTCGACACGCTCCGCGACGAGGAGTAGCCCGTGCCCGCGGTGCTGGTGCACGGCGTTCCCGACACCGCGGAGCTGTGGGAGCCGATCCGGTCCCGCCTCACACGCCTCGACGTCGTCTGTCCGCGCCTCCCCGGGTTCGCGTCGCCGCTGCCGGACGGCTTCGCGTGCACGAAGGAGGCCTACGCCGACTGGCTCATTCGCCAGCTCGAAGGCGTCGACGAGCCCGTCGACCTGGTCGGGCACGACTGGGGCGGGCTCCTGACCCAGCGGATCGCGACGACCCGGCCGGACCTCGTGCGCACGTGGGCCGTCGCCGACGGCGCGGTGAGCCCCACATTCAGGTGGCACGAGCTCGCCACGCAGTGGCAGACCCCGGACACCGGCGAGCAGATCATGGACCTCATGACACCCGACGCCCTGGTCGCCGCCCTGCGCGACGCCCGGCACCCCGACCCCGAAGGCGCGGCGTCCCGGGCCGACGACACAATGAAGCGCGCCGTGCTCGCCCTCTACCGCTCGGCTGTCGACGTCGGACCCGAGTGGTCGCCGCCCCCGGACCGCGCCACACCGCCCGCGCAGGTCTTCTGGGGTGCACACGACCCGTACGCGCCGCCCGCCTTCGGGCGCGCGGTCGCTGAGCTCGCCGGCGCGCCGTACCTCGAACTCGACGCCGGGCACTGGGGTATCTTCGAGCGCCCCGACGAGGTGGTTCCGGTGCTCGAGCAGCTGTGGGCGGACAGCTGATGCCGCTCCACCCCGCGCTGCAGACCTACCTCGACGCCGCGGCGACGCTCGACCTTCCGCCGCTGCGCGACCAGCCGCTCGACGAGCTGCGCGAGAACGTGATCGTCTTCGCCGAGGCCGGGGCCGGCCCGGCCCAGCCCGTGGCGCGCGTCGAGGACCGAGAGCTCGACACGAACGCCGGACCGCTGTGGGCGCGCTGCTACACCCCGACGGCCGACGACGAGCGGCTGCCGGTCGTCGCGTACTTCCACGGCGGCGGCTGGGTCTTCATGGGGATCGACACCCACGACCGGGTCTGCCGACGACTCGCGAACGCGACCGGCGCGCTCGTCGTCAGCGTCGACTACCGCCTCGCGCCCGAGCACCCGTACCCGGCGGCGCTCGACGACTGCGAGGCCGCGACCATCTGGCTGGCGGCGCACGCCGCCGACCTCGGCGGCGACCCGAGCCGCCTCGCCGTGGCAGGCGACAGCGCGGGCGGGAACCTCGCCGCCGCCGTCACGCTGCGGTCCCGCGCCGCGGGACCTGCGCTCGCCGCGCAGGTGCTCGTCTACCCGGTCACCGACGCCGGGCAGGACACCGAGTCGTACCGCGACTTCGCCGTGAACTACCTCCTCACCGCCGAGGACATGGCCTTCTTCTGGGAGAGCTACCTCGGATCCGACGGCGACCCGCTCGACGCGTTCGCGTCGCCGCTCCAGGCGGCCGACCTCGGCGGCCTCCCCTCCGCGCTCGTCCTGACCGGCGAGTACGACCCGCTGCGCGACGAAGGTGAGGCCTACGCGCACCGGCTCGACGGCTTCGACGTCCCCGTCGAGCTGCACCGGTACGAGGGCGTGACGCATGGCTTCCTCGGCATGGACGCCCTCGTCCCCGCGGCCGACGAGGCGATGGCGCGCATCGCCGCCTTCCTCGGTCCCCGCCTCTGAGTCGGCTCCGCCGCGGCGCGGGCGCGACCTGACAGGATCGGGCCGTGACGGCGCAGCGGGCGCGGGGCCGGGTCCGTGTGGACCGGGACGCGGGCGAGCAGCTCGGTGGCGGGTCGCTGACCACGCTGAAGCGCTTCGTCGTGGGGCGTCCGCTCGCGACCCATGCCCAGGACTCCGAGCTGCTCCCCAAGCGGATCGCCCTGCCCGTGTTCTCCTCCGACGCGGTGTCGTCGACCGCCTACGGCACCGAGGTGATGCTGACGGTGCTCGTCCCCGTCGCGGGCGTCGCCGCGTTCGGCTATCTGGTCCCGCTGTCGCTCGTCCTCATCGGCGTCCTGACGCTGCTCGTCCTCAGCTACCGCCAGACCATCTACGCCTACCCGAACGGCGGCGGCTCCTACATCGTGAGCCGGGAGAACCTCGGTACGAACGCCTCGCTCGTCGCGTGCGCCGCCCTGCTCGTGGACTACACGCTGAACGTCGCCGTGTCCGCGGCAGCCGGCGCGGCGGCGATCAGCTCGGCGATCGCGCCGCTGCAGGACCACCCGATCGCGCTCAGCGTGGGCCTCGTCGCGGTGATCATGTTCGCCAACCTGCGCGGGCTGCGCGAGGCCGGCCGTCTCTTCGCCCTCCCCGTGTACACGTACGTGGCCGTCCTGACGCTGCTCATCGTCGACGGCCTCATCCGGTCCTTCACCGGCAGCCTGCACCAGCTCCCGGTGAACCACACCCAGCTGAACGCCTTCACCCACAACGGCGCGCTGGTCACCGGGGTCACCCTCTTCGCGCTCATGAAGGCGTTCTCGTCGGGCGCGGTGGCCCTCTCGGGCGTCGAGGCGATCTCGAACGGGGTGCCGGCGTTCCGCGAGCCGAAGTCGCGCAACGCCGCGACCACGATGATCTGGACCGGCCTGTTCCTCGGCGGGCCGCTGCTCGGGCTGGCCGTCCTCACCAACCGGCTCCGTCCGACGATCTCCACGAAGGAGACGCTGATCTCGATCCTCGGTGACCACGTCTTCGGCCGGGGCAGCCCGCTCTACATCATCTTGATGGCGTCGGCCGCGTTGATCCTGTGCCTGTCCGCGAACACGTCCTTCGCCGACTTCCCACGCCTGTCGTCCATCGTCGCCCGCGACGGGTTCCTCCCTCACCAGCTCGCGCGGCGCGGCGACCGCCTGGTGTTCTCCAACGGGATCATCGCGGTGGCGGCGAGCGCGGTCGTGCTGCTGTTTGCGTTCAACGGCAACCTCGTCTCATTGATCCCGCTGTTCGCCGTCGGCCTCTTCACCGCGTTCACGCTCTCCCAGGTCGGGATGGTGCGCCACCACCGGCGACTCCGAGAACCGGGCTGGCGGGTCGCCTTGGCCATCAACGCCACAGGCGCCACGGCGACGAGCATCGTGCTGATCGTGATCCTCATCTCGAAGTTCACGGCCGGCGCGTGGATCCCCGCGGTGGTCATCCCGCTGGTCGTCATGGTCTGCAAGCTGATCAAGCGTCACTACGACGCCGTCGAGCGCCAGCTCGCGCTCCCCGACCACGCCAAGCTCCCCGCCGTCCACAACACCGTGATCGTGCCGATCAACGCGGTGGACAAGGGCGCGCTCGACGCACTCGCCTACGCGCGGGCGCTGCGCCCCGAGCGCCTCGTGGCCGTCGTCGTCGACCTCGAGGACACCGGCCTCCAGGAGCTGCGGCGCCGCTGGCAGGAACTCGACCTCGGCGTCACGCTCGAGATCGTCGAGTCGCCCTACCGGGACATCACCCGACCCCTCCTCGCCTTCGTCAACGAGGTCGACAGTCGTCGCACCGGCGACATCATCACCGTCGTGCTCCCGGAAGTCGTCGTGCACCACTGGTGGCACCAGCTGCTGCACAACCAGACCGCGCTCGCCTTGAAGGGCCGGCTGCTGTTCCGCCCGAACACGATCGTGATCTCGGTCCCCACCCAGGTCGACTGAGGACCGCCGCCGGCCTCAGAAGTGGCCGAGCACCGGGTGCGCGACGTAGGGGCTCTCCACACGCTTGATCTCGTCGTCGGTCAGCTCGAGTGCCTCCGCGGCGATCGCGTCCTCCATGTGGCCCAGCTTCGTTGCGCCGACGATCGGCGCGGTGACGCCCGGCTTGGTGAGCAGCCACGCCAGCGCGACCTCGGCCGGTGGCACACCACGGTCGGCGGCCACGTCGACGACGGCGTCGACGACGTCGAAGTCGGTCGGCTGGCTGTAGAGATAGTCGGTGAACTGGTCGGTCTCGGAGCGGGTCGTGCGCTTCTCACCGTCGCGGCTGCGGTTCCCGGCGAGCACGCCGCGCGCGAGGGGGCTCCACGGGATGACGCCCACCCCCTGGTCCACGCACTGGGGGAGCATCTCCCGCTCCTCCTCGCGGTAGATCAGGTTGTAGTGGTTCTGCATCGACACGAACGGGGTCCACCCGTGCGTGGCGGCGACGTGCTGGGCCTTCGCGAACTGCCAGGCGAACATGCTGCTCGCCCCGATGTAGCGGGCCTTCCCGGCGCGCACGACGTCGTGGAGAGCCTCCATCGTCTCCTCGATCGGCGTGCGGCCGTCCCAGCGGTGGATCTGGTACAGGTCGACGTAGTCCATGTCGAGGCGCTGCAGCGACGCGTCGATCGCCGAGAGGATGTGCTTGCGGGACAACCCGCCGCCGTTCTCCCCCGGGGTCATCGGCATGAACACCTTCGTCGCGACGACCATCTCGTCGCGGCTCAGGAACTTGGGAAGGATGTGGCCCGTCGCGACCTCGCTCGCGCCGTGCGAGTAGGTGTCGGCCGTGTCGAAGAAGGTCACGCCACCCTCGACCGCCGACTGCACGATCGGCAACGTGGCGGCCTCGTCCAGCACCCACGGCCGGTCGCTGTTGTCGCCGAAGCTCATCATGCCGAGGCACACCCTCGACACCCGCACACCCGTCTTGCCCAGGCTCGTGTAGCGCATCCGCCAGCTCCCTCGTCGAGGCCGCGGCGACCCTACCGCCGGGCGCGGCGCGACTCGTCAGGCGAGCCCGCGCCGGCGGCGGCGAGGGGCTAGATGCGCTGGAGGATGCTCGCCGTGCCGAGCGAGCCGCCGCAGCACATCGTGACGAGGGCGTACTCGGTGTCGGACCGCTCGAGCTCGTGCAGCGCGGTGGTGATGAGGCGGGCGCCGGTCGAGCCGACCGGGTGGCCGAGCGCGATCGCGCCGCCGTTGACGTTGACCCGGTCGAGGTCGGGCTTGTGGACCTGGGCCCACGAGAGCACGACGGCCGCGAACGCCTCGTTGATCTCGAAGCGATCGAAGTCGGCCATCGCCATCCCGGACCGGTCGAGCATCTTGGCGGTCGCGTCGACCGGGCCGTCGAGGAGGTAATAGGGGTCCGTGCCGGTGACGAGCTGGTGCACGAGCCGGGCGCGGGGACGGAGGCCGAGGCTGCGGGCGACGCCCTCGTCCATCCACAACACGGCGGCGGCGCCGTCGGAGATCTGCGACGAGCTGCCCGCGGTGTGCCGGGCGCCGTCGTAGACGGGCTTGAGCTTCGCGAGCCCTTCGAGGGTCGTCTCGCGCAGGCCCTGGTCGCGCGACACCGTCTGGGTCGCACCGGTCGGCTGACCGTCCTCGCCGAGCACCGGGGTCTCGATCGGCGCGACCTCGCGCTCGAAGCGCCCCTCGTCCCAGGCGGTCTTCGCCTTGCGCTGCGAGTGGAAGCCCCACTCGTCGAGCTGCTCGCGCGTGATCCCGCGCTTGTCGGCGATTCGCTCCGCCGCGCCGAACTGCCCGTTCGGGGGGTCGTCGTAGGGCCAGGGCTCGGTCTTGTAGTGACCGGGCCCGTTGATCACGTTCGAGCCGAGCGGCACGTGGCTCATCTGCTCGACGCCGCACGCGATCCCGATCTGGACGCCGCCCGCGGCCACGAGCCCCGCCATGAGGTGGTTGGCCTGCTGGGCCGACCCGCACTGCGCGTCCACGGTCGTGCAGGCCGTCGTGTACGGCAGCCGGTCGTTCCCGGCGCTGAGCCAGGCGTTCCGGGTCACGTTCGAGCCCTGCTCGCCGGCCTGCGTCACGCAGCCGCCGACGACCTCCTCGACCATCCCCGGCTCGACGCCGGAGCGCGCGATGACCTGCTCCAGCGCGTGGCGCAGCGTCTCGGTCGCCTTGAGCCCGGCGAGCTGGCCGTTGCGCTTCCCGATGGGGGTGCGGACGGCCTCGACGATGACGGGGGTGCCCACGGTTGCCTCCAGACGCCGCGGTGCGGCGAGGTGATGTGACTGACCGTGAGTTTAGGATCCCGTCGCATCAGCCCGTCCGCCCGCACCGCGCCTCGCGCCCGCACGAGCGCCCCGCCGGCGGCGCGCGCGTGAGCGCACCGCTGCAGGGCACCCGGGTGCTCGAGCTGGTCGGGCTCGGCCCCGGGCCGTTCTGCGGGATGCTGCTCGCCGATCTGGGCGCCGAGGTGCTGCGGGTCGACCGTGTCGAGGCGGCCCGGGCGCTCGACACGACCCGGCCGGCCACGAACCCGATGCACCGCTCGAAGCGCGCCGTCGGTCTCGACCTCAAGGCCTCCGAGGGCGTCGACGCCTTCCTGCGCCTCGTCGACGGTGCGGACGTCGTGTTCGAGGTGTTCCGGCCCGGCGTCGCCGAGCGGCTGGGAATCGGCCCGGACGTCTGCAGCGCCCGCAACCCGCGCCTCGTCTACGGGCGCCTCACCGGCTGGGGCCAAGCCGGGCCGCTGGCGCACGAGGCCGGCCACGATCTCGACTACCTGGCCGTCGCCGGCGCGCTGGAGCCGCTGGGCCGCGCCGATCAGCCACCCACCGCGCCCATCAACGTGCTCGGCGACTTCGCGGGCGGCGGCATGCTGCTCGCCTTCGGGATCGTGGCCGCGCTCCTCGAGCGCGAGCGCTCCGGGGAGGGCCAGGTGATCGACGCGGCGATCGTCGACGGGGCGGCGCTCATGCTCGTCCCCTTCTACGGGGCGCGCGCGTCGGGCTCGTGGGGACCGCGGGGGACCAACCTCCTCGACACGGGCGCGCCGTTCTACGACGTCTACGAGACCGCGGACGGCGCGTGGGTGGCCGTCGGCGCGATCGAGCCGCAGTTCTACGCCGCGCTGCTCGACGGCCTCGGCCTCACCGACGCCGGGCTGCCGGACCAGCACGACCGGCGCGGCTGGCCGCTGCTCCGCGAGCGCTTCACGACCGTGTTCGCGACCCGCACCCGCGACGAGTGGGTCGCCCACTTCGCGGGAAAGGACGCCTGCGTCGCCGCCGTGCTCACACCCGTCGAGGCGCCCGACCATCCGCACAACCGCGCCCGTGAGACCTTCCTCACGATCGCCGGCGTGCCCCAGCCGGCGCCCGCACCGCGGTTCTCGCGCTCGGCTCTCCCGACCCCGCACCCGCCGGAGCACCCGGGTGCGGCCACCGCGGCTGCGCTGGCCGCGTGGGGCTTCGCGTCGACCGAGGTGGCGGCGCTGCAGGACGCCGGCGTGCTCGTCTGAAAGGAACACGATGCCCATCCCAGAGCAACGCGACCTCGAGGCGGCCCGGGGGATCCTCGGTCGCTGGCTGGCGACGCAGCTGCCCGAGGTCGGCCCGGTCGAGGTCGGCCCGATCTCGGGCCCGGCGTTCACCGGCTTCTCGAACGAGACGCTCCTCTTCGACGCGTCGTGGGAGGGCGACGCCGGGCCCGAGACGGCGTCGCTCGTGCTGCGCGTGAAGCCGACGCAGCACACCGTGTTCCTCGAGCAGGACTTCGAGCAGCAGTACCTCGTGCTGCGCACCCTGGGGGAGCACACGACGGTGCCCGTGCCCGTCGTGCGCTGGTACGAGGCCGACGAGTCGATCCTCGGCGCCCCCTTCTTCGTGATGGATCACGTCGACGGCCGCGCCCCGGGCGACAGCCCGCCGTACACGCAGGAGGGCTGGCTGCTCGACGAGTCGACGCCGGCCCAGCGGCGCACGCTCGTGCAGAACGGCGTGCACGCGCTCGCCGCGGTGCACGCGGTGGACTGGCGCGGCCTCGCCCTCGACGTCCTCTCCAAGCCGCAGTACGGGAAGCTCGGCTTTGAGCAGCAGCTGCGCTACTACGAGGCGTCGTACGCGTGGGCCGAGCGGGAGGCCGGGTTCCCGGCGCCCCCGGTGACCCGGGCGACGCTCGAGTGGGTCCAGACGCACGCGCCGGCGAGCGATCCCGAGATCACGCTGTGCTGGGGCGACGCGCGGATCAACAACCAGCTGTTCGGTCCCGACTACGACGTGCGCGCCGTCGTCGACTGGGAGATGGTCACGCTCGCCGACCCGATGATGGACCTCGCCTGGTGGCTCTTCCTCGACCGCCACTTCCACGAGGGCATGCCGGCCCCGCGCATGGAGGGCTTCCCGACCCGCGAGGAGGTGGTCGCCTGCTACGAGCAGGCGAGCGGCCGACGGGCACGCGACCTCGAGTTCTACGAGGTCTTCGCCGGGCTGCGCTTCGCGGTCGTGATGCTGCGCATCGCCACGCTCGTCGCGTCCTTCGGCCTCATGCCCGCCGAGGACGCCGAGGACATGGCGGGCAACAACGCGGTGACGCGCGTGCTCGCCGACCTGCTCGAGCTCCCCGCGCCCGGACCGGTGCCCGGCCCGCTCAGGTGAGCCCGCCCTTCGACGTCGGGGTGGTCGACCTCATGGTTGCGCTCCCGACCGGGGGCGGGGACGCCTGGCGCGACCAGCTCGCCCCGCTGCTGAAGGACGCGGGGTCCGCGTCGTTCTCGCACCCGGCCTCCTACATGTACCGGAACCTCCCGGCCGCCCGGACGGCGGCCGACCCCGTGTCCGCCGTGCTCGACGAGATGGACCGCTTCGGCGTCGAGCGCGCGCTCGTCGGGATCGACCCGGCGGACGACGCCGGGGTGCGGGCCCTCCGCGGGCATCCCGACCGGTTCGTCCCGTCGGTCGACGTGCACCCCACCGACGGGGTGGCGAGCGTGCGCGCGCTCCGCGCCGCGGTCGAGGGCCTCGGGGCCCGCGCCGCGGCGGCCTTCACCGCCGGGTCGTTTCCGCCGGTCGGGCTCGATGAGCCGGCGTGGTTCCCGCTCTACGCGGCGTGCGTCGACCTCGGGATCCCGCTCTTCGTCACGGTCGGCGTGCCCGGCCCCCGCGTGCCGGCATCCAGCCAGGACGTGGCGCGCCTCGACACGGTCTGCTTCGAGTTCCCGGAGCTAGTCGTGGTGATGCGCCACGGCGCCGAGCCGTGGGCGGACCTCGCGGTGAAGCTCATGCTGAAGTGGCCGGGGCTGCACTACTCGACGAGCGCGTTCGCGCCCCGCTACTACCCGCGGGCCGTCGTCGACTACGCCAACACGCGTGGCGCCGAGAAGATCTGCTTCGCCGGCTACTTCCCGATGGGCCTCTCCTACGAGACGATCTTCGAGCAGCTCCCGGCCGTGCCGTTCCGACCGCACGTCTGGCCGCGGTTCCTCCGGACGAACGCGCTTCGCCTGCTCGGCGTCTGATCACCAGTCGTCCGGCCAGTCCCGCGTCGGGGACAGCGACCACTCGGGGTTGCGCCGCTCGAGGAACGCCAGGACACCCTCCCGCGCGTCCGCGCGACCCATCACGTGCTCGTGCATCGCCGTTTCGAGCCGGTTGACGTCGTCGGCGCTGAGCGCGGGGCTCGCCCACATGAGCCGCTTGCTGATCGCCACCGACAGCGGCGCGGTGTTGACCGCGAGGTCGCGCGCGAGCGTGAGCGCCACGGTCAGAACCTCATCGGCGGGGACGGCGCGCGTCGCGAGCCCGATCGCGACCGCCTCGTCGGCGTCGACGTGACGCCCGGTGAGCAGCAGCTCGGTCGCACGGGCGAAGCCGACGGCGCGGGGGACGGTCCAGTGCGAGTGGGCGTCCGGGATCACGCCCCGGCGCACGTGCACGAACCCGTAGGTCGCACCCCGGGCGAGGATCCGGATGTCGCACTGCATGGCGAGCGTGAGGCCGATCCCCACGGCGTGCCCGTTCATCGCCGCGATGACGGGCTTGCGGATGGCGAACGCCGGGGGCTGGACGGGCGACGACGTGAAGTGGCGCCCCGTCGGCGCCGCGAACGTCTCGTCGCGGGGAGTGAGGTCGGCGCCGACGCAGAAGGCCGACCCGGCGCCCGTGACGACCACGACGCGGACCGCGTCGTCCTCGTCGCAGCGCCGGTAGGCGGCGCCGAGGCTCTCCCCCATCGCGCCCGTGAACGCGTTGCGCGCCTCGGGCCGGTCCAGCGTGACGACCGCCACCCGGTCGCGCATGCTGAACGACACGTCGGCCAGGTCGTCGTCGCGCACCATCCGGATAGTCTGGCGGTATGAGTCCGACCAAGGTCGGGTCACGCCTGCGCTGTGAGCGCTGCGGGACCGAGATCATCGTGGTGAAGGCGACCGACGCGGCGGTGACGTGCTGCGGCCAGCCGATGACCGCCCGGGAAGGGTGACGCGATGGCGAACCTCCTCGGCAAGCGATACCAGTGCGCCGTCTGCGAAGCGACCGTCCTCGTCACGAAGGGCGGTGACGGTCAGCTGGAGTGCCACGACCAGGTGATGGAGGTCGCGCAGGCCAAGCCGCTGCCCTCGTCGGACTGACGGGTGCCGGTCGTCGAGCGCGACGCCCGGCTGCTCGCGGCCGGCGCGCCG
>DATDGU010000208.1:0-13027 GCA_036521915.1 Acidimicrobiia bacterium | reverse complement strand
TGACGACCGGCGCGACGACCGCCCCCACGGGGCCGATGACGCGTGTCGACGTCGCCGGTCGCGCCTTCCCGAACGTCTGGAACGCCACGATGAGGGTCTCGACCCGATGGCAACCCGCGAACTCCCGGTCTCGGTCGCCCTCGCCGCGCTGAGCGCGGCGATCGCGCTCAGCTTCGGCGCCGTCTTCGCGTCGGACGCCTTCCTCGGCACGGTGCTCGCCGCGGCCGTCCTCCCCCACGTCCTCGGGTGGGTCACGCGACGGGTCACCGCGTCGGTCACCGTCCAGACGCTCGTGTCGGTGCTCGGGCTGGTCGGGTTCGCCGCGCTCATCGCGGGCCCGTCCGGCGTCGGCCACGAGGCGTCCGCCGGCTGGTCGGTCGTCATGAACCGCCGCGTGCCGTTGCCGGCGACGACCGGCGCGGTGATGCTCGCGGCGCTCGTGGTCTTCGTGGTCGCCGCGGTCATGGACGATCTCGCGTTCCACGAGGACGGCACGACGAGCGTGCTGGCGATCGGCCTGGTGACGGTGCTCTGGGTCCGCGGCTTCGGCCTGCCCGCGGAGGCGACGCCGTGGAGCCTCACGCACGGGTGGGTGATCAGCACGGTCGCGTTCGGCGTCGCGGCGGTGGCGTTCCTCGCGCTACAGCACCGCCTGCTGTTGGAGCGCCGCCGCACCCGCGTCGGGCGCCGCCCGCGGGTGCTGGGGTGGCGCGTGCTCGCCGGCGTGATGGTGAGCGCGGTGCTCGTCACCTTCGCCGGAGCGCTGGTCGCCCAGGCGTCGGGGGCCGCGAAGAGCCCGGTGTTCAAGACGCCGGGCGCGACCGGCTCGGGCGTGGCGTCGAACTACGTGACGACGATCGGGCCGCTCGTCAACGTCGGCAGCCAGCTCCAGCAGGGCCCCCGCCGGGCGCTCTTCACGGTCCGCGCCGCGCAGCCCGCCTACTGGCGGCTCACCGCGCTCGACCACTACAGCGCGGCCGGTGGCGGTGCGTGGACCTTGAACGCCACCGGTGGGGCGGTCGAGACCGGCCTGTCGGGCCCGGTGCCGCACGGCGCGCTGCGTCAGCAGTTCCGGATCGGGCAGCTCGGCGAGCGGTGGATGCCGGCGGCCTTCAATCCGGTGTCGGTGAGCCGCGCCAACACGCTGGTCGTCCGCGCGTCAGGCACGCTGGTCACCGGCGATCCGTCGGTGTCCGGCCTGTCCTACACGGTGGAGTCCCAGCTGCCGCTCGGCTCGGTCACCGAGGCCCAGCGGCAGGCGTCGGCCGGCCCCGTCCCCGCGGCGTTGCGGGCCGACACCGAGCTGCCGAGCGGCATCCCCGCGGAGGTCCTGCAGACGGCCCGCCAGGTGACGGCCGGGCGCACGCTCCCCTACGACCAGGCCGCGGCCCTCCGCGACTTCTTCCACTCGGCGTTCGTCTACGACCCGACGGTGAACCTGAGCGACGACGAGCACGCGATGGTCGACTTCCTTAACACGCGCCGCGGGTTCTGCGTGCAGTTCGCCGCGACGTTCGCCGTCATGGCCCGCTCACTAGGCATCCCGGCGCGGGTCGCGACGGGCTTCACGCCCGGCACCCTCGACGCGTCGGGCACGTACGTCGTCACGAACCTCGACGCGCACGCGTGGCCGGAGATCTGGCTCAACGGTCTCGGCTGGACGAACGCGTTCGACCCGACGCCGTCCACCAGCCTCCCCGGCGGCGGCGCGCCGCCGACGGTCGCGCCGACCCTCAACCGGACACCGGTGAGCGTGCCGCCGACGGTCGCGACCGCGCCGCCCCAGGGCGGCGCGACGGGCGGAAGCACCGGCGGGAGCGGATCGTCCGGCTCGGCCAGCTCGCCGCCGCCCGCGGCGCGCACACCGAGCCGCGTCACGGTCACGACGGGACGCTCGTCCGGGCTGTCGTTGCTCGGCTGGGTCCTCGTTTTCGTCGGGCTGCTCGCCGCCGGCGCGCTCGCCACGCTCGCGGTCGTCGCGACGCGCAAGCGCCGGCGGCGCGCCCGGCGCCGCGGGCGTGCCGAGCCGGCCGAGCAGGTGGCGGGCGCGTGGACCGAGGTGCTCGACCATCTCCGCGCTGCGGGCCTGGTGTGGCCGACCTCGCTCACGCCGTATGAGCTGGCGGCGCGCGTCCCCGCGCGCCTCGACGAGTCGCTCGAGCCGCCGCTCACGTCGCTGGCGGCCCGCTACACCGCCGCGCGCTACCGCGGTGACCAGCCGCCGCCCGCCGCGGTCGACGCCGCGTGGGCCGACGCCGACGAGGTGCTCCACGCGCTGGCGGGCACCCTCGACCTGCGCGCCCAGCTGCGGTCCCGCACCCACCTCGGCGGGACGGAGCGTCAGCCCGAGCCCGCCGGGTGATCGGACCGGAGCCGGTCGACGAACGACTGACGGTCCCGGTCGAAGGCCCGCACCTCCGCATCGACGTCGTCGGCGATCCGGTCGACCGCGACGAAGAGGGCGAGCTGGCCGTGGCGGAGCGCATCGAGGATCTGCCCGTCGTCGCGGCAGGCCCAGACGTGCTCACCGTCGGTGATGACCCGCAGCCCGGCGAGGTCCTCCCCGGCGTCGCGCAGGGCGGTGACCGCCCGCCGGATCCGGGCCAGCGGCAGCCCGGCGTCAAGCAGCGACCGGACCATCCGGAGGGCGACGAGGTCCCGGAACGAGTACGGCCCCTCGGGGTCGTCGGGGCGCGCGACGACGAGACCGCAGCGCTGCCAGTACTCGACCTGCGCGGGGGCGCAACCGGTCAGCCGCGCCGCCTGCGGCGCGGTGAACCCCGTCGCGTCGTGCCGATCAGTTGGCGTCGTCGTCGCGACGCCACCGCTCTCGCCAGCGGCGGCCGGTCTCGCCGAACACGCCCTTCAGCGCGCCGCCCCGCAGGGAGCCGGTGAAGCTCTCGAGGCCCGCTCGCCCGATCTTGCGCACGTTGCGCTCGATGACGAGCAGGCAGAACAGCATGATGAGGAAGCCGACGACGCCGAGGGCGAGCACCGAGGTGAAGGTGGCGAGCAGCACGACCAGCCCCAGCACGAAGCCGGCGACGGCCCACCGGATCATGCGGGTGGCGTGCCGGTAGAGGGTGGTGTCGGAGACCTGCTGGACGAGCTTCGGGTCGGTGACCGTGAGGTTCGCCTCGATGTCCTTCAGGATCCGCTGCTCATTCTCAGAAAGCGGCATGGCGGCGGGCGCAGCTCCTCGGTCGGGCCGTTCGCACGGCGGGACGGCGACTCATTCTCGCGCAGGCCTTCCACCCCTTCAACGCGCTGGGACCTCCGAGACTTCCCCACTTTCGGCCGATCGGTACGCGGCGTCGACGATCCGGTGCGCGGCCAGGGCGACGGCCGCGTCCGGCCCGGTGACGGGCGCGCCGGCGCTCAGTGCGTCGAGGAACGCCCGGTTGGCCGGTGCGTACTCGGCGACGGCCCGGGCCAGGACCGGCGGCGCATCGAGGTCCGTGACCCAGGCGGGAGGCCGGGTCGGGACGACC
Organism: Acidimicrobiia bacterium; assembly: GCA_036521915.1. Taxonomy (GTDB): domain Bacteria; phylum Actinomycetota; class Acidimicrobiia; order IMCC26256; family PALSA-555; genus PALSA-555. The sequence continues at coordinate 9,536 of DATDGU010000208.1, read as the reverse complement.
TCGGTGCCTGCCTCGGTCTCGACGTGCAGCGGGCCCGTGTGGTCGTCGTCGAGCCATAGGAGCGCCCGCTCGCAGAACACCTCGACGCGCCGGCTCGACCCGCGGCTCAGCACCTGGTGCCACACGCTCGTGAGCGTGGCGACGGCGTCGTCGGCGAACGCCAGCGTGACGGCGGCGACGTCGTCGATCCCCGGATGCCCGAACCGCGACGCGACCGACGCGCGCACGGTGGTCGGCTCGCCGAGCAGCCAGCGCAGGAGGTCGATGTCGTGGATCGAGTGCTCGATCAGCGTGCCGCCGCCCGCTCGACGCACGTCGGCTCGCCACTCCGACGCGTAGAGCCCCTGGGTCGGGAAGTACTGGTCGTCGCGGAACACGACGGCGAGCGTGCGGCCGTGCACCCCGTCGTGCACGTGCTCGGCGAGCGCCTCGAACACCGGCGCGGAGCGCAGCACGAGACCCACCTGGTGCGGGACGGTCGCGAGCAGCGCCGCGACCCGCTCGCAGTCGGGCAGGGTCGGCGCGAGCGGCTTCTCGCAGAACACGGCCCGCCCCCGGGCGACGGCGGCGGCTACGACGTCGAGGTGCGCCGCCGTCCAGGTGCACACCCAGACGGCATCCACCTGGTCGACGAGCTCGTCGAGGTTGGCGCACGGCACCGCGCCGTGCACAGCCGCGAACGCCGCGGCCCGCTCCGGGTCGGCGTCGAAGGTGGCCACGACCTGGGCGTCGGCGAAGCGGTGCTCGATGAGCAGGTGCAGCGTGTAGGAGTGGATGAACCCGATCAGCCCACAGCCGACGATCCCGACACGGGTCACGGGCGCGCCACCGGGGCGCGCCGGACGGCGTCGTCGCCGAAGCGACGCCGCACGTCGTCCACCGCCCGCTCGAGGTCACCCCGGGCCTCCCGATCGGGGCCGGGCGGGGCGTCGAGCGGCAGCTGCGGCTGGGTGTCCGCCGAGGCGACCAGCTGCTGCACCGACAGCCCGAGCAGGCGCACGCCCGCGCGCAGGTCGACCCCTCGCAGGAGCTCACGACCGACGGAGGCCAGCTCCTCGGCGAGGTCGGTCGGCTCGGGCACCGTGCGCGACCGGGTGATGGTCCGGAAGTCGCCGTAGCGGACCTTCAGCACGACCGTGCGGGCCACGACGCCGACCTCGCGCAGGCGGGTCGCGACCCGCGCCGCGAACTGGTCGACGTGGGCGTCGAGCCGGGCGCGGTCGGCGACGTCGGTGGCGAAGGTCTCCTCGTGACCGATCGACTTCGCGGCGCGCGACGCGACGACGGGCCGGTCGTCCTGGTTGCGCGCCAGCGCGTAGAGCTGGGTGCCACTGGCCCGCCCGAGGGCACGCTCCAGCGCGTCGCACGGGATCGTCGCGAGGTCGCCGACGGTCCGCACGCCGAGGCGCTCGAGGCGTCGGCGGGTGGCCGGGCCGACACCCCAGAGCCGCGTCACCTCGAGCGGCTCGAGGAACGCCGTCTCGGTGCCGGGCTCGACCACGAGCATCCCGTCCGGCTTCGCGAGGTCGCTCGCCAGCTTGGCGATGAGCTTCGTGGTCCCGACGCCCACGGACGCGGTGAGGTCCGTCTCGGCGCGGATCTGTGTCCGGAGCGCCGCGGCGATCTCGGGGCCCGTCCCGAGACGCCGCGCCGCGCCCCTCGTGTCGAGGACCACCTCGTCCAGCGAGATCGCCTCGACGAGCGGCGTCACCTCGCGCAGGATCGCCATCACCTGGGCGCTCGCCTCGCGATAGGCGTCGAAGCGCGGCGCGAGGAACACGCCGGCGGGGCAGGCCCGCCGCGCGCGGGCCATCGGGGTCGCCGAGTGCACGCCGAAGCGGCGGGCCTCGTAGCTCGCGGCCGCGACCACGCCGCGGGGGCCGAGGCCGCCGACGATGACCGGCCGACCGCGCCGCGAGGGTTCGGCGCGCTGCTCGACCGACGCGTAGAAGGCGTCGAGGTCCACATGGAGGATCGCGGCACGGGTGTCGGGCACGGTCAGCCGGCGGCGACCGAGGTGCGATGCACGGCCAGGTCGCCGCGGCGCGTGCCGCGCACGTCGTAGGTGTAGCCGCGCGCCGCCTCGGGCTCCCACCGCTCGGCGATCCACTCGCTGAGCGGCTCGCGCACCCACCGGGCGCCATCGGCGAGGCGGTCGGCGCACGCCGGGTGCTCGACGAACACCGCCTCGACGACGATCCCGTCGGGGTCGGCGACGCGCAGCTCGCCTTCGAAGGCGAGCGCCCGGTAGACCTCGGCGTGCAGGCGCCAGCCCATGTCCTGCGCGACGGCGCGCACCTTGTAGACCGGCCCTTCCCAGTCGGTGACGCGCAGGCCGGTCTCCTCCTCGACCTCGCGGGTGAGCCCGGTGAGCACGCTCCGATCGTCGGCGTCGATGACACCGCCGGGGGTGGACCAGTCCGAGAACCCGCCGCGTCGCTCGTTGCGGACGAGCAGGAGCGCGCCGTCGACTTCCACGAGCGCGCTGGCGACGAGCCACTCACGCATCGCCGAGCAGCCTATCGGCGCGACCCCGCCGTACGATGCGGGCGTGCCCGGTGACAACGGCGCCCGCGGGGGCGACCTGCCCACGGGCCTGCCGTCACGCACCGCGTACCTGTTCGCGTTCTTCTCCGTCGTCGTCGCCGGGGTGTTCGGCGGCATCATCGGGTACGGGATCGTCGACGTCGGCACGACCGGCCCGGCGCCGACCGCGAAGCTGCTCGGCACGCTGATCGGCGCGGGCCTGGGCGCCGGCGGGGTGGGGGTCATCGCCGTGCTCGTCCTGCGGGCGATGGCCGAGTGGAAGCGCCGGCCGCGCCCGTGAGTCAGCCGAGCGTGAGGCGGCGGAACCCCTCGGCGTAGGGCACGCCGGCGGACCGGCCCTCCTCCTCGGCCCGCTCGCGAAGGAACTCGCGGAACCAGTCCCCCGTCTCGGTGAGCTGGCTCGCGTGGCAGAACAGCGCGTCGATCTTGCGCTCGAGCGTGTCGCCGATGTCCACCCAGCAGTTCGGCTCGAGCGTCGCGGACAGATAGACGGCCTGCACCTGGTGCACGGCGAGGCCGGCGGCGATCTGGTCCGGGAAGTAGTGCGGGTTGCCGGCCGCGGGCGCCACGGCGTCGAGCGCGACCCAGCCGGTGACGCGGTGGTCGCGGTGGTTGAAGTAGGAGTCGCCGAAGAACACCGCGGTCGGGTCGGGGCACAGCACGACCTGAGGCCGCAGCTCGCGGACGTGGCGCACGATCGCGGCGCGCACGTCGAGATCGTCGGGGAGCTCGCCGTCGGGGTAGTCCAGGTGCCGATGGCCCTTGAACCCGAGCAGCTCGCTCGCCGCCTCGGTCTCCTCGATGCGCAGCCGCGCCAGCGCGGCCCCGTCGGTGGCCGGGTCGGTCGATCCCTTGTCGCCCCGGGTGGTGATGAGCGTCCAGACCTCGGCGCCGGCCGCGGCCCAGCGCGCGAGCGTCCCGCCGGCGGAGATCTCCGGGTCGTCGGGGTGGGCGTAGACGGCGAGGACGCTCGCCGGGGTGTCGTCGAGCGGGGCACTCACCACGTCACGCCGAGGACCCCGCGCATCGTCGACTCGAATTCCTCGAAGGTCATCGAGTCCTTCGCCCCGATCGCCAGGTCGGCGTCGGCGCCGACGGGCCAGCGCAGCCGTACCTCGGTGCTCTCGATCGCGTCGGCGATCACCACCGCGACGTCGGCCGGGTCGGGGGGCGGGCCGTCACCGAGCAGTGCCGGGCGCGTCGCCTCCCACTCCCGCTCCAGCTCGTCATAGGGCGGACCGTCGAGCCCCTCCCGGAGCTCCCGCGCGCCGAAGCCGGTCTCGAAGGCGCCGGGCTCCACGATCCGCACGCGGATCCCGAAGTGCCCGACCTCGAAGTGCAGCGACTCGGAGAGGCCTTCGAGCGCCCACTTCGTCGCCGAGTAGAAGCCGCTCAGCGGCGCGCCGACGCGCCCCGCGACCGACGACACGTTCACGATCGTGCCGCCACCCCGGGCGCGCAGGCCCGGGAGCACGGCCTGGATGAGCCGCGCCGCGCCGAAGACGTTCGTCTCCATGCAGCGGCGCGCCTCGTCGAGCGACACCGATTCGACGGGGCCGACGATCCCGTACCCGGCGTTGTTCACGAGCGCGTCGAGCGGGCCGGCCGCGTCGACCGCGGCGCGGACCGACGCGGGGTCGTCCACGTCGAGCGCGAGGCGCGCCGCGACGTCGAGGTCCTCGAGGGTCCCGGGGCGCCGGGCGGTCGCGACCACTTCGTGGCCCCGCTTGGTGAGCTCGATCGCCGCTCCGCGGCCGAAGCCGCTCGAGCAGCCGGTGATGAGCACGCGGCTCATGGGTCCTCCTTGCGGATGGTGTCGAGCGCGGCGACACAGCGCTCGAGGTCGGCGTCGTCGACGTCCTTGTGGGTCACGAAGCGTACGGTCCCCGCGTCGATCATGCCGCACAGGACGCCACAGCGCGCGAGCCGCTCGACGAGCCCGGACGGCAGCCGGTCGGCGTCGGCGCACACGATGTTCGTCTCGACGCGCGCCGGATCGACGCTGCCGGGAAAGCGCGCCGCGAGCGCGTCGGCGAGACGGCGGGCGCGGGCGTGATCGTCGGCGAGGCGCTCCACCATCGTCTCGAGGGCGACGATCCCGGCGGCGGCGATGATCCCCGCCTGGCGCCACGCACCGCCGAGCCGTGCCCGCTGCTCTCGCGCCTCGTCGATCGCGGCGCGTGAGCCGCAGAGCACCGACCCGATCGGCGCGGCGAGCCCCTTCGAGAGGCAGAACATCACCGTGTCCAGCGGCGCGCACAGCTCGCAGGGGCTGGCGCCCGTCGCGACGGCGGCGTTCCAGATTCTCGCGCCGTCGCCGTGGACGGGCAGGCGGTGGGCGTGCGCCGCGTCGGCCACCGCGGCGACCTCGGCCGCCGGCCACGGGCGGCCGCTCGCCGGCATGTGCGGGTTCTCGATCGTGACCGCCGACAGCGGCGGCAGGTGCGCGCCGGCGTCGGCGACGGCCCGGTCGACCGCCGACGGGTCGAACCGGCCCTCGGGGTCCGGGACGGGGCGCAGCTGGACCGCCGAGTTCCCGGCCGTCGCGGCGCGTTCGTAGCGGTACACGTGGGCCCGCTCGGCGCAGAGCACCTCGGTGCCGGGCCGGCTGAGGGCGCGGAGCGCGAGCTGGTTCGCCATCGTGCCCGACGTGACGTAGAGCGCGGCCGCCGTGCCGAGCCGGTCAGCGGCGAGCGCCTCGAGCCGCGCCACGGTCGGGTCCTCGCCGTAGGCGTCGTCGCCGACCTCGGCATCGGCCATGGCGCGGCGCATGGCGGGGGTCGGGGTCGTGACCGTGTCGCTGCGCAGGTCGACGACGCCGTCGGGGCGCGCCATCAGGGCTGGGCGTCCCGGACGGGTCGGATCAGCCCCTCCTGCATGACCGTCACCGCGACGACGCCGTCCTCACGGAACACGTGGCCGAGCGCGAGCCCGCGCGCGCCCGACGCCGACGGGCTCAGCTGGTGGTACAGCAGCCAGGCGTCGGCGCGGAACGGGCGGTGGAACCACATGGCGTGATCGAGGCTCGCCATCTGATAGGCGTCCGTGTACCCGATGGCGTGCGGCAGGGTCGCAGTGTCGAGCAGCGTGAGATCCGACGCGTAGGCGACGACGCACGCGTGGATGAGCTCGTCGTCGGGCAGCACGCCGTTCGCACGGATCCAGACGTTCTGGGCGGGCGGTCGCGGGGCGGGGTCGAGCCAGTGCGGCGGCTCCACCGGCCGGGACTCGATCGGTCGCTCGCGGAAGAGCCACTCGGCGGCCTCGGGCCCGAAGCGCGACATCTCGTGCTCGATGCGCTCGCGGAACGTCGGCAGCTCGTCCGGTCGCGGGACGGCGGGCATCGGCTCCGAGTGGTCGGGGCCGGACTCGACGATCTGGAAGGACGCCTGCAGGTTGAAGATGGCGCGTCCGTGCTGGATGGCGACGACACGGCGGGTCGTGAACGAGTGGCCGTCGCGGATGCGGTCGACGTCGAAGACGATCGGGATGCTCGGGTCGCCGGGGCGGAGGAAGTAGGCGTGTAGCGAGTGCACGGGGCGGTCGGGGTCGACGGTGCGGCCGGCGGCGACGAGCGCCTGCGCGGCGACCTGACCGCCGAAGACGCGTTGGGCGTCCTCGTCGGGGCTGAGCCCGCGGAACAGGTTGACCTCGAGCACCTCGAGCTCGAGCAGGTCGAGCAGGTCGTCCAGCGCTGAGCCCATCGCCCTCTCCGGTCCGGCGTCGCGCCCGCTGGGGCGGCGGGTCGCACGCGTCGGGTGCGGCCCGACGGTGCCAGTGTGGCGCGGTGGGCGGGCGGCGGCGCGACCCGCGGCTACTCGAAGAAGACGGCGGCCTCCTCGAGCAGGGCCGGCGGGACGGTCTTGAGCTGGCGCACCGCGTCGGCCAGCGGCACCCGGACGATGTCGGTGCCGCGCAGCGCCACCATCGTCCCGAAGTCCCGCTCGTGCACCGCGTCGATCGCCGCCAGCCCGAAGCGGGTGGCGAGGATCCGGTCGAACGCGGTGGGCGTCCCGCCGCGCAGCACGTGCCCGAGGATCGTGACCCGCGTCTCGAACCCCGTCCGTGCCTCGATCTCGGGACCGAGCGCGCTCGCCACGCCGCCGAGGCGCACGTGGCCGAACTCGTCGACACCGGCGTCCTGGACGCTCAACGAGCCCTGCGCCGGCTCGGCGCCCTCGGCGATGACGACGATCGACGCGTTGGCGCCGTGGTCGTGGCGGTGGCGCAGGTGCTCGCACACCGCGTCGACGTCGAAGGGCCGTTCGGGGACCAGGATGAGGTCGGCGCCGCCGGCGAGGCCGGCGGACAGCGCGAGCCATCCGGCATGGCGCCCCATCACCTCGACGAGCATCACCCGGTCATGGCTCTCCGCGGTGGTGTGGAGCCGGTCGATGGCGTCGGTGGCGGTCTGCACGGCGGTGTGGAAACCGAACGTGACGTCCGTCGCGCTGAGGTCGTTGTCGATCGTCTTCGGGACCCCGACGTAGGCGAGCCCCTCCTCGCCGAGTGCGCACGCGACCCCGAGGGTGTCCTCGCCGCCGATGACGACGAGCGCGTCCACGTGCTCGCGTGCCAGGGCCTCGCGCACCGCGGCCCGGCCGCCGTCGCGGGTCAGCGGGTTGGTGCGTGACGTCCCCAGCAGGGTCCCGCCGCGTGCGAGCAGCCCGCCGGTGGACGCGACGGTCAGCTCGGTGACCTCCCCGTCGAGCACGCCTCGCCAGCCGTGGCCAAAGCCGACGATCTGGTGGCCGTGCACCTCCTCGCCGCGGCGCACGAGCGCCCGGATCACCGCGTTGAGACCCGGACAGTCACCTCCGCCGGTGAGCACGCCTACCCGCATCGTCGGCCCCTCTCGTCGGCGACCATCCTGACCCGCGCCGACGTGCGACCCGGTCCCGGAAAGGGCGTTCTCGGGCCGATAACCTCGGCCTCAGATGCGTCGCCGCCGGACCGTCGATCAGCTCTCCGTCGCGGCGGGCACCACGCTGGTGGAAGGCGAGCGCGTCCTCGAGTACGGGCACTGCTGGGGGACGCAGCGGCGGGACCGCCTGCCCATCGTGTTCGCCCGCCGGCGCCCGTACCTGATGGTGCTCACCGACCGTCGGCTACTGCTCTTCGCCCGCCGCCCCGGGCCGGTGCAGGCCAAGGACCTCGTGATCGGCAAGCGCTACCAGACGTTCAAGCTCGAGACGGTGCGGCGCGCCCGCCCGCTGCTGCAGCTGCGGGTGAACGCGACGAACGGGACGCGCATGGTCTTCGAGTTCCGGCCGGGGCGTCGTCACGTCGGCGACGCGCTCGTGCACCGCCTCGACCCGCGGCCACCCATCGCCGCCCTGCCCGCCCCCGCCGCGCCGGCGCCGCCCGACACCGAGGCGCCCCCGGCCGCGCCGCCGGTGCCCGCGCCCACCCCACCGGAGCAGGCGACGCGGGACGTACCGGACAACGAGGAGGTGGCCGACCCCACCTTCTGGGAGGCGCCCGCGCGTCGGTCGTGACCGTCCTCGCCATCGACGCGGGGACGACCGGTGTGCGCACCGTGGCGGTCGACGAGGACGGCAGCATCCGGGCCCGCGCGTACCGCGAGTTCCCCCAGCACTTCCCGCAGCCCGGCTGGGTCGAGCACGACCCGCTCGACATCCTCGACGCCACCCGCACGACGCTCGCGGAGGCGGCTGCGACGACCGACGGCCCGATCGCGGCGATCGGGATCACGAACCAGCGCGAGACGGCGGTCGTGTGGGACCGCAGCACCGGCGAGCCCCGTCACCGCGCCATCGTCTGGCAGGACCGACGCACCGCGGCGCGCTGCGAGCAGCTGCGTGACGAGGGGCGGGAGCCACTGATCCGGGCCCGCACGGGGCTCGTGCTCGACCCGTACTTCTCGGCGACGAAGCTGGAGTGGCTCCTCGGCCCGGGGCGCGTCGTGGCCGACGACGCGCTCGCGTTCGGCACGGTCGACACGTGGCTGCTCTGGTGCCTCACCGGGGGCCCCGACGGGGGCGTCCACGCCACCGACCCGTCGAACGCCTCCCGCACGATGCTCTACGACCTCGACGCGCTCGCCTGGTCCGACGAGCTCTGCGACCTCTTCGGGGTCCCGCGCACCTGCCTCCCTGTGGTGCAGCCGAGCAGCGGCCGCTTCGGCGTCACGACGCCCGGCGCGGCCGCGGGGCTCCGCGTGCCCATCGCCGGCATCGCGGGCGACCAGGCGGCCGCGCTCTTCGGGCAGGCGTGCTTCGAGCCCGGCATGACGAAGAACACCTACGGCACCGGGTCCTTCGTGCTGACCAACCTCGGGCCGACCCACCCTGCGCCCACCGAGGGCCTCCTCACGAGCGTCGCGTGGCAAGTCGGCAACGAGGTGTTCTACGCGCTCGAGGGGGCCGTGTTCGTGACGGGCGCAGCGATCCAGTGGCTGCGCGACGAGCTCGGGATCATCGCCGAGGCCGCCGAGACGGGGCCGCTCGCCGAGAGCGTGCCCGACACCGGCGGCGTCGTGTTCGTGCCGGCGTTCACCGGGCTGGGCTCACCGTGGTGGGACCCGTACGCGCGCGGCGCGGTGCTCGGCATCACGCGCGGGACGACCCGCGCGCACCTAGCCCGGGCCGTCGTGGAGTCGATCGCGTGGCAGGTCCGCGACGTCGTCGAGGCCATCCGCGCCGCGACGGGCCGTGACCTGCCCGGCCTGCGCGTCGACGGCGGCGCCAGCGTGATGGACCTGCTGTGCCAGCTCCAGGCCGACCTGCTCGGCGTCCCCGTGCAGCGCGCCGCGGTCCAAGAGACCACCGCCCTCGGCGCCGCGTTCCTCGCCGGCCTCGCAGTGGACGTATGGGACAGCCCCTCCGGGGCGGCGCGGGCCTGGCGGGCCGACGCCGAGTTCGAACCGAGCGCCGACGCGGCCGACGTCGCCGCGGGCGCGGTGCGGTGGCGACGGGGAGTCGAGCGGGCACGCGAGTGGGCCCGCTGAGCTACGCGAGCTGGGGCAG
>DATDGU010000207.1:0-15711 GCA_036521915.1 Acidimicrobiia bacterium | reverse complement strand
CAGGCGTTCGTCGTCAGGATGACGTTCCCGTTCCCGTTGGCGTTCGGGTTGGTGCCCGCGGTCAGCGTCGTCGACTGGAGCGACGCGGCGAAACTCGACCCGCCACCCCCGCCGCCGTTGCCGTTTAACTGGTCATCCGCGCTGTTGTTGGCACCGCCCCCACCGCCGCCGTGCAGGCCGCCGCCGCCACCACCGCCACTCCCAGAGAAGTCGCTCGGGAACGGGCTGCCGCCGGTGCCGCCCGTGCCCGTCTGGGCGCTGTCACCGACCTGCCCGTCGGCGCTGAGGGTGCCTGTCGTGCCGCCGGCGCCGGGGGCGCTGATCGTCGCCGCCTGCCCGCCACCCGCGCCGCCGCTGCCGGACTGGCCGTCGCCCGCGCCCGGGGTCGGCCCGCCACCCTGACCGCCACCACTGGTGTTCGGCGTGTCGAGGTTGTTAGTGCCGGCGCCGCCGCCACCTCCGGCGACCAGCACCCGGTCCGTCAGCGACGTACCACCAACGCGCACGTCAGAGGCACCGCCACCGCCGCCACCCGTGACGCCACCGTCGAACCCCGTATCGCCGCCATTACCGCCGCCGTTCACGCCCCCCGTGCCACCGGTCGTCCCCGCGCTCGTCTCGCTGCCATCGCCGCCCCGGCCGCCGACGTTGATGCCAAGCACCTCACCCAGCGTCACCGACAGAGTCCCCGAGGCGGTCGCCCCGACCCCGCCAGTGGCGCCGCCGCTTGCGTTGCCGCCGTTGGCTCCGTTGGCCGTGATGTTGACCGAGCACACCCCCGCAGGGACCGTGAACGACGAGGACCCCGGCGTCGTGAAGATCACCGTCTGGGACAAGGCGGTCTGGGCTCCCGCGGTCACCACCCCGGTCAGCCCGAGCGCCAACGCGACCACACCAGCCGCCGCCAGACCGACCCGCACCCGAGACCGCACGCTCCGGACCTCCGCCGTCCACCCTCGTCCCCGGACAGACGCCGAACAAACTAACCCTTGGCTCCGTCAGAGCAAGGGAGTCAGGCGCCAATCTCGGCTAGCTGCGCCGCGTCGAGGAGTAGTTGCCGGACCGGCTGCGATGCCCACTCGTCCGCCACCTGATTAGCGGCCGCCCTAAGTAGCTGGGCGTCATCGTCCGCGAGTCCGGCGAGCAGCACGACGGCGCCCCACCGTTCCTCCCGCCACAACTCGAGCTCGGCGTCGAGCGCGGGGCGTCGGCGATTGAGCACCTCAAGTCCTCCCCGGCGGCTGCGGGACTCTTACCCGCTGCTTACCGGACGGCGGGAGTGCTCTTGTGTGTGGACGGGACACTGGCCGAATGTCGCGACGGCCCGGGCGGGGCGCGACGGCGCAACGGGCCTGCCCCCACGTCAGACTGCTTTCAGACCTCCCAGCTCAGGAGCCGAACGTCATGGCATCCATACGTCGTCCGCGGCACTGGAAGCGGTGGCTGATCGGCGGCATCGTCCTCGCGGTCGTCCTGGTGGTCGGCGGCCCGTTCGTGTACTTCCACTTCGTCGAAGGACCGGCCCCAGCCCCGTTCAAGCTCTCCAACGCGAAGTCGACCGCGGCGGCAGCCCCGCTGGCGGGGACCTGGACCGTCGGATCGGGTTCGCAGGCTGGCTACCGGGTTGAGGAGACCCTCTTCGGGCAGAGCCACACGGCCGTCGGGAGGACGACCGCCGTGACAGGTCAGCTGACCGCCACGTCGACCGCCGTGACCGACACGACGGTCACGGTGGACATGACCCAGGTCAACAGCGACTCCGGGGAGCGCGACGGGCAGTTCCAAGGCCGGATCATGGACACGGCGCAGTTCCCGACCGCGAAGTTCACCCTCACGACGCCGATCAACTTCGGGTCGACGCCAAGACCCGCCGCGACCGTGACCGAGACCGCAGTTGGGACCCTGCTGCTGCACGGCACCACCCACACGGTTCAGGTACCGGTCTCGGCCCGCCAGAGCGGGGACACGATCCAGGTGACCGGATCGATTCCCGTGACGTTCTCGGACTACAACATCAACAACCCAAGCGGCGGGCCTGCATCGGTCGGCAACGCGGGGACGGTCGAGTTCCTCATGTCCTTCCGCCATACCTGATCGTCGTTGCGCCAGCCCGCGTAGACGATCAACAGCGTGAAGGTTCCCGGCGCACCACCGACCTCGCGCGATGACACCACATGGATCAGCCGAACGGTGGGGCTCCCATGCCAGCGATGTTGACGCGCTGCATCGTGTCGGCCTGATCGAAGTTCTCCACGAACGTGACGGCGGGCCTGCGCTACGGCTGGCAACGGCGGGTGTTGCCTGCCCCGGTCTGGCGGAGGCCCAAGGGTCCCAACCCTCGGCGGCTGACCGGGATATGTTGCCCTCCACAGGGGATGCCGGGGGCGAGGCAACCCGGAGGAGACCTGAGAGGAGGACGGGCATGGGACGAGTGCGAACCGTCATCCTGGGAACGCTGCTTGCGCTGGGACCCGCGGTCCTCGCGGTGGGTTCCGCCGCGCCGGCCCACGCGGCCCCCGAACCACCGGCGCCGACCACCCCTCTACCTCCACACGGGGCCGACCCATTCACGCAGTGCCCGCCAGTCGGAACCAACACCGGCTGCGCATTGCTCTTGGTCATCAACCCTGACGGGACGGTCACCGTCCTAACCGACCCGAGCCAAGGGCCGTTCGACGGCGCCGAGGACACGCTCATCGGGGTGCAGAACAACGCGTCCTTCACAGTCACGCACCTCACATTGAACGGCGTCACCACTCCGGCTCCCACCTTCGGCTTCGACGGCGACGGCCTGTGCAATCAAGGAAACAGCCCGGCCGGCTGCCCGTTCGGGTCGACCGGCTACGAGGGCCCGAACACGAGCTTCAGCAACATCTCAGCCGACATGGCCGATGGCGTCGTGAACTTCACCGGCGGCCTGGCGCCGGGGGCCAGCGCGTTCTTCTCCTTGGAGGGCGTCGTCACCGCCCAGAGCGTGGTGGTCCCGCCGATCACCCCGCCCGTCACCCCACCCGTCACCCCGACACTGGTGGTAGGTCCGGTGGCGGCGTTCACGGGATAACAGCCTGACGCTTAGCGCCTGGCGACCCCGCCGCGCAATTCCTAGGCGACCACGAGAGCGAGAGTAGGAAGCAAGTGGGTCGGCCCAGGCTTGTAAACAGACTTGTAAACAGCTGCCGGACCGAAACCGACGCTCTAGTCCTGCTCCGTCCCGGATGGTCTCGTTTCTATCGCCTCTGACCTGCGACAACGGGACCCACGCGGACGTGCTCAGACGAGCGCGGAGCCATCATTCGAACTGGGGGACCGAAGGTCGCGGGTTCGAGTCCCGCCAGCCCGACCAACAACCCCAACGGTTCGAGGGCATCCAGCCCGCCCGAGCCGAGGCCCTGACGCCCACGTTGACGCCCACGGGGTCGAATGACACGCGTGTTGTTCGACCTGTACGGTGTGCGCCGTGGTGAACGAGCCCCCGGCGTTGACCCGCGGCGACCTGCCCGCCGCCGTTCCCGCGCCTGACCTGACCGTGGTCCTCGCCGACGAGCGGGCGCTCTCTCGCACGCTCGTGTGGGTCAAGCGGGTCGCGGTCTCTCGCCGCGCCGGGGTCGTCGACCAGCTCGCCGCGAGGCCGACGAGACGCCGGTCGCTCGGGTCGATCGATCGGTACTTGCCGACCGTCCCGTGGTCGATCTTCGCTGGCACGTTGAACCTCCTCGCACGCCCCGCCGACACGCGCCCTGACCCCGTTCAACGACGGACGTCGTGACCGTCACGCCGTTCTGACCGTTGGTGAACCCGTTCCTGCCGGCGATCGCCTGCGCGGTCGTATACGCGACGTTGCCGGTGTTGTCAGGCATGTAGACGGCGCCCGCAAGGGCCGCCGCGTCGGCGGCCTTCTGGAGACGGGCCTCCTCGCGGCTCCAGTGCGAGAAGTCCACGGCGAAGCCGGCCAGGGCGAGCAGCACGACGAGGGAGATCGCCGTGAACACCAGGACGATGCCGGTTTCGTCATCGGGGCGCTGACGGCGGAGCCAAGCGCGGCGCCGCCAGACCTGCAGCGCGTGTCCGGAGGTCAGCATTCGGCCAATGCGGCGGGTTCGAGCCGGAAGACGGCGTGGTCGCTTAGCGTCACGCTGGCACCGAAGAGCTTGGTGATGAAGTTGTGCTGGACCTGGACGAAGACGCCGACCTCGTCGGACGGCGAAGTGCACACCTGCTGGTCCGACGCCGGCCAGCCGTCACCGCCTGGCGCGGCGGTGTTGAAGCTCTTCGTCGATTGCTGCCACGGGTACTCGATGCAGTTGTCGCCGCAGCTGGTGAAGCTGGTCTCGGAGCCCGGGTACCCGTTCGAGTTCGCCTTGTAGATCCAAAGCTGCTGGGGCTGGTTGGACGGCATGCCCTGCAGCGCCGCCGACGCCGCGGAGGCGGCGTCGATGGCGTAGTCGGGGTTGAGTGACTCGGCCGACGCGATCCGACCGGCGGACCGGGCGGCGTCCGCCGCCAGGGACGAGTCGTGGTACGCCGCCGAGTACTCGATGATCCCGAAGACCAGGACGATAAGGATGGGCAGGATGAGGGCGGTCTCGACCAGGACCGCCACTCGCTCGCTGCGCGTCAAGCGCGGCCGCACACACACACCTCCAGTGCCCGCCGGCCCTGGTCTCGTTGTTCTCCCGCCCCTATGTCGGCACCTTCCCCGGCGGAACTTGAGGACTCCAGCCGAACTTGAGGGCCGAAAAACGGCGGTATCGAAACCCCGGCGCCCGACTCGGTGGACGGCTCCGTCACCCTCACGAACTCGACGGTGACCGGCAACACCGCCTGCACCGGGGCGGCGAATCCAGTTCGACCCCACGACGGACGGCTGCGGCGTTGTGGCCGCGTTCACCGGCTAGCGGCGAAGCGCGCCGGTCGCGCATCCCCCGCCGCGGACGGCCGAGAGCGGTCCGCCCGGGCGCGCTCGGTCGCTGACCTTCAGGCTCGAGGCAGGACCGGCGTCGCGTGGCGCCGGGGCCGCGGCGCCTCTTCCACGTCCTCGACGCGGTCCCACCACTCCTCGGGGACGGTCGCCTCGAGCACGTCGTCGACCGTGATCACCCCGAGGAGGCGATCATCCGCGTCGACGACCGGCATGCACACCAGGTTGAAATCGGTCATACGGACCGCGACCTCGGTGAGGTCCGCGTCCGTCGCGACGCGGACCGGATCCGGTTCGGCGATCGTGGCGAGCCGAGCACGCGCCGGCGCTTGCAGCAGCGTCGGCAGGGAGACGGTGCCGACGAGCGCGCCGTCGTCCACGATGAGGACGCACAGCAGCGCCTCGGTGGCGATCCCCGACGCCGTGCGCACCTGCTGCAGCGCGCGCTGCACGGTGGTCGTCGGCGGGAGCGCGAGGAAGTCGGGGGTCATGAGCCCGCCGGCCGTGCTGGGGTTGAACCCAAGCAGGGCGCGGAGCTTGGCTTGGGTGGCCGCGGGCAGGAGCTGGAGGATCGGGAGACGCCGCTCCTGGTCGAGCTCGGTGAGCAGGTCCGCCGCGTCGTCGGGCCGCATGTGGGCGAGCACGTCGGCGACCTCGCGGTCGGAGCGCTCCCGCAGCAGCTGGAGCTGGTGATCGGGTTCGAGCTCCTCGAAGACGTCCGCTTCGAGCTCCTTGTCGTCGCCGACGGCGTCGAGGATCTCCTCGCTCTCGTCGTCGGTCGCCTCCTCGACGAGGTCGGCGAGCTCGGCGGGTCGCAGCCGGCGCAGACGCGAGAACGGGGCGCGGAGGCCGGCGGTCTCGTCGTGGCCGATGAGCGCCTCGAAGTCCGACCAATCCTGGGGGTTGTGGCTCGTCGGGTGGCGCCGCAGGCGGGCGAGCGGCCCGCGGGCTGACGCGTCGATCGCGGCGAGCACCCAGCCGTCGGCGTCGACGAGCTCGGCGTCGCGTGCCCGGACGAGCCGGGCGGTGGTGACGTCGATGAGCCGGTGCCCGAGGAGGTCGTGGCGCAGCAGGACCTCGCCGTCGCGCCGCTCGAAGGCCCGCAGGTCGAGGCGTGCCGTCGAGAGCGTGACCTCGTCGGCGGTGAGGTCGGCGACGAGGTCGCGCGGCACGTAGAGGTCGCGTCCGCCGACCGTGACGACGAGCCCGGTGACCGGGGGACGGTGGCCCGGCTCGAGATCGAGGCGCACGATCGCGTCCTTGATCTTGCCGAGCCGCTGGCCGTCCTGCGCGTGCACGGCGCGGCCGAGCACGTCGGACAGCCAGACGCGGCGGACCGCGGGGGGTGCGCTCACCATGCGGTGACGCGCGGGGTGTGGCGACGCGGGGTCGCGGGGCCGCAACGGTTGCTCGCCATATCCGTGCCTGGCAGTATGGCGCGTCGCCCGACGGAGCGCGAGCGAGAGGAGGTGGCTCGATGCGATCGAAACCTCGAAGTCCCGAGCTGCCTCCACCGCGGTGCACCTCGTGCGCTGCGGGCTGACCCGTACCGTCTGAGCACGGTCGCCGCCGCCTGACCAGTCGGGCGGCGCCCACCCGGCCCGAGTTTGCCCGCTCCTCGCACCGCGACGGTGCCTGGCGCGCCCGGCGCGCCGCACGCCCGCCCGCGGACACCCGGCTGAGGCAGCCCCTCGGTGCCGTCCCGCGCGTCCGGGCGCACCACCGCCCCCTGTCCGCCGCCGTCTCCGAGAGGAGGTGCACCGCGATGACCGAGCTCGACTCGACCCTGCCCGCGCCGCCCGCCGAGACGGCGGTGCTCGACGACGCGCATGTCGGGGACATCGAGGGCGCCCTCGGCACCGTGTCGATGCACGACACGGCGCCCCGGCGGACCTGGGCGCGCCGGCTCCTCACCCTCGCGGCGATCGTCGGGCCCGGCCTGATCGTGATGATCGGCGACAACGACGCGGGCGGCGTGTCGACCTACGCGCAGGCCGGCCAGCAGTACGGGACGACGCTGCTGTGGGTCCTGCTGCTGCTGATCCCGGTGCTCATCGTCAACCAGGAGATGGTGGTGCGTCTCGGGTCGGTCACCGGGGTGGGCCACGCCCGCCTCATCCGGGAGCGCTTCGGACGGTTCTGGTCGTGGTTCTCGGTCGGGGACCTGTTCTTCTTGAACTTCCTCACGATCGTCACCGAGTTCATCGGCGTGAGCCTGGGGCTGAGCTACTTCGGGGTGCAGCCCACCCTCAGCGTCCCCATCGCGGCCGCGGCGCTCATCGCGTTCACCGTCACGGGCAGCTTCCGCCGTTGGGAGCGGTTCATGTTCGTGCTCGTCGCGGTGAGCTTCCTGTTCATCCCGCTGCTCGTGATGACCCGCCCGCACGGCTCGGTCGAGATCCTCCACCACACGTTCGTGCCCGGCGTCCAGGGAGGGTTCGACAGCGCGGCGATCCTGCTCCTGGTGGCGATCGTCGGGACGACGATCGCCCCATGGCAGCTGTTCTTCCAGCAGTCAAACGTCATCGACAAGCGGATCACGCCGCGCTGGATCCGCTACGAGCGGGCCGACACCATCATCGGGGCGTTCATCACGAACATCGCGGCGGGCGGCTACATCATGATCACCGCGTTCGCGTTCGCGGGCACGGTGTTCTTCGGTCACTTCACCGACGCCGGTGGCGTCGCGAACGGGTTGCACCACACCGTCGGCTACTGGGCCGGGGCGCTCTTCGCCATGATCCTCATCGACGCGTCGATCATCGGCGCGGCGTGCGTGACACTCTCGTCGGCGTACGCGTTCGGGGACACGTTCAACGTGAAGCACTCGCTGCACCGCAAGGTGAGCGAGGCGAAGGGCTTCTACGGCGCCTACGCGCTGCAGGTCGCATTCGCCGCGGCGATCGTGCTCATCCCCAACGCGCCGCTCGGCACGCTCACCGAGTATGTGCAGGTGCTCGCCGGGGTGCTGCTGCCGAGTGCCACCCTGTTCCTGCTGCTGCTCTGCAACGACCGGGGCGTGCTCGGGCCGTGGGTGAACCGGCCGTGGCTGAACGTCGTCACCGGCGTGATCATCGCCGTGCTCGTCGTGCTCTCCCTCATCCTCACGGTGAACGTGCTGTTCCCGTCCATCGACGTGCCGACGATGACCGCGGTGCTGTTCGCGGCGATGGGAATCACGCTCGTCGTCGGCGGGGCGGGCGCGCTCGTGCGCCGGTCGCGGCTCCGCCGGGTTGGCCTGGACGTCGACCCGCTCGCGGACGTGCGCCACCTCGACCGCCAGACCTGGCGGATGCCGCCCCTGGCGCTGGTGTCCCGTCCCGAAACCACGCGGTTCCGGACCTTCTGCCTGGTCACGCTGCGCGGCTATCTGGTGGTGGCGGTCGTGATGATCGCCGTCAAGCTCGGCACGGCGATCGTGCACTGACTGCGCCCCCCTACAGGCGGCCCGACGGCCGGTCGATCATCGTGCTGATGTCGTCACACCCGGCGCCGAGGTGAGGGGTTCGACCGTGATCGCCGCCATCGCCGCCGCCGACGTCCTCGCGGTCGCCGGGCTGTTCGCGCTCATCCTCGCCGTCCAGCCGCGGCGGGCCTGGCGTGACGCCGCCGAGCACAGCCGCGCGTTCTGGCTGGGCTGGATGCTCGTCGCCGTGGGGATCGGCGTCGCCGGGGCGCTGCGGGTCCGGGCCGGGCCGGCCGGGCACCGCCTGGCTCGCCGCCTGCGTCGCGTTCGGCTGCGGTCAGCCGTCGCTGCTCGCCGACCTCCTCGACACGCGCCGGCACGTGCGCCGGTGCCGGGCCGCGGCCCTGCGTCCCGCGCCCGCGGCCGGCCCGCTGGTCGAGCCCATCTGCTGGCACGCCCCGCCCGCCCTCACGATCGCCGTGCCGTCCTGGGCGCCCGCCCGGCCGGTCGAGCGACTCAGCGCCTGAGGCGCCGCAAGCCGTTTCGCCCCCCGATCCGTAGTGCTTCCGACAGCACAGGACCACGGGGAGGAAACACCGTGAGGAAGGGATGGGTGGCCGCGGGGCTCTTCGGCCTCGTCGGCGTGCTCGCCGCCTGCGGCGGCGGCTCGGGCAGCGTCTCGTCGAAGCCGCCGTCGAAGCCGGCCGCGCCGCCCGCGACGCCGGCCGCGACCGTGAAGACCGCGAGCTCCTCGCTCGGGACAATCCTGGTCGACGCGAACGGCAAGACGCTCTACGCGTTCATGCCGGACACGGCGACCATGAGCGCCTGCAGCGGGTCGTGCGCCATGCTCTGGCCGCCGCTCACCGCGACCGGCATGCCGGTCGCGGGCACGGGCGTGACCGCGTCGATGCTGAGCACGATCACGGACGCGAACGGGACCCAGGTCGTCTACGGCGGGCACCCGCTCTACATGTTCATGAACGACACCGCGGCGGGGCAGACGAACGGGCAGGGCTTCGCGAACGGGCTCTGGCACGTCGTGTCGCCGTCGGGCCAGATCGTCACGGCCTCGGCGCCGGCGACGACCCCGACGACCAGCGCGGGCTCCGGCTCGGGCTCCGGCTCGGGCTCCGGCTCGTCGGGTGGTGGGGGCGGCTACGGCTACTGAGCGCTGACCTCGAGCGGCGCCGGCTCGGCTCTCCGCCCCCGCCCGCGCCGGTCAGCCGCTCGTGACGGACCGGGCGCGCCCACCGCCTCTCGTGTCGCGGCGCGGCCGCGTCGCCTCGCCCGGCTCGCCGGGGTGAGCGTCGTGCTCCTCACCGCCGCGCTCTGCAGCGTGAGTCCCGCCGGCGCCGCGCCCCGGGCACCACGCTCGAGCGGGTGCGCACACCCCGGTCCGGCCGGCACGACGACGACGAGCATCCCGTCGGGCGCGACGGTGCGCAGCTACCGCCTCGCCGTCCCGCCCGGGGCGGGCCCGTTCGGGCTCGTGATGAACTTCCACGGGCTCGGGTCCAACGACGTCCAGCAGGCGGTCTACAGCGGCCTCGAGCAGGCCGGCCCGGCCGCGGGCGATGTCGTGCTGACCCCGCAGGGCACGAGCGCGGAGGCGTTCTGGAACATCCTCCCGAACCTCGCCGAGCCCGACGACGTGGCCTACACGGGTGCGCTCATCGACCAGACGGAGCGGACCGAGTGCATCGACCCTACTCGGGTGTACTCGACGGGGATCTCGAACGGCGCGGGCCTCTCGACGCTGCTCGGCTGCAAGCTGACGAGCCGCCTGGCCGCGATCGCGCCGGTGTCGGGGATCAACCTCGTGCCCGCCTGCCCGCAGGGCCTCCCGCTGTCGGTGCTCGCCTTCCACGGCACGTCCGACCCGGTCGTGGCGTACACCGGCGGGCAGCTCTCACCGGGGCTCGGTGGGCTGGTCACCACCCCGGTGCCGAGCGCGGTCGCGTCGTGGGCGACCCGTGACGGCTGCGCGCACACCCCGCGCCAGGTGGCCGTCGCGTCGACGGTCACCGAGACGCTCTACCGCGGCTGTCGCGCCGGCACCCAGGTCGAGCTCTACAGCCTCCTCGGCGACGGCCACACCTGGCCGGGGACGCCGTTCACGATCCCGTCGCTCGGCGCGGCGAACCAGCAGGTGAGCGCGACGGCGCTCATGCTGGCGTTCTTCCACGACCACACCCGGCCGGGGGCCGCGAGCCAGTAGGGCCGCCTCAGCCGGCGTCGCCGACCCAGACCGTCTTCAGGTTGGTGAACTCGCGGATGCCGTGCGCGGAGAGCTCCCGCCCGTAGCCGGAGTGCTTCACGCCGCCGAAGGGCAGCTCGGGGAACGAGGTCGTCATCCCGTTCACGAACACGGCGCCCGCCTCGAGGCCCTCGACGCAGCGCCGCTGCTCGCCGGGGTCGTTCGTCCAGGCGTTCGAGCCGAGCCCGAAGTCGGTGTCGTTGGCGAGCGCGAGCGCGGCGTCGAGGCTCTCGACCCGGTAGAGGGCGGCGACGGGGCCGAACACCTCCTCGTGGTACATGCGCATCGCCGGGGTGAGGTCGGTGACGACCGTCGGCGGGTAGTACCAGCCGGACCGGTCGGGGCGCTGGCCGCCGCACAGGAGGCGGGCGCCCCGGCCGGTGGCGTCCTCGACGAGGGCCTCCACGTCGGCGCGTCCCTGCTCGGTGGCGAGCGGCCCGACGTCCGTCGCGGGGTCCATCGGGTCGCCGACGCGCAGCGCGGCCATGGCCCGCACGAAGTGGGCCTCGAACGCGTCGGCGACCTCGGCGTGGACGATGAAGCGCTTCGCGGAGATGCAGCTCTGGCCGTTGTTCTGACAGCGCGACGTCGTCGCGACCTGCGCGGCCCGCTCGAGCGGCGCCGAGGGCAGAACGAGGAACGCGTCGCTGCCGCCGAGCTCGAGGACGGTCGTCTTGATCGCGTCGCCGGCGACCGCGGCCACGGCCCGCCCGGCCGGCTCGCTGCCGGTGAGCGTCGCGGCGCGGACCCGCGGGTCGCGCAGCACCGCCTCGACCTGGTCGGAGCCGATGAGGAGGGTCTGGAACACCCCGTCGGGGAAGCCGGCCTCGGCGAAGAGCCGCTCGAAGTAGAGGGCGGTGCGGGGCACGTTCGACGCGTGCTTCAGGAGGCCGACGTTGCCGGCCATGAGCGCCGGCGCGGCGAAGCGCATCGCCTGCCACAGCGGGAAGTTCCACGGCATGACGGCGAGCACGGGGCCGAGCGGCTCGTAGGTCGCGTAGGCGCGGCGGGCACCGACCGTCGCCGCGTCGGCCGGCTCGTCGGCGAGGAACGCCGCGGCGTGCTCGGCGAAGTAGCGGCAGGCCCGGGCGCACTTCTCGACCTCGGCGCGCGCCGCGACGAGCGTCTTGCCCATCTCGGTCGTCATCATCGTGGCGACCTCGTCCCGGTCGCGGTCGAGCAGGTCGGCGGCCGCCTGCATCCAGCCGGCGCGCGCGTCGAAGCTCGTGCGCCGGTACGACGCCGCGGCGGCGGCGGCGCGCGCCAGGTGCGCGTCGAGGTCGGCGGGGGAGAGGGCCGCGAACTTCTCCTCGGTCTCGCCGGTGGCGGGGTTGATCACCGCGAGGGCCATGGCGTCTCCTTCCCGCGCCGTCGCCGGGCGTGGCTACTCGGTGAAGCCGTACAGGCGCTGGGTGTTGCCGGCCAGGATCCGGTGGCGCTCCTCGGGCGGGACGCCCGCGAACGCCGCCTGGATGGTGCGCCACGACGACGGCCAGTCGGCGCTGATGTGCGGATAGTCACTCGACCACAGCAGCCGGTCGACGCCGACGTCGCCGCGGTGGTGGATCCCGAACGTGTCGGTCATGAAGCCGTAGTGGAAGTGCCGCTCGATGTACTCGCTCGGCGGGGCGGCGAGCCCGAAGCGGCTCACCGGGTCGAGCCGGCGGTAGTTGTTGTCGATCTGCTCCTTCGCGTACGGCACCCATCCGGCGTCGACCTCGGCGAACACCACGTCGAGGGTGGGGAAGCGGTCGAAGACCCCGGAGAAGATGAGCTCGATCATGCGGTTCGGGGCGTCGAAGAACCGCCCGTAGCCGGGCAGCTTCGCCTTGTGCGCCGCCGGCATCGACAGCGAGAGGCTCACGTGGATGGCCAGGGGGACCCCCCGGTCGACGAGGGCGGCCCACACGGCGTCGTCGGCGGGCTCGGGCGACAGCGTCCCGTTCGGGTAACAGCCCATGACGACGCCGCGCATCCCGGGCCGGTCGAGGACCCGCTCGACCTCGGCGACCGCGGCGTCCGCGCCGCAGTTGGGCAGCATGGCGTGGCCGCCGAAGCGGGCCGGCGCGTAGCCGACGAACTCGGAGAGCCAGTCGTTGTAGGCGCGCATCATCTCGGCCCGGTACTGCGGGTCGGGGTTGGCGACGATCGCCTGGGCGAGGCGCGGGGTGGGGTAGAGCATCTCGGCGTCGACGCCGTCGCGCTCCATCTCGGCGACCCGGGCGGCCGGGTCGTAGCCGCCGGGGCGGATGTCCTCGAAGCGGACCCACGCCTCCATCGCCTCCGGCTCGAGGCCGGCGCAGGCGTTCATCCCGAAGTTGATCGGGTCGTCGACGCCCTCGATCACCCACGCGTCGCCGGCGTCGAAGCGCTCGATGCGCGGCGCGCGGTCGCGCATCGCGGACGAGACGCGGCTCGTCCACAGGTCGCGGGGCTCGTTCACGTGGCTGTCCGCCGAGATGAGCCGGTACGGCGGCGTCGCGGTCGCGGGCATGACGCAGCGATCGTAGGCGCTTCCTAGACTCCGGCTGCTCTCGACCGAGGAGCGCCGTGGCGGCGAAGCCCTACAGCACGTTCGTGGTGAGCATCACACCCTTCCGCGCCGACGGCGCACTCGACGAGGTCGGGTTGCGCGGGCACCTGGCGCGCCAGCGCGACGCGGGCGTCGGCGTGTACCTCGCGGGGAGCGGCAGCGGTGAGGGCTACGCGCTGACACCGGACGAGACCCGCCGGGTGCTCGAGGTCGGCGTGGAGGTCCTCGGCGGCCACCTGCCCGTCCGCGCCATGGGCGTCGAGCCGCGCACCGCGCACGAGGCCGTCGCGCTCGCGCGCGTCGCGGCGGACACCGGGGTCGACGCGTTCCAGCTGTACTCGCTCGACCAGGGGCACGGGAACCGACCCACCCCGGCCGAGCTCGACCGGTACGTGCGCAGCGTCCTCGACGCGGTCGACCTGCCGGTGGTGCTCTCCACCCACCAGAGCGTCGGCTACCTCCTGCCGGTCGAGCTCCTCGCGTCGATCCTGGACGGCGGCGGCCCGGTGATCGGCGTGAACTGCTCGACGGCCGACGTCACCTACCTGCTCCGCGTCGTCGAGGCGGTCGACGGGCGGGCCGACGTGCACGTCGGCGGCCCGCTGCACGCCCTCACCGCCCTGGGCCTCGGGGGGCAGGGCTTCCTCAGCTCCGACGCCAACCTCGCCCCCCGACTCTGCGCGTCGGTCGTCGAGGCGGCCCGCGGGGGCGACCTCGCCGCGCTGCAGGACGCGTACGCGGAGCTCATGCGGCTCTACACCGTCACCCGCGAGCTCGGCGGGATCACGGCGACGAAGGCGGCGCTGGACCTGCTCGGCCTCCCGGGCGGCGGGGCGCCACGACCGCCCCGGTGCCCGGCCGACGAGGCGACGCGCGACGCGGTGCAGCGCCGGCTCATCGACGCGCTCGCCTGGCCCGCGTTCGAGGGGCTGCGGTGAGCCCCCGCGCGGCGCGGCGCTTCCCGCGCGGCGTCGTCGCGACGCCGCACCACCTCGCGTCGGCGACCGGCGTGGCCGTCCTGGCCCAGGGCGGCAACGCGATGGACGCGGTGATCGCCGCGAACCTCACCCTCGGCGTCGTCGCGCCCTACGCCTGCGGCTACGGCGGTGACCTCTTCGCGATCGTCTGGGACGGCGCGCTCACCGGCTACCTCGGCTCGGGCCGCTCGGCGGGCGGCGCCACCCTCGACTCGATGACGGGGCGCAGCGACGGGCCGTGGATGCCGGTGCTCGGCCCGGACAGCGTGACCGTGCCGGGCGCGATCGCGGGCTGGTTCGACCTGCTCGCGCGGTGGGGGACCCGTGACGTCGCGAGCCTGGTCGGCGACGCGGTCAGCTACGCCCGTGACGGGTTCGCGGTGAGCGACGACGCGGCCCGCATGTTCCACGACGGGCGGCGCATGTACCCGGCCGCGAACCCGTGGTACGGGGCGTGGCACGCCGTCTACGGCGACGTCGGCGGCGGGACGTGGCTGCGCCAGCCGGCGCTGGCCCGCACGATCGAGACGCTCGCCGCGGACGGCCCCGACGCCTACTACCGGGGTCCGATCGGGGAGGCGATCGTCGAGACGCTGGGTGCGCACGGCGGGGCGATGGCCGCCGCGGACCTCACCGCGCACGTGGGGGAGTGGGTCGACCCGCTCCACGGCGCCTACCGCGACGTCGACGTCGTCGAGCTCCCACCGCCGACCCAGGGGGTCACCGCGCTCGAGGCGCTGCGGCTCCTCGACGGCCTGCCCCTCCCGCCGGACGGCCCGGCGCGCCAGCACCTCCTCATCGAGGCGCTGAAGCTCGCGCTCGTCGACCGCGACGAGTGGGTGAGCGACCCGGCGGCGATGCCCCACCCGGCGTCGCACCTGCTCGCCACGCCGTATCTTGCGGCACGCCGGGCGACGCTGCGCGCCGACGCCGCCGGCACCCCGGCGGCGGGCGTCCCCCAGCCCGGGGGCACCGCGTACCTCTGCGCCGCCGACGGCGACGGGCTGCTCGTCAGCCTCATCCAGTCGAACTTCCTCCACTTCGGTGCGGGCGTGCACGTCCCCAAGTGGGGCGTCAACCTGAACAACCGCGGCAGCTCCTTCTCGCTCGACGGTGGCCGGGTCAACGCGTTCGCGCCCGCGAAGCGGCCCCTCCACACGCTGATCCCCGCGATGGCATTGCGCGACGGCGTCCCGCACCTCGTGTTCGGGAGCATGGGCGGCGACGCCCAGCCCGGCGTGCACGTCCAGCTCCTCGCCCATCTCATCGACGACGGCGCCGACCCGGCGGCCGCGGTCGCCGCGCCCCGCTGGCGGGTCGACCCGGGGAGCTGGCGGGTCCGCGCCGAATCCCGCTTCGGGCCCGCGTTCGCTGACGCGCTGCGCGCCTTCGGCCATGAAGTCGTGGACGCGCCGCCCTACGACGCGAACATGGGGCACGCCCACGTCATCCGCGTCGAGGCGGGCGGGGGCTACGCGGCTGTCGCCGACACGCGATCGGAGGGCCTGGCGCTCGGCCACTGACGGCGCTGGCCGCTCCGCTCCGTCGAGGTCGCGGTCCCGACGACCACCGTGACCGCCGCGTTGACCGGCTGACCACCGCGCCGCGGGCGCGCCG
>DATDGU010000206.1:0-27818 GCA_036521915.1 Acidimicrobiia bacterium | reverse complement strand
CGGGCGCCCGGCGCCCTGGGCGCACCTCCCGACAGCGAAGCGGCGCTTCACGCTCGACGACGTCCGCGCCGCGTGCGCCACGCTCCCCGCCCCGGTCCGGCGGCCGGCGCCGCCGTCGGCCCGCCCGGCCGCCGTCCTCGTGCCGATCTTCGAGGCCGACGGCGAGGCCCGCCTCGTCCTCACCAAGCGGCCCGAGACCATGCCGTCGCACCGCGGCGAGATCGCCTTCCCCGGCGGCAAGCTCGAGGCCGAGCACGACGCCAGCCTGCGCGACGCCGCGCTGCGGGAGGCCTGGGAGGAGATCGGACTCGACCCGGCCGCCGTCGAGATCGTCGCCGAGCTCGATCGGATCACCACGGTGGCCTCCCGGTTCGTGCTCACGCCCTTCGTCGGGCTGCTCGCCGAGCCGCCGACCCTGCACCCCGACCCGACCGAGGTCGTCCGCGTGTTCGACGTCGCGCTCTCCGAGCTGCTCGACGACGCCGTCTTCCGCGAGGAGCGCTGGGACGTCCCGGCCGACCTCGGCGTCACGCCGGGCCTGGACCGCCCCATCCACTTCTTCGAGCTCGCCGACGAGACCGTGTGGGGCGCGACGGCGCGCATCCTCGCCGGATTCCTCGCCCACCTCACCGCCGGCCGCTGAGCCGGCCCCGCCGACCCGGGTCAGCGGTGGCAGGAAACGAGGGCGGTACGATCGACCCTTCGGCCGCACGGGAACGGGGAGCACGTGGAAGTCGAGATCGGCATCGGCAAGACCGGACGACGGGCCTACGGATTCGACGAGATCGCGGTCGTGCCGAGCCGACGGACCCGTGATCCCGAGGACGTCGACATCTCGTGGGAGATGGACGCCTACTCCTTCGAGCTGCCGCTCATCGCCGCGGCGATGGACGGCGTCGTGTCGCCCGCCACCGCGATCGACGTCGGACGCCTCGGCGGGATGGCCTGCCTCAACCTCGAGGGCCTCTGGACCCGCTACGAGGACCCCGAGCCGCTCTTCGAGGAGATCGCCGAGCTGTCCGCCGAGAAGGCGACGCGGCGGATGCAGGAGATCTACGCCGAGCCGATCAACGAGGAGCTCATCGGCGCCCGCATCCGCGAGATCAAGGCGAGCGGCGTCACCACGTGCGCGTCGCTCACCCCCCAGCGTGTCGAGCGCTACGCCAAGCACGTCCTCGACGCCGAGCTCGACCTGCTCGTCATCCAGGGCACCGTGGTCTCCGCCGAGCACGTCTCGAAGGACGAGGCCCGCCAGCCGCTCAACCTGAAGAAGTTCATCCGCGAGTTCGAGCTCCCGGTCGTCGTCGGCGGGTGCGCCTCCTACTCCACCGCGCTGCACCTCATGCGCACCGGCGCCGTCGGGATCCTCGTCGGCGTCGGCCCGGGCCACGCCTGCACCACCCGCGGCGTGCTCGGGATCGGCGTTCCCCAGGCGACGGCGATCGCCGACGCGGCCGGCGCCCGGATCCGCCACCTCGACGAGACCGGCGTGTACGTCCACGTGATCGCCGACGGTGGCATGCGCACCGGCGGCGACGTGGCGAAGGCGATCGCCTGCGGCGCCGACGCCGTCATGCTCGGCTCGCCCCTCGCCCGGGCCGAGGAGGCCCCCGGTCGCGGCTATCACTGGGGCATGGCGACCTTCCACCCGACGCTGCCCCGCGGCGCGCGGGTCCAGGCCGGCCAGCACGCCTCGCTCGCCGAGATCCTCGTCGGCCCGGCGCACGACAACGACGGCACGCTGAACCTCTTCGGCGCCCTGCGCACGTCGATGGCGACGACGGGCTACGAGACCCTGAAGGAGTTCCAGAAGGCGGAGCTCATGGTCGCCCCCGCGCTGCAGACCGAGGGCAAGGTGCTCCAACGTGAGCAGCACGTCGGCATGGGTCGCTGACCCGAGGCGTTGACCCCCGACCACGACACCGTCCTCGTCGTTGACTTCGGGGCGCAGTACGCGCAACTGATCGCGCGGCGGGTCCGCGAGGCGCGCGTCTACTCCGAGATCGTGCCGCGCACGACACCCGCGGCCGAGCTGCTCGCCCGACGGCCGCGCGGGATCATCTTCTCGGGCGGCCCGGCGTCGGTGCACGTCGAGGGCTCCCCCGGCGTCGACCCCGCGGTCTACGACGCCGGCATCCCGATCCTCGGCATCTGCTACGGCGCGCAGCTCGTGGCGCGCGACCGCGGCGGCCTGGTGCGCCGCACCGGCGGCGGCGAGTACGGGCGCACGCCGCTCACCCGCACCGAGGCCGGCTCGGTCCTGCTCGCCGACACCCCCGCCGCGCAGACGGTGTGGATGAGCCACGGCGACGCCATCGGCGCCGCGCCGACCGGCGCGGTCGTCACCGCGACGAGCCCCGGCGCCACGATCGCCGCGTTCGAGGACCGCGACCAGGCTCTCTACGGCGTGCAGTACCACCCCGAGGTCGTCCACACCGACCGCGGCACCGAGCTGCTCCGCGCCTTCCTCTTCGACGTCTGTGGGTGCCGGCCCACCTGGACGCACACGTCGATCATCGACGAGGCCCTCGCCCAGATCCGGGACCAGGTCGGCGACGCGCGCGTCGTCTGCGGCCTCTCCGGCGGCGTCGACTCGGCCGTCGCAGCGGCGCTCGTGCACAAGGCCGTCGGGGACCAGCTCACGTGCGTGTTCGTCGACACCGGGCTGCTGCGCCTCGCCGAGGCCGAGCAGGTCGAGGAGACGTTCCGCCGCCAGTTCCAGGTCGACCTGGTCCACGTCAAGGCCGCCGACCGCTTCATCGCCGCGCTCCGCGACGTCACCGACCCCGAGCAGAAGCGCAAGCTCATCGGCCAGACCTTCATCCGGGTCTTCGAGGAGGTCGCGGCCGACCTGGCCGACGCGCCGTACCTCGTGCAGGGCACCCTCTACCCCGACATCGTGGAATCGGGCGGCGCCGACAACGCGACGATCAAGTCGCACCACAACGTCGGCGGCCTGCCCGACGACATGCGCTTCGAGCTCGTCGAGCCGCTGCGCACCCTCTTCAAGGACGAGGTCCGCGCCATCGGCGAGGAGCTCGGGCTCCCCGAGGACATCGTGTGGCGCCAGCCCTTCCCGGGCCCCGGCCTCGCCGTGCGCATCATCGGCGAGGTCACGCCGGAGCGCCTCGACACGCTGCGACGCGCCGACCACGTCGTGGCCGAGGAGGTCCGACGGGCCGGGCTGTATCGTGAGCTCTGGCAGAGCTTCGCGGTGCTGCCCGCCGTGCGCACCGTGGGCGTGATGGGCGACGGCCGCACCTACGAGTACCCAGTCGTGGTGCGGGCCGTGACCTCGGAGGACGCGATGACCGCCGACTGGGCGCGGCTGCCCTACGACGTGCTCGAGCGCATCGCGTCGCGGATCATTAACGAGGTCCCCGGCGTGAACCGGGTCGCCTACGACATCACCAGCAAGCCACCCGGCACCATCGAGTGGGAGTGACCATGGACCGCAGTGCCCTCGAATCCACCGCCCGCGCCCTCGTCGCGCCCGGCAAGGGGATCCTCGCCGCCGACGAGAGCGGCGGCACCATCAAGAAGCGCTTCGACAAGATCAACGTCGAGTCGACCGAGGCGAACCGGCGCGCCTACCGCGACCTGCTGTTCACCGCCGACGGGATCGGCGACTACATCAGCGGCGTGATCCTCTTCGACGAGACGATCCGTCAGGCGTCCTTCGACGGCGACATCCCGTTCCCGAAGGTGCTCGAGAGCCAGGGCGTCATCCCGGGGATCAAGGTCGACACCGGCGCGAAGCCCCTCGCCCTCGCCGCCGACGGCGAGACCGTCACCGAGGGCCTCGACGGGCTGCGCGACCGCCTCGCCGAGTACCGCGCGCTCGGCGCCCGCTTCGCGAAGTGGCGGGGGACGTACACGATCACCGACGAGCTGCCCTCGCAGTATGCAGTCGACGTGAACGCCGACGCGCTCGCCCGCTACGCGGCGCTGTGCCAGGAGGCCGGGATTGTGCCCATCGTCGAGCCCGAGGTGCTCATGGAGGGCGACCACACCCTCGAGCGCTCCGCGGTCGTGACCGCCGCGACCCTCGAGGCGCTCTACGCCGCGCTCTTCGAGCAGCGCGTCCACCTGCCCGGCACGCTGCTCAAGCCCAACATGGTCCTGTCGGGCTACGACCACCAGCCGCGCGCGTCGGTCCAGGAGGTCGCCGACGCGACCGTCGCCTGCTTCCGGCGGCACGTCCCGGCCGCCGTGCCCGGGATCGTGTTCCTGTCCGGCGGCCAGAGCGACGAGGACGCGACCGCGCACCTCAACGCGATGAACCGGTCCGGCCCCCACCCTTGGGAGCTCAGCTTCTCGTACGGGCGCGCGCTCCAGGCCGCCGCCCAGCAGGCGTGGCGCGGCGAGGAGGCCAACCGGGCCGCGGCCCAGCGCGCGTTCCTGCAGCGGGCCCGGCTCAACAGCCTCGCTCGCCGCGGCGACTACTCGAGCGACATGGAGCAAGCCGCCTAAGCGCACCCGCAGTGCGCGCGCTGGTGCAGCGGGTCAGTGGAGCCCGCGTCCGAATCGACGGCGCGGTCGTCGGCGCGATCGACGCGGGGCTGCTGGTCTTCGTCGGTGTCACGCACGGCGACGACGCGGCGACGGCCCGCCGGCTCGCCGAGAAGGTGTGGCACCTGCGGGTCTTCGCCGACGACGAGGGCACGATGAACCGGTCGCTCGCCGAGACGAGCGGCGCCGCCTTGGTCGTGAGCCAGTTCACCCTCTACGCCGACACCCGCCGGGGCCGCCGGCCCGGCTGGGGCGAGGCGGCACCCGCCGAGGTCGCCGAGCCGCTCGTCGCGGCGTTCGGTGACGCCCTCACCGAGCTCGGCGCGAGCGTCGCCACTGGCCGCTTCGGCGCCGACATGGCGGTGGAGCTCGTGAACGACGGGCCAGTGACCCTCCTCCTCGAGACCTGACCACCCCCCGTGGTCTTCATCGTTCCCTGACGCGCACCTCAGGTTTCCTTCAGGGCGGACAGGGAATCATCGGGGCATGGAGACGCGCTTCGGTGAAGAGCAGGTCAGCACGGCGAACGACACCTGGGTCGTCGACTCGCTCCGGCGCCGGTTCCGCAAGATCCCCCGCGGCACCGACCCGGCCGACCCGCGTCTCCCCGCCCGCTGGCTGCCCTACCACCGGGCCTGGCGCGACCCGCGCACCGGGGCGCTCACGCTCAGCCTGGACCGCGCGGAGACGCATCGGCTCCGCATCACGCCGATCTGATCCTCGCGGGCGCGCCGCGCCCCACCGGTACGATGGCGTGGCGATGCCCGAAGCCTCCGACGCGCCGCCCCGGCCGGGTGGCCCGGAGAGCGACGTCGAGGCGCTGCTCGCCGACCTGAACCCGGTGCAGCGCGAGGCCACGACGGCACCCGACGGCCCGCTGCTCATCGTCGCCGGCGCCGGGTCGGGCAAGACCCGGGTCCTCACCCACCGGATCGCGTACCTGATCGCCACTCGGCGGGTGTCGCCGTTCGGGCTGCTCGCGATCACGTTCACCAACAAGGCCGCGGGCGAGATGAAGGAGCGGGTCGCGACGCTCGTCGGCGACGTCGCGCACCGGATGTGGGTCTCGACGTTCCACTCGGCGTGCGCGCGCATCCTGCGCCGCGAGGCCGCCCGGCTGGGGCTGCGGTCCTCGTTCAGCATCTACGACCAGTCCGACGCCGTGCGCCTCGTCGACTACGTGCGGCGGGACCTCAACCTGGACCCGAAGCGGTTCCCGCCCCGGCAGCTGCACGGGCGGATCTCGTCCTTCAAGAACGACCTCCTCACCCCCGACGAGGTCGCGGAGGCGGCGGTCACACCGCCCGAGCGGCGCTACGCCGACGTCTACCGGGAGTACCAGCGCCGCCTGCTCGAGGCGTCGGCCGTCGACTTCGACGACCTGCTCCTGCTCGCCGTTCGCCTGTTCCGGGAGCACGAGGACGCCCTCGCCCGGTGGCGGCACCGCTTCGCGTACGTGCTCGTCGACGAGTTCCAGGACACGAACCTCGCCCAGTGGGAGCTCGTCCACCTCCTCACCGCCGAGCACCGCAACGTGATGGTCGTCGGCGACGCCGACCAGGCGGTCTACGGCTTCCGCGGCGCCGACTACCGCAACATCGTGCGCTTCGAGGAGACGTTCCCGGACGCGACGGTCATCGTGCTCGAGCAGAACTACCGCTCGACGCAAGCGATCCTCGACGCCGCGAACGCGGTGATCGCCCACAACGCGGCGCGCCGGCCCAAGCATCTCTGGACCGAGCAGGTCGGTGGCGAGCTCATCACCCAGTACCAGGCCGAGGACGAGCACGACGAGGCGGCGTTCTGCGCGCACGAGGCCGTCCGCCTCACCGAGGCCGAGCACTATCGCTACGGCGACGTGGCGATCTTCTACCGGACGAACGCGCAGAGCCGTGTCCTCGAGGAGGCGCTCGTGCGTGGCGGGATCCCCTACCGGGTCTACGGCGGCGTGAAGTTCTACGACCGCCGCGAGGTGAAGGACGTCCTTTCGTACCTGCGCGCCCTGGTGAACCCCGACGACGAGGTGTCGTGGAAGCGGATCGTGAACGTCCCCAAGCGCGGGGTCGGCGACACGTCCGTCGGGAAGATCGACGCGTACGCGCACGCGACGGGCCTGACGTTCCGCGACGCGCTGCCCGAGGCGGTGGTCGCGGGCGTGACCGGCAAGGCGCTCGGCGGGATCTCGGACCTCCTCGACCTCGTGCACCTCTGCGAGCAGGCCGCCGCCGACGGCGTCGCGCCGGCCGCCACGGCGATCCTCGAGCACTCGGGCTACCTCGCCGAGCTCGAGGCCGAGCGCTCGATCGAGGCCCAGGGCCGCATCGAGAACCTGGCCGAGCTGGTCGGGGTCTGCCGCGAGTTCGACGCCGCGCTCGACGCCGGGGACGTCACCGGCCTCCCGGCCATCGCCGGCGTCGGGACGGCCGACGGCGACGGCGCCGCGGTCGCGCCGACCGGCGTGGCGCGGCTGGCCGCCTTCCTCGAGGCGGTGTCGCTCATCACCGACCTCGACACCACCGAGGGTGAGGGCGAGGACCACAGCGCGGTGACGCTCATGACGCTGCACTCGGCGAAGGGGCTCGAGTACCCGGTGGTGTTCCTCGTCGGCCTCGAGGACGGCGTGTTCCCGCACCTGCGCAGCCTCGGGGACCCCGAGTCGCTCGAGGAGGAGCGCCGCCTCTGCTACGTGGGCATCACCCGCGCCCGGGAGCGGCTGTATCTGTGCCACGCCTGGCGCCGCACCCTCTACGGGGCGACCGACTACTACTCGCCGAGCCGCTTCCTCGGCGAGATCCCCGAGGAGCTGGTCCGCGCCGTCGGCGAGGACCGGGCCCGCGGCGGCGGGGTCGGCGCGCACCGCGACGCGGTCGTCGAGGCGGCGCTGCGCGCCGGCGCCGACGCCGGGCGTGTCGTCGACCCGGGGTTCCGGGTGGGCGACGACGTCGTGCACGACACGTTCGGTGAGGGGGTGGTGCTCGACGTGGAGGGGCGTGGCGAGAGCGCCGAGGCGGTGGTGCGGTTCCGCGACGCGGGGGAGAAGCGGCTGCTGCTCGCGTGGGCGCCGCTGCGGCGCCCGTGAGTCACCCGGTCGGGAGCGGCTCGGGCGCGGGGACGACCTTCGCGAAGTCCACGATGACGCCGCCGGCCTCCGCCCCGCCGAGGGGCAGCGTCAGCTGGTAGCGGTCGAGCTCCCGGCTGACGAGCGCGTCGCCGTGGCAGTCGACGTAGCTGTGCAGGTGCGACACCCACCGCACGGTGCAGGACTGGGTGCCCGGGCGGCGGGCGACGAGCGCCACGAGCTGGTTGTTCTCGAGGGCCACCCAGTAGCCGAACCCGCCGAAGGGATGCGGATAGTACGCCGGGCCCTGCGTGTCGACGTTGTTGCGTAGGTCCGACGCCAAGCCGATGTAGATCGGTCCCGGCTTCGGCGTCGCCTGCCCGCCGCCCGTCGAGAAGAAGAGGACAACGGCGAAGAAGACGCCGGCGACCACGACGGCGGCACCGGTCGCGAGCAGCAGCGTACGGTCCGACCGTGCGGGGGGCACCCGCCTTGGGTACCTGGCGTGGCTGGCCGGGTCCAGTCGGGCCTGCATAGGGTGGGACACGCCGGTTCGCCGGTGCACCCGAGGGAGATCATGCAGCGGCGCTACCGCGTCCTCATCGCCGAGCCACGCGACGCTCGCGGTCGTGACACCGATGTCCTGGCCGAGGCGCTGCGCGACGCGGGCTTCGAGGTCATCGACGTCGGGTCCTTCGGGGTGCCCGCCCAGGTGGCCGACGCCAGCCTCCAGGAGGACGTCGACGCCGTGGGCATCCTCGGCGTGTCGGGCCACGTCGCGCTCGTCCCGCAGGTCGTGGCGCGCCTCGCGGCCGACGGTCGCGCCGACGCGCTGGTCTTCACCGCGGGCACCGTCGCGCCCGACGAGCGGGCGACGCTCGAGGCGGCGGGTGTCGACCGCATCGTCCCCACCGGCGCGTCGCCGAGCGAGGTCGCGGCATGGCTCCGCGAGTCGCTCAGCGCCCGCGAATCCGTGGCGGGCTGACCCCGGCCCACCCCCAGGAGCACACGCGTGGACCTCTTCGAGTACCAAGGCAAGCAGCTGTTCGCGAAGTACGGCATCGCCGTCTCGCCCGGTGAGGCGGCGCGTACGGTCGACGAGGCCGTCGCGGCGGCCGACCGGATCGGCTACCCCGTCGTCGTGAAGGCCCAGGTGCACGTGGGCGGGCGCGGCAAGGCGGGCGGGATCCAGCTCGCCGACGACGCGACGTCGTGCCGGGGCCACGCCGAAACGATCCTCGGGATGCACATCAAGGGCCACATCGTCGAGCTCGTCTGGATCGAGCAGGCGAGCGACATCGCCCGCGAGTACTACGCCTCGTTCACCCTCGACCGGTCGGCGAAGACCCACCTCGGGATGCTCTCGTCCGAGGGCGGCGTCGAGATCGAGGAGGTCGCGGCGACGAACCCCGACGCGATCGCGCGGATCCACGTCGATCCGGTGACCGGGCTCACCGCGACGCAGTGCGAGGAGTGGGTGAGCGCCGCGGGCCTCGACCCCGACGCCCGGTCGGGCGCGATCGAGATCCTCCAGCAGCTGTGGCGCTGCTACGAGGACGCCGACGCCGACCTCGTCGAGGTGAACCCGCTGATCCTCACCACGGGCGGGCAGGTGCGCGCGCTCGACGCCAAGGTCACCCTCGACGGCAACTCGGTGTTCCGCCATCCCGAGTACGACCAGTACGAGCAGACCCAGCCTCGCGACGCCCGCGAGGAGGAGGCCTTCTCGAAGGGCCTGCAGTACGTCGGGCTCGAGGGGACGGTCGGGGTGATCGCGAACGGCGC
This sequence comes from Acidimicrobiia bacterium, assembly GCA_036521915.1. Lineage (GTDB taxonomy): Bacteria > Actinomycetota > Acidimicrobiia > IMCC26256 > PALSA-555 > PALSA-555. The sequence goes on along the minus strand of DATDGU010000206.1, from coordinate 18,463 downwards.
CGGCCTCGCCATGAGCACCGTCGACGTCGTGAACGAGGTCGGCGGCCGGCCGGCCAACTTCCTCGACATCGGCGGCGGCGCGAACGCCGACGTCATGGCGAACGCCCTCGAGGTCATCAACCACGACGCCGACGTGCACGCCATCTTCATCAACATCTTCGGCGGCATCACGAAGGGCGAGGAGGTCGCGAACGGCATCGTCCAGGCCCTCGACCGGGTGAGCATCTCGTCGCCGATCGTCATCCGCCTCGACGGCACGAACGCCGAGGAGGGCCGCGCCATCCTCCAGCCCCATCTCTCCGACCGGCTGCGCCTCGAGCCGACGATGCTCGACGCGGCGCGGGCCGCGGTCAGCCTGGCACGGGAGGCGGCGGCGTGAGCATCTTCGTCGACGAGGGCACGAAGGTCGTCTACCAGGGCCTCACCGGGTCGCAGGGCCGCTTCTACGGTCGCCTGAACCGTGAGTACGGCACGCAGGTCGTGGCCGGGACGAACCCCAAGAAGGCCGGCACCGACGTCGACGGGGTCCCCGTCTTCGCGAACGTCGCCGAGGCGGTCCAGGCGACCGGCGCGACCGCGTCGTGCGTGTTCATCCCCGCGGCCGGCGTCAAGGACGCCGTCCTCGACGCCGCGAGCGGCGGGGTCGGGTTCATCGTCGTCATCACCGAAGGCGTCCCGATGCACGACGAGGCGTGGTTCTTCAACGAGCTGCGCCGCGACCACCCCACCGTCCGGCTGCTCGGCCCGAACTGCCCGGGGATCATCAGCCCGGGCCGCTGCAACATCGGGATCACCGCCGGCCACATCGCCAAGGCCGGCGGCGCGGTGGGCATCGTCAGCCGCTCCGGGACCCTCACCTACCAGGCGCTCTACGAGCTCCAGCAGCAAGACATCGGCGTCACGACCTGCGTCGGCATCGGCGGCGACCCCGTGCCGGGCACGAGCTTCATCGACTGCCTGCAAGCCTTCGAGGCCGACCCCGAGACGCACGCGGTGATGATGATCGGGGAGATCGGCGGCTCGGCCGAGGAGGAGGCCGCCGAGTACATCAAGACCGAGATGAGCAAGCCGGTCGTCGCCTACATCGCCGGGACGACCGCGCCCGCCGGCAAGAAGATGGGTCACGCCGGCGCGATCGTCTCGGGCTGGAAGGGCACGGCCCAGGCCAAGATCGACGCGCTGCGCGACGCGGGCGCGCAGGTCGGCATGAACCCGACCTCGGCCGGCGCGCTGATGGTCGACGTCGTCGCCGCGCTGTGACGCGCACCGCGTAGGCTCGCGTCGGTGACGAGCTACCCGCCGGCGCCGCCGCCGCCCGCGTCCCCACCTCCGCCACCGCCCGCCGGGGGCGGCTGGTACGCGCCGCCGCCGACCCAGACGACGAGCACGAACGGGTTCGCCGTCGCGGCGCTCGTGCTCGGCATCGCCGTGCTCTGCACCGGGATCATCGGCGGGATCCTGGCCGTGGTGTTCGGCAACATGGCGCTCAGCCGTATCGCCGAGTCGAACGGGCGTCAGCGCGGCCGGGCCCTGGCCATCACCGGGATCGTGCTCGGGTGGATCGCGATCGGCCTCACGGCGATCGCGTCGATCGCGTGGCTCGTCTACGGGATCACGAACCTCTAGCTGGGTGGCTCGTCGCTGTCGACCGGCTCGTGCAGCATCGGGCCGATGCCGGTGCCGATCGCGAGGAGCGCGACGGCGCCGAGCGCGTAGTAGCCCGCGAGGCCCAGCTCGTTGGTCGTGGCGTCGAGGAAGATCGCGCTGACGCTCGCCACGACGGCGATCACCCCGATCCAGACGGAGGCCCGCCGTCCGGGGCCATGGCCGCCGATCGCCAGGAGCGCCCCGATCGCGGCGGCGAGCAGGCCGCCGAGGAGGACGCTGTGCTCGTTCGGGCCGAGCACGGCCGCGGCGGCGAACCCCTCGATCGCGCCGACGACGAGGAACGGCACCGCGGCGCCGTTGTAGCCGCGCCGGTTCAGCACCGCGCCCGCCACGAGGAACCCGGCGCCGAGCGCCAGGGTGACGGCGGCCTCCCAATCGCCGGTGCGCGTGATCCCGCTCTGGGCGATGTTGCCGACGAACGCGGCGTTGGTGATCGACGTCTGCGCCGACGGGTTCGCCACGATGTCGAAGGGCACGAGGACCGGGACGATCGTCTGGGCGTCCGTCGCGCCCGGGTGCGACGCCTCGAACTGCCGGTGCACCTCGAATCCGATATAGGACGTCGCGAAGAGCAGGAACAGCGCCAGGAAGATGGCGCGGCCGCGCGTCCACAGCAACGAGTAGAGCCCGAGGAAGATGAGGGCGCTCAGCAGGTAGACGAGGCGGAACCACGACGCGCCCGGCTGGTTGTTGCCGTAGAACACGTAGAGCCAGAACAGCGGCACGGTGAACACCAGCGCGACGACGGCGGCGCCGCGGGTGGGCCCGACGACGAACAGCGCGACGCCGAGCGCGACGAGCGCCAGCGCGCCGTTGAGCAGGACGCCGGGCGCCGTCGGGTTCGTGCTCGTGATCTTGTGGACGAGCGCCTCGACCGCCAGCACGGCGAACGCCCCGGCACCCGCGCCCAGCACGTGCGCCAAGCCGCTCGGCGGTCGCGTGCGGGCCCGCCACCCGAAGCGCAGGACCGGGCCCGACGTGCCCGAAGGTGTCGGTTCCGACGGCGGAGCGTCGATGCGGGTCGTGTCAGCCACGAAGGCCACCCCCAGTCGCAGCGGTTCGGACGATCAGCCTGCCCGACGGGTCCGGATCCGGCAAGACGGCGCACGCGCCGTGACATGTGCCATCAGTCGGGCCCCGACGCGCCAGGGCGCCGGCGTCAACACGACACCGGCGCCCGATCGCAGCGGCGGAGCGCTCGCTAGGCGTTGCTCTCCTGGAAGTTCAGGAACGCCCCGGCGACGAGACCGATGGTCGCCAGGAGACCGACGAAGATGCCGAACTTGCGGCTCTTGGTGACGGTGGGCGGCAGGGTCACGCCGGCATTCGGGCCGACGATCACCTTGATCAGCACAAAGAGGAACGCGACGATCGCGATCCCGAGCAGGATCTGCGCCAAGGTCACGCTGCCGAACTTCTCCGGGATCTCGACCCCGAGTGCCTTCAACACGACGTAGGCGAGCATCACCAGCCCCAGCAGCACGGCGAGCAGGGTGAGCGTGAAGTGCCACGCGCTGGCCGATGCGCTCACGTTGAAGACCCCGCCCTTGAAGTTGAAGCCGAGCCAGTTGAAGAACGAGAAGATGAACAAGACGATGCCGCTGATGCCGATGACGGTGTCGCCTCGGCTCAGCTTGTTCAGATCCATGCCGGGTTCCCTCCAGAGAAGTGCCACGCCCAAGGGGGCAAAGCCACGAGCAGCACACCACGGCCACTGGTCAAATGCAAGCATTCGGCCGTTGGCCCGCGCGACACAAACACCTAGCGGCGCAGGGTCAGGTAACCCCCAAGCGCCAGCGCGGCGGACGCGACGACGCCAGCGTAGATGCCGGCCTCGCGCGTCTTGGTGACCGTGATCTGGACCGCGCCGAGGCCACTGATATCCGGGATGCCGAACGTGGCGGTGGTGACGTCGGCGCCGGCGATGAGCTTGATCGCGATGAGCGCGAACGCGAGCACACCGAGGACCGTGAGCACACGTCCGGGCGTGTCCGTGTCCGGCGGGTCGAGGCCGAGGACGCGGAACCCCACGTACACGAGCATCGACACGCCGAGCAGCACCGCGAGCAGCGTCACCGGGTAGCTCCACGCGTTCCCGGTCACGTGATAGGGCCCGGTCGCCTCGTTGACGCCGTTCACCCGCAACGTCGAGATCCGGCCACCGAGCCAGTCGAGGAACGACACCGCGAAGAGCGCGAGACCACCCAGCCCGATGAGCTGCTCGCCTGGTGCCAGCCGGCGCACGCCACCCCCCAGTCGTCCGCGGATCCGCCCGCGGCGAGCCGACCACGGCACCCGGCGCGGCGCAAGCCCGGGTCGAGCCCGTCGGATCGACGCGGGTCGGCCTCGGTAACCTTCGAGCTGTGCGGCGACTTGGGGTGCTGGCCTCCGGGACCGGGACGATCCTGCAGGCCATCCTCGAGGCCGACCTCCCCGTCGGCGTCGTCGTCGTCGACCGACCCTGCCCCGCGACCGACCGGGCGATGGACGCCGGCGTGCCCGTCGAGCTCGTCGAGCGGACCTCGTTCGGCCCCGAGTTCGACCGCGTCGCGTACACCCACCGTGTCGTGGACGCGTTGAAGCACCACGAGATCGACCTCGTCGCGATGGCCGGCTTCGGGACCATCCTCGCCGAGCCCATCCACGAGGCGTTCGCCGGCCAGATCGTGAACACCCATCCCGCGCTGCTGCCCGCGTTCAAGGGCTGGCACGCCGTCGAGGACGCGCTCGCCGCGGGGGTGAAGATCACCGGCTGGACGGCGCACCTCGCCACCCTCGAGGTCGACGAAGGACCGATCCTCGCCCAGGAGGCCGTGGACGTCCGTGCCGACGACACGGTCGAGACGCTGCACGAGCGCATCAAAGAGGTCGAGCGGCGCCGCTACCCGCAGGTGCTGTCGGCCCTGCTCGAGGGGCGGACGCGGTGACCCGGCGGGCCCTGCTCTCGGTCTACGACCGCACCGGCCTCGCCGCGTTCGCGTCGGGGCTCCACGACCTCGGCTTCGAGCTCGTGGCGTCGGGTGGGACCGCGGGCGCGCTCGCCGAGGCGGGGCTGCCCGTCACGACCGTCGAGTCGCTCACCGGCGCGCCTGAGATGCTCGGCGGCCGAGTGAAGACCCTCCACCCGAGGGTCCACGGCGGGCTGCTCGCCGACCGCGGGAACCCCGAACACGTCGCCGACCTTGAGCGCCTCGGCGTCGAGCCCTTCGAGCTCGTGGTGAGCAATCTCTATCCGTTCGTGATGCAGCCCAGCATCGAGATGATCGACATCGGCGGCCCGGCCATGGTGCGCGCCGCCGCGAAGAACCACGCGTGGGTGGGTGCCGTCACGAGCCCCGACCAGTACGACGAGGTGCTCACCGAGCTGCGCGCCGGCGACGGGGCGCTGTCGGGCGAGACCCGGGCGCACCTCGCCCGCGAAGCCTTCGCCCGCACCGCGGCCTACGACGCCGCGGTCGTGGCCTGGCTCGAGGACGACACGCTGCTCCCGGCGCACCTCGTGCTCGCGCTGGAGCGCACCGACGACGCGCTCCGCTACGGCGAGAACCCGCACCAACGGGCGGCGCGCTACCGGCTCGTCGGGACGACGTCGTGGTGGGACGACGTCCGCCAGCACAGCGGCGTCGCGCTGTCGTACCTGAACTTCTACGACACCGACGCGGCGTGGCGACTCGTGCACGATCTCGGCGAGCGACCGGCGTGCGCCATCATCAAGCACGCCAACCCGTGCGGCGTCGCGGTGGCCGACACGCTCGCCGACGCGTACGCGCGGGCCCTCGCCTGCGACGAGCAGTCGGCGTTCGGCGGCGTCGTCGCGATGAACCGGCCCCTCGACGCGGCGACGGTCGACGAGATGGTGGCCGGCCCCCAGGCCGACGTCGTCATCGCCCCGGCCTATGAGACCGCGACGGTGGACGCGCTCATCGGCAAGCGCAGGAACACGCGGCTGCTCGAGGCACCGCCACCCGAGCCGACGGTCCGCGACGTCCGCCAGATCTCGGGCGGGTTCCTGGTGCAGGAGCCGCAACGCTTCGTCGCCGGCCGTGACGACTGGCGTGTCGTGACAAAGGTTGCGCCGACCGACGCGCAGTGGCGCGACGCCGAGCTGGCGTGGCGGCTCTGCGGCCACGTGAAATCGAACGCCATCGTGCTCGTGAAGGACGGCCAGGCGGTCGGCATCGGCGCCGGGCAGCAGAAGCGGGTCGACTCGGCCGAGATCGCGGCCCGCAAGGCGGCCGGGCGCGCCGCGGGCGGCGCGTGTGCGAGCGACGCGTTCTATCCCTTCCCGGACGGCCTCGAGGCGGCCGCGGCCGCGGGCGCCGCGGTCGTCGTGCAGCCCGGCGGCGCCATGCGCGACGAGGAGCTGACCCGGCGCGCCGACGAGCTCGGGCTGGCGATGGTGCTCACCGGCGAACGCCACTTCCTCCACTGATGACCGCCCGACTCCTGCCTGGCGCGCCCGTCGCGGAGGCCGTCTTCGCCGAGCTCGCACCGCGCATCAAGACGCTCATCGACGCCGGCTGCACCCCCGGCCTCGCGACGATCCTCGTCGGCAACGAATCGGCGAGCGCCGGGTACATCCGCATGAAGCAAGAGAAGGCGGTCGAGCTCGGGTTCACGTCACCGCACGTGCACCTCGGCGACGACGCGACCCAGGCCGAGGTGCTCGACGCGATCGCGGAGTTCAACGCGGATCCGAGCGTCGATGCGATGCTCGTGCAGCACCCGACGCCGCCCCAGATCGACTACGAGGCGGCCCTGCTCACCATCGACCCGGACAAGGACGTCGACGGGCTGCACCCGGTCAACATGGGTCGCCTCGCCCTCTCGATGCCCGGCCCGGTGCCGTGCACGCCCGCCGGGATCGAGGCGCTCCTCGCGCACTACGAGATCCCGGTCGCCGGGCGCGACGTCTGCATCCTCGGGCGCGGCACGACGCTCGGGCGTCCGCTCGCGCTGCTGCTCTCCCAGAAGCGCCCCACGGCGAACGCCGCGGTGACTGTGGTGCACACCGGCGTCCCCGACTGGCCCGAGTACACGCGCCGGGCCGAGATCGTCGTCGCGGCCGCCGGCGTGCCGGGCATCCTCCAGCCTGAGCACCTCACCCCCGGGGTCGTGGTGATCGGTGGCGGGGTCCGCTACGAGGGGCGCAAGCTGCTGCCCGACGTCGACGAGCGCTGCGAGGAGGTGGCGGGCGCCATCACGCCCCGTCTGGGTGGCGTCGGACCCACGACGATCGCGATGCTGTTCCGCAACGCGGTGGAGGCCGCCGAGCGGAGCGGGGCACGATGACGGTCGAACCGATCGCGAGTCACGAGGGCACGTGCCCGCTGTGCGGCGCCGAGACGGCGGGCGCGGCGCGTCGCTGCCCGTCGTGCGGCTGGTCCCTCGCCGGCGTGGACGGCCGCCCCGGTCCGTACTCCCGGGCCGCGCTGTGGTGGACTGGCGCGGGGTTCCTCGCCGTGTACCTCGTCACGCTGGCGATCGTCGCCCTGACGCACTGACGGGTGAGGGGCAGGAGAGACCGGATGGCCGAGAAGATCGCGATGGTCGACGGCACGCTGACCGTGCCGGACGAGCCGATCATCCCCTTCATCGAGGGCGACGGCACGGGCGTCGACATCTGGCCCGCCGCGCAGCGCGTCCTCGATGCCGCGGTCGAGCGCGCGTACGCCGGCAAGCGTCGAATCGGGTGGGAGGAGGTGCTGGCCGGCGAGAAGGCGTTCAACGCGACGGGGAGCTGGCTGCCCGACGAGACGGTGGCGACGTTCCGCGATCGGCTCATCGGGATCAAGGGGCCGCTCACCACGCCGGTCGGCGGCGGGATCCGCTCGCTGAACGTGGCGCTGCGCCAGATCCTCGACCTGTACGTGTGCCTGCGCCCCGTCCGCTGGTACCCCGGCGTGCCGTCCCCGGTGAAGCGGCCCGACCTCGTGAACATCGTCATCTTCCGGGAGAACACCGAGGACATCTACGCCGGCCTCGAGGTCGAGGAGGGCACCCCGGAGGCGGTGAACCTCATCGGGATCCTCGAGCGCGAGATGGGCTGGAAGATCCGCCCGGACTCGGGCATCGGGATCAAGCCGATCTCGATCACCGGGTCGAAGCGCCTGGTCCGCGCCGCGATCCAGTACGCCGTCGACCACCATCGCAAGAGCGTCACGCTCGTGCACAAGGGCAACATCCAGAAGTTCACCGAGGGCGCGTTCCGCAACTGGGGCTACGAGCTCACCCGCGACGAGTTCGCCGACGTCGCCGTCACCTGGGACGACTGCGGCGGTGATCCGGGCGAGAAGATCCTCGTGAAGGACAACATCGCCGACATCACCCTCCAGCAGGTGCTCACCCGTCCCGAGGACTTCGACGTCGTCGCGACGACGAACCTCAACGGCGACTATCTCTCCGACGCGCTCGCCGCGCAGGTCGGCGGGATCGGGATCGCGCCCGGCGGCAACATCAACTACGTGACCGGGCACGGCGTGTTCGAGGCGACGCACGGCACCGCCCCGAAGTACGCCGGGCAGGACAAGGTGAACCCGGCGTCGCTGCTGCTCTCGGGCGTGATGATGCTCGAGCACCTCGGCTGGCAGGCGGCCGCGGACCTGATCACGAAGGCGTTCGAGGCGACCATCGCGGACAAGGTCGTCACCTACGATTTCGCCCGCCTGATGGAGGGCGCCCACGAGGTGAAGACCTCGCAGTTCGCGGACGCGATCATCGACCACATGTAGCCGGGGCGGCCGGCGCCGGCCGCCCACCACTCGGAGGCGTGCGTGCTGCTCGCCGAGCTGAACGTCCGGCACACCCGCCGGCACATGCCGACCCGGCGGGTCGCGCTCGGCGACGCGTACCTACCGCTCAGCGGCCCGGCGTGGGGCGCGGTCCTGCTCGGCGCGGTCACCGCCGAGCACGTCACCGCGCTCGACGAGGAGCAGCTCGACCTCCTGCCCCGCCTCATCCACGACGCGGCCGGCGGGCTCTCCGTGCCCCGCATCGCGCTGCGCTACCGCCTCCAGACCGACATCCACGGCCTCGACCGCTCCCGGCACCGCATCGTCAGCGAGGCCGGGCTCGGCACCCAGCCGGCCGTCGTGCTCGAGCTCGACCGCCACGCCGCAGGTGTTCCCCAGCTGCTGGGCGCCGTGCTCGCCGCCGCGTCGCTCCCGCCGTCGGCGCGCCGCACCGCGCTGCGCGCCGTCGAGCAGGCCGTGCAGCGCCCCGAGCTCCCCGAGGGGCTCGTGGTGCGTCGCCTCTACGAGGGCGTGCCCGGCCTGCAGCCGTTCGCGCCCCGCGGGGTGAACGGCGACGGCCAGGACGGCCTCTGGCGCGGCGTGCCCGCCGAGCGTCGCTGGGCGATGGAAGTCCTCGGGCTGAAGGCCGGGATGCAGATCGAGCGCCGCGACGTGCAGGCCCGATTCCGCCGCCTCGTGATCCTCGCCCATCCCGACCACGGCGCGGCCGGGGCCGGCGCGGCCGAGCGGCTCGCCGAGCTCACCGAGGCGCGCGAGTTGCTCCTCGCCGTCGCGGCGACGACGCCGGAGTCGGCCGGCGCGGGACACACCGGGTAGGTTCCGGCTCGATGCCGACCCGCGCCGTGCACGTCACCGTCACCGGCGCCGCCGGCCAGATCGGGTACGCGCTCGTCCACCGCGTCGCGGCCGGTGAGCTCCTCGGCGGCGAGCAGCCGGTCGTGCTGCGCCTGCTCGAGATCGAGCCGGCCATGCGCGCGCTCGAGGGCGTCGTGATGGAGCTCGAGGACGGCGCACACCCGCTCCTCGAGGGCATCGAGGCCACGAGCGACGTCGGCCGCGCCTTCGACGGGGCCTCATGGTGCCTCCTCGTCGGATCCATCCCCCGCAAGGCCGGCATGGAGCGGCGCGACCTGCTCTCGGTGAACGGCGGGATCTTCCAGCCGCAAGGTCGGGCGATCAACGAGCACGCCGCGAGCGACGTGCGCATCCTCGTGGTCGGCAACCCGTGCAACACGAACTGCCTGATCGCGCGCACCAACGCGCCGGACGTGCCCGAGGACCGCTGGTTCGCCATGATGCGCCTCGACGAGAATCGGGCCAAGACCCAGCTCGCCCGCAAGGCCGGCGTCCCGACCCGTGCCGTGACCAACCTGGCGATCTGGGGCAACCACTCCAACACCCAATTCCCCGACTGGATGCACGCACGCATCGACGGCCAACCCGTCCCGGACGTGATCCGCGACCATGACTGGCTGCGCGGGCCGTTCATCGAGACGGTCCAGACGCGCGGCGCAGCGGTCATCTCCGCGCGCGGGGCGTCGTCCGCCGCGTCCGCGGCGCACGCCGCGATCGAATCGGTGAAGAGCATCTGGCAGCCCACACCGACCGGGGATTGGCACTCGCTGGCGGTCGTCAGTCACGGCGAGTACGACGTCCCGGACGGGCTGCAGTGCGGCTACCCGGTACGCAGCGACGGCACCGCCTTCGAGATCGTGGCCGGCATCGAGCACGACGCCGACGCCGCGGCGCGCATCCGCGCCTCGACCGACGAGCTCGTCCAGGAGCGCAACGAGGTCCGCGACCTGCTCGGCTGACCGTCCGCGCCCGCGTCCGCGCGGCGCGCCACGATGATGCCGTGACCCCGACCGAGCCCGAGGGGGGCCGCCTCGGTCGCGATCGTGCGCTGGCGTTCAGCGACGGCGTCTTCGCCATCGCGATCACGCTGCTCGTGCTCAACCTGCGGGTGCCGCACGTCTCGGGACACAACCTCGACCAGCAGCTCCGACACGAGCTGAGCAAGGAAGGCGGCGTCCTCATCGGGTTCGCGATCAGCTTCTACGTGATCGCCCGCTACTGGCTGGTGCACCACCGCATGTCGTTGCGGCTGCGCCTCGTCGACGGTCGGTTCCTGATCATCAACCTCGTGCTGCTCGCCTTCATCGTGTTCCTGCCGTTCCCGGCCGAGATCCTCGGCATCTACGGATCGGAAGCCACCGCGGTCGTGCTGTACGCGGGGACGATGGTCGTGATCGGCCTGCTCTCGTTGGCCCTGTGGGAGTACGCGCGCCGGGCGCACCTCATGGGCCCGATGTTCGAGCCCGAGCTGCGGGAGAACCGGCGCCGGTCGACGATCCCGGTTGTCGTGTTCGCCACCTCGATCCCGCTCGCGTTCGTGAGCACCAACGGGGCGAAGCTCTGGTGGCTGCTGCTCGTCCTGTTCCCGGTGCTCCGGGGCGCCGTCGAGCGGCGGCGCCCGCACCAGCCGGCGACGCCGGCCGCGTCCACGAGCCGCGGGCGACCCGACGCGGGGCCGTCGCCGGCGCGCGGGCCGCGGCGTTAGGAGCTCTCGCCGGGCGCGTTGAGCATCGGGGGCGCGCGGAGGCCGAGCTCAGCCCGGAGCGACCCGAGCCTTGCCTGCGCCTCGGCGCTCATCGACGCCTGCTCGACCTCGAGCATCTTCGTGTCCACGCTCGCACCGCCGATCTCGGTCGCGGCCTGGGCGCGGGCGAGGCGCTTCTCGATCTTGGCCCGCACCTCGTCGAAGGTGGGCACGTCGTCGGTGACCGACTCGGACAGCTGGCCCATCGCCTTGTTCATCTCTTCTTGCATCCGGGCCTGGTCGAGCTGGCTCAGCAGCTGCTGACGCTCGGCGAGCTTCTTCTGCAGCGCGGTCGAGTTCTGGGCCACCGCCGCCTTCGCCTTCTCGGACGCCTGCGAGGTCTCGAGCAGCTGCCCGCGGAGCTGGTTGACCTGGGCCTCGAGGCTCACGATCTTGGAGGCGAACGCCTCCGCCGCCTGGTTGAACGAGACCGCCTTCTCGTTGCGGCCGGCGCGGGCCTCCTCGTCGCCGAGGACGAGCGCCTGGCGGGCCGACGCGTTGGCGTGCTCGTAGTCCTCGATCGCCCGCTCGAGCTGGCGCTCGGTCTGCTTCTGGTTGGCGATGACGTTCGTCGCCTGCTCGAGGAGGCGTCGGTGCTGGGCGCGGGCCTCCCGGATCGCCTGCTCCAGCTGCACCTTCGGGTCGGCGTGCTCCTCGAGGCGCAGGCCGACCTTGGCGCCCAGGTACCGCCACCACCGCTTCATCGAGTCCCACATAGCCCACCAAGCCTACGCCGGGCGCTTCCACCAGGCGGCCCCGGCGCGTCAAGTGCCGGTGCGGGTCTCGGGCCAGCCCGGCGGCCCGTGCGCGTCGACCCACGATGCGACGGCGTCGATGACCCGGCTCGGGTGCTCGAGCTGCGGGGCGTGCCCGAGGTCGTCGAGCACCTCGAAGTCGAGGTCGTGCTCCGCGGCGGCGTGGGTCGCCGCGGCGAGCGGGACGAGCTCGTCGTCGGCGCCGTGGAGCAGCAGCGTGGGCCGCTCGGCCGCCGCCACCGCGAGGTCGCGGTGCAGCCCGAACGCGAGGTAGGCGACGAGCGAGCGCGCCGCGGTCGCATAGGCCGGCGCGGCCTCGGCCCAGCGCAGCCGCTCCGCGGTCAGCTCGATCATTCGACGCCGCAGGTCCGCCGGCAGGGCCTCGGCGTTCCGCATGCTCGCGGCGATGGAGAAGTCGACGAGGCGCTCGGGCCCGAGCGCCCGCGCCCGCAGCGCGATGACCCCTGCGCCGAGCGCCGGGACGGCGAGGGGCGCAAGCCACGCCATGCGGACCCAGTCGCCCATCCCGGGCCGCGGGTGGGGGACGGCCGGGTTCACGAGCACGAGCCCGTGGACCTGCTCGGGGTGGTCGGCGGTGACGCCGATCCCGATGGAGCCGCCCATCGAGTTCCCGACGACGAGGGACGGACCGAGGCGCTCGAGGAGCCGTCGGACGAGCTGACGCTGGCGGCCGAGCAGCGCCCGGCCGGCCGGGGCGCGGGTACGGCCGAAGCCGGCGAGGTCCACCGCGGTGACGACCGCGTCGAGCCGGTCGGCGAGCGGGGCGGCGAAGGGCTCCCAGGAGAGCGTGTTCGCGCCGAGACCGTGCAGCAGGAGCACCCGCCGGTCGGGATGGCTGTGCGGCGACCGCCACTCGACGGTGTGGACGGCCAGCCCGTCGGCGTAGACCGTCCGCGCCGTGCCGGGTTCGGTCGGCGGCGCGGCCACGGGCATCAGCAGAGGGTAGGCGTACTGTCCGGGCGGTGCCTGCTCAGGTGCACGGCGAGGCCTGGTCGCTGGCCTTCGCCGGTCCGAACGCGACGGGCGGATTCCTGCGCCTCGTCCGATGGCCCGACCGCGCCTGGTTCTGGGGCTACCTCGTGGCGCCGGCGATCGGGCTCGTCGTCGTGCGCGACCACGACCTCGCGCCGCCGCGCGGCCGCACGGTCGTGCGCGCCGACGGGCTGTGGTTCGAGCTCGTCGAGGAGACACCGGGCGAGCACTGGACGGTCGGGCTCGAGGCCTTCGGGGTGCGCCTCGATGACCCGCTCGACGCCGAGCACGGCGAGCGCGGGGAGCGCCTGCCCGCGGGGCTCGACGTCGAGTGGGAGACCGGCGCGGGTCCTTACGGCGCGGTGCACGGGGTGCTGCTCGCGGGCGCGTCGCGCGTCGACGTCGACGGGACCGGCGCGTTCGAGCACACGACCGTGACGGGCGATCCGTGGGCCGGGGCGTGGCGGCGCGTCACGTGGCAGCGCGACCCCACGGAGGGAGCCACCGCCCGCGACGACGCCGTCACGATCGACGTCGATGGCGCCGGCCTGCCCGTCGCGGTGGAGGCCGACGGCGTGTCCTTCGTCGTCGCGGCGACGGCGGTCGTCCCGGCCACGGCCCGGGTGGTGCTCGCCCTGCTCGAGGCGCCCGCCGGGCGGGGGTGGCTCGAGTGGGCGCAGGGCCCGGCGGCGCCGGGTCGCTGACTCGCGGGGTGAGCGGCCAGGATTCGACGATGTTCCGGGGCGAGGTGGTGGCGATCTACGTGGCGCCGGCCGCCGGCGCGCCGATGGAGGCACGCGACGAGGTCGACGCGATCGCGGGGCGTGGCCTCGCCGGCGACCGCTACCGCGACGCCGCCGGGACCTATTCGGGGACCCGCGTCCCCGACGCGCAGCGCGCCATCACCCTGATCGAGCGCGAGGCCGTCGCTGCCGCCCACGACGACCAGTGCCCCATCGAGGAGCGCGAGACCCGCCGGAACCTCGTCACCGTCGGGGTGCCGCTCAACCACCTCGTCGGACGGACGTTCCGCGTCGGGACCGTGCGCCTGCGCGGCATCAACCTGGCCGAGCCGTGCGTCTACCTCGAGGGCCTGACGCACACGCGGGTGCGCAGCGCGCTCGTCCACCGGGCTGGGCTGCGCGCCGAGATCCTCGGCGGCGGGCCGATCCGGGTCGGCGACACCGTCGAGGCGCTCTGACGACGTGCCCCGAGCCGTCGCGTAGCGTGCCGCGTATGGCACGCACCTACGAGACCACCGGGGCCGTCCACGAGCTGCTCGACGTGCTCGGCTCCCTCGACGGCCGGTTCCTGACCGGCGACCGGGCGCTCGGCGACGACCAGCAGGTCCTCGAGGGCTACCGGTGGATCTTCTCGATCCTCCAGGTCGCGCTCGACTGCTACGTGTGGGCCGACCCGGCCAGCCCGCGCTTCGTCGAGATCGTCGGGCCGTACAAGAAGTGGGGCGGCGACAACGCCGACGCCTACTACCGCTACGCGCCGATCGACCCGACGCGGACCTACCGCGTGCGCGGCAAGCGGGGCGACGCCGCGTACCTGTCGCTCACCGTCTACGGCGGGCCGCGAGACGGCCGCTACTCCGACCACCTCGTCGGCACGGTGAACGACCGCGACGACCTGCACATCGGCCCCGACGGTTCGTTCGAGGTCGTGCTGAGCGCGACCCGCCCCGCCGGGTGGGACGGGCCGTTCCTCGAGCTCGACGCCGAGTCGGTCGTGGCGATCACCCGCGACTACCTCGACGACCCGGTGCACGGGCGGCGCTGCGACTGGCACATCGAGGCCGACGACTCGCCCACCACGTGGCGGGAGGACGACGCCGACCTGGCCCGGCGATTCCGGGCCGCGATCACCTGGGTGCGCGACCAGTCGAACCTGGTCCCGCTCCCGCTCGGCGAGGCGAACCACGTCGACGAGCCCTACCCGGTGCGGCAGGTGACGCACGGCTGGGCGGCCGGCGACGCGGCGTACGCGATGGGCAGCTTCGACCTGGGCCCCGACCAGGCGCTCGTCGTCCGCGGGCGCTCCCCGGCCTGCGCGTTCTGGAACCTGTGCCTCTGGAACCAGTTCATGCACACCTACAACTACGACTACGAGCGCTGCACCATCAACGGCTCGCAGGTCGTGCCCGAGGCGGACGGGTCGTGGACGCTCGTCGTCGCCGAGCGCGACCCCGGCCACCCGAACTGGGTCTCCACGTGCGGCCACCCGCGGGGGCGGCTGTGGTTCCGCTGGTTCTACCCGGCCGAGACGCCGGCGCGCCCGACGACCGAGGTGGTCGATCGGGCGCACGTCCCGGCACGGCCCGGGATCCCTCGCTAGGCGTCGGGCGCGGGGTTCCGGCGGACGCCGCCGAGCCGGCCGACGACGAGGGCGACGACCGTCACGAGGTACAGCTGGCCGGTGAGCGCCTCGAGGATCGCGGCGGCTCGGCCGATACCGGAGCTTGCGGCGACCGTGAGGTCGCCGTAGCCGACGGTCGTGAGGGTGACGAAGCTGAAGTAGAGGAAGTCGGAGGTGTTCGGGTGGCTCGTCTGCGCGAAGAACGCGGTCGAGCCCAGATCGCTCATCGCCGCGTACACGAACGCCGCGAGCATCCCGATCAGGACGTAGATGCAGATCGCGCCGAGCACCGTCTGGAGGTCGATCACCCCCCGCCGCACGATCGACTGCGCGATCACGATCGGCGCCGCCGCGACGAGCAGGCCGTTCAGGCCGAAGAACACCCCGTCGCCGCTGCGGTTCGTGTTGAAGAGCAGCGACACGAGGGCCGCCACGAAGGCGAGGACGACGACCAGGAGGACGACGCGGACGACGTGGCGTCGCGCGCCGGCGGCCTCCAGGGCGGCGAGCAGGGTCAGGCCCTGCAGGCCGACGGTGACGACCCGCGCCCAGCCGCCGCTCGCGCCCGACGCCATGAACACGAACGTCATGAACAACAGCAGCAATACGACGCCGTAGCGCGAGGTCGCCGGGATCCGCTCGGCGCCGCGACCCCGGAGCCCGTGCTCGCGCACGTGCGACCCGAGGTGACGAGGGGGCTCGGCCACGAGCGGACGGTAACCCCCGACCCCGGGAGAGGCGCGGACCCGCGGCGGTGACACTCGGTGCCGCGCGGCGCGGCCGATTGCGATCGTGGCGCGCCGTTGGCATGATGCCCGCCGAAGCGGGCGGGCCACAGGCGAACGGGGGGAGCGGGATGGCGACGTCGACATCGCCGGCGGGTGTGGATCGGGAGGTCGCGGAGGCGCTCGCGCGCTCGTGGCTCCTGTTCGTGGTCACCGGCGTGTTCTGGTTGGTGCTCGGCTTCTTGGTGCTGTCGTTCCGGCCGGCCTCGATCTCGATCGCCGTCGTGTTCATGGCGATCGTGTTCGCCATGGGCGCCCTCTCGGCCTTCGCCGTCGCGTGGGCGACCGTCGGCCCGATGCGATGGGTCGCGCTGATCGTCGGCGTGCTCGCCACGCTCGCCGCGATCGGCCTCATCGTCTGGTCGCACCCGACGCTGCTGGTCATCTCCATCTACGTGGCGTGGTACCTGCTGATCCGGGGAATCTTCGACGTGGTGATCGCGCTCCGGGACACGTCGGTGCGGGGCTGGTGGTTCACCCTGCTCGCCGGGATCATCTCGATCGGCCTCGGTGCGTGGGCCATCGGCAACCCGGACCGCTCCGAGCTGCTGCTCCTGACCATCATCGGGCTTTACGCCGTGCTGCACGGCCTCGCCGACCTGCTCGTCGGGCTGCACTACCACGGCATGCGCGACGAGCTCGGCGTCGGGTAGGCGCGACTACCGGCGCTCCTCGACGACGCCGAAGCGCTGCACGTAGTCGCGCATCCCGGCGCGCAGCGTCGCCGGGTCCAGGTCGAAGTCGCCCTCGAGGTCATAGATGACGCCGCCGTGGCGGCCACGCGGGTGGTCGCGGACGAAGGCCTCCATCGCGGCGCGCACCCCGGGCGTGAAGGGCTGGTCCGCGACCGCGTAGATGCGCTCGACGGTCGCGAGGTCGTCGGCCATGAACTCGTCGAAGCGCACGTCGAGCGACCGGTCGGCCGGCAGCAGGTCGCGGTCGCGCATGCCGGCCTCGAGCATCTGCTGGATGCGATCGGACCAGTAGTGGCCGATCTGGCGGGGGTCGGGGGAGGGCTGGTTGAGGCGCGCCATGTAGGCGAGCATCGTGGCGTTCGACGCGATCACCGAGACGGGGTCCCGGTGGGTGACCACGAAGGTCGCGTCGGGGAAGACGTCGAGCAGCGGGCCGAACTGCTCGAGGTGCTGGGGTGACTTCAGCACCCAGCGCTCGCCGCCACGCTGCCACTGCAGGACCTGCAGCACCTTCTTCAGGTACCGGTACGACGAGGTCTGGTCGCGCGCCAGGTAGGCGTCGCGCCACGTCGGCAGCACGGCGATCGTCTCGAAGAGCATCGTCGAGAAGTCGATGGCGAGGAGCTGGATCTCCTCGTGGACGTGATCGACCGTCATCTCGTGCATCCGCTTGAAGTACGGGGCCGCCTCGTCGAGGAAGGAGAGACCGACCTGGGTGCGGGCGAGGCGCGGGTCCGGCTCGCCCGACGCGACGGCGGCCTGCTCGGCGGCCGGGAGCACCGGCTCGAGGCTCTCCCAGTAGGGGAGTGAGCGCAGCGCGGGGTCGGCGGCCATGAGGTTGTGCAGATGGGTCGTGCCCGTGCGCGGCTGGCCGACGATCACGATCGGACGGCGGATCTCGACGTCGAGGATCTCGGGGTGCGCCGCCACGAGCGCCTCGATGCGGAGCCGGTTGCGGAGGTGCCCGACGAGCTGGCTGTGCGCGCTCACCCGGCCCATCGGGCTGAGCACCGTGTCCGTGTCGAGCGAGCGCAGCAGGACGTCGAGGCGCTCGCGGAAGTCGTCGTCGCCGAAGCTCGATTCGCCGGTCTCGCTGGCGGCCTGCGCGCAGAGCGCGTCGGGCTCGAAGCGGAGCGCGGCGGCCACCGGCTCCATCTGCTGCAGCAGCTCGGCGATGGCCGGCGCGAACTGCGGGTCGGCGAGGTCGTCGATGCGCACGGCCGGCGGTCGGGTGCTGCTCACGGCGAGAGCGTCTCAGGACCGGCGCGCGGCGCGCCACACGGGACCGCCGGCCCGGCGCCTACGCCTCGTCCGCGTCGTCGCGCGCCTCCCAGTCGATCGACTCCTCCGGCTCCGGCTCGTCGATCGGGGGCAGGCGCGGGCGGGACTGGAACCGCTCCGCGGTCTCGAGCAGGTGGACGAGGTCCGAGGACAGCTCGTCTTCCTCGGCCAGGTCGTCGTCGTCGTCGAAGTAGCTCACGATGCCGCCCCGCGGGGGTCGTCGGTGGCATGAGCGCCTGGCGCCGCCCCGGCGCCGCCCGCACCGTATTCAGATCGCAGGGGGTGGTGGCGGCGCTGCCGCGAGGGTTCGCCCGACGGCGATCCCGCGGGGCGCCGCTCAGACGTCGAGGGCGGAGAGCTCGGGGATCCAGCCCCGGGCCCGCTCGACGGCGTCACGCCAGCGCTCGCGGTGGGCGGGCCCGCGCGGCTCGACGCGCCCGGCCGGCGCCCACGTGGCGGCGAGCGCCGCGTCGTCGGCCCAGATCCCGACGGCCGCGCCGGCCGCGAAGGCCGCGCCGAGGGCCGTCGCCTCGCGCACGGGGGCGACCTCCACGGGCCGCCCGGCCGCGTC
>DATDGU010000205.1:0-14011 GCA_036521915.1 Acidimicrobiia bacterium | reverse complement strand
CCGGCCGGGGAGCGTGGTGGGGAGCGCCGGTACCATCGATCCCCCATGTCCGAGGCGCCGACTGCTCCCCCCGTCGACGCGCCGGCGTCGGACGGCACGACCCCCGCACCCCCCGGGGTCACGCGGCTGGTCCTGGCGCGTCACGCCGTCACCGCGCAGACCGGCCCGCTGCTCTCCGGGCGCCAGCCCGGCATCGCGCTCTCGGAGGAGGGGCGCGGCCAGGCGGCCGCGCTCGCCGACCGCCTCGCCCCACTGCCCGTCGCCGCGGTGTACGCCAGCCCGATCGAGCGCACCACCGAGACCGCGCAGGCGGTGGCGCAGCGTCACCAGCTTGAGGTGCGCGCCCTCGAGGGGGTCCTCGAGGCCGACTACGGCGAGTGGACGGGCCAGAAGCTCGCCGATCTGGCGAAGACCGACCTCTGGAAGGTGGTGCAGCGCGCCCCGTCGCGGGCCAGCTTCCCCGGCGGCGAGTCCCTCGCCGCGATGCAGGCTCGGATGGTGCAGGCGCTCGAGGGGGTCGTGGCCGACCATCCCGGTGCGCTCGTCGTGGTGGTGTCCCACGCCGACCCCATCAAGGCGGCGATCGCCCACTACACCGGGGTGCATCTCGACCTGTTCCAGCGCATCGTCGTCAACCCGGCGTCGGTGACCGCGTTCGCGTTCTCGGGCGCCGGCGTGGCCCTGCTGAAGTGCAACGACACCGGCACGCTCGACGACCTGCGCCCGCCGCCACCCAAACAGGGGGAGCAGGAGAAGGAGAAGGAGAAGGAGGAGGCGTCGTGAGCCCCGACCCCATCGAGCTCGACACCGTCGACGGGCTCAGCACCGGCGCGGTGGGCGAGCCCGGGCAGCGTGCCTTCTATCTGCAGGCCCGCAAGGAGACGGCGCAGCTGACCGTGCTCGTCGAGAAGGAGCAGGTCGCGCTGCTCTCGTCGGAGGCGGTGGCGTTCCTGGACCGCCTCGCCGACGAGTACCCCGAGGACGGCCTCGCGCTGCCCGACTCCGACGCGGACCTGCACGAGCCGACCGTCCCGCTGTTCCGCGCCCGCCTCATCGGGCTCGGCTTCGACCCCGACCGCGAGCTCGTCCTCATCGAGCTGCGCGAGCGCTCCGCCGACGAGGAAGACGACGACGAAGACGAGGCGCCCCCGGTCGCGGCGGCGGACGACGAGGACGGCTTCGTCGCCCGGGTCTACGCGACCCGGCCCCAGGTCCGGGCCCTGGCCGCACGCGGCGCGGCGGTCGTCGCCGCCGGCCGCCCGCCGTGCCCGCTGTGCGACCAGCCGATGGACCCTGCCGGCCACCGGTGCCCCCGCTGGAACTGAGCGGCGACGAGGTCGCCGAGGTCCTGACCCGCGGCGACCTCGAGGTGGTGGGCCGCCTGCGGTACTCGTCGAACAACGCGCTCCTCGTCACGGCCCGCGCCGCGGGCGCCGAGGTGCCGGCGGTCTACAAGCCCCAGCGAGGCGAGCGGCCGCTGTGGGACTTCCCGGACGGGACGCTCTCGCACCGGGAGGTCGCGGCGTACGAGGTGTCCCACGCGCTCAGCTGGGGCGTCGTCCCGGTCACGGTGCTGCGCCCCGACGGCCCCGCCGGCGAGGGGGCGCTGCAGCGCTTCGTCGAGCACGACCCCGAGGAGCACTACTTCACGCTGCTCCCCGACCACGAGGACCGGTTCCGCCAGTTCGCAGCGTTCGACGTGATCGTCAACAACGCCGACCGCAAGGGCGGCCACTGCCTCCACGACCTGGCGAACGACCTGATCCTCGGCATCGACCACGGGCTGACGTTCCACCGGCTCTGGAAGCTGCGCACCGTCGTGTGGGACTTCGGTGGGGAGCTCGTGGCGCCGGCGCTGCTCGACGACGTCTGCCGCGTGAGCGCCGAGGCGCTCGACGGGCCGCTCGCCGACCGGCTGGACGGGCTCCTCGACCCGTCCGAGGTCGCGGCGCTCGCGGTGCGGGGCGAGGACCTGGCCCGGCAGCGGCGCTTCCCCGAGCCCGACGCCGGGTACCACTCGGTGCCGTGGCCGCTCGTCTAGGAGGCGGTCAGCCGGGGCGCCGCTCGTACACGGCGATGCCGTTGATCGACGTGTCGTAGCGGTACTGGCTCGCCACGATCTCCTGGAGGCGCGGGAACCGGCTGATCGGCGTGTACTCGGCGCCCCGGATGTTCGCGGGCGCGGTGTCGGCGATGAAGCGCGGCGGGTGCGCGGCGAGGTCCTCGTAGAACCAGTCCCAGATCAGGCTGCTGGACCGCTCGGGGTCCGCGTCGATCGCCGGGCGGCCGGGGAAGCTGTCGGTGAGCGTCGACGTGGTGATGAAGCGGGTCGCGGGCCGCAGGTTCGAGGCCCAGTAGATCTCCGGGACGCTGCCCCACACGAGGACCCGGTCGTTCTTCTTGGCGTGGGTGTCGAGGAACTTGCTCACCGACTGGTAGGCGGGCTCGCTGCCGTACGGCGACATGAAGTAGCCGGCCGCGGAGAAGGCCACGGCGGCGACCGCCGCGAAGCTGAGCGTGATGACGCCGATGCGGCGGGCCGAGCGCGCGAGCGACCCGGCCGTGAGGAGGCACAGCGGCGGCACGAGCTGGATGTAGTAGTGCCCGAAGAACCGCAGCCCGATGGCGACCGACACCGCGGCCGAGATCAACCAGAGCCACAGGTCGAGGTCGGTGCCGCCGTCGCGGGTGCGAGCCCGGCGCGCCGACCACGCCTCGGGGAGACGCCAGACGATCGGGAGGTTGCACGCCACCCAGGCCAGCGTCATGAGCACGAACGTGGACGCGACGTAGAGCGACGCCGTCCCGACGCTCACGTAGGAGCCGTTGCCGAGCACCGTCCAGTAGAGGAGCTGGCCGGGTCCGAGCGCGAACGCGACGAGCCCGAGGGGGATCGCGAAGCCGAGCGCGGCGCGGCCGAGGCCCTTCCGGCCGCGCGCCTTCCACACCAGGTAGGCGACGGGCAGCAGCGTGGCCGCGCCGGTCTGCTTCGCCAGGGTCGCGACCGCGACGGCGACCCCCGAGGACCCCGATTTCCCCCGGCGCGCGAGCAGGACCGAGGCGGTCATCGCCGGGAGCATGAACACCTCGAAGTTGGCCGCCTGCCCGTCCTGAGGGGCGAAGGCGACCATCGCGAACACGCAGAGGAGCCCGGCGATCCACCCGGCTCGGCGTCCCCACCGCCGGCGCGCCTCGCAGGCGAGCAGCCAGGCGGTGAACGCGATCGCGAGCATGGCGACGAGGCGCACCGTCCACAGGGCGGTCGAGCCGAAGAACGCGAACGACGCGGCGTAGACGTAGGGGACGAGCGGCGGCTTGCGGTCGGCGGCCTCCCGGTAGAGGTTCCCGCCGTCGCGGATCACGTGGGCCTGGGTGGCGAGGAACGTCTCGTCGGAGTTGAACACGTCGACGAAGAACCCGGGCAGCCGCAGCGCCACCGTGAGCAGCAGCAGCACGGCGAAGAGCCGCCACCCGTTGCGTCGGGAACGGGGCGGCGCCTCGGGGGCGATCGGGGTCGGCTCGCGAACAACCAGAGCCGGGGGCGGCATTCAGACATTTTGGCCGGTGGAGCCGCGCCGCGGCGAGCGGGCACCGCCCGGGCGCGAAGGGCCCCGGGGGCGGCTCCTACGCCGGAGCGAGCGCGTCGTCGAGGTACTGGTCCCGGCAGCGGGACCGCTGCAGCTTGCCCGAGGAGGTCTTGGGCAGGCTGCCCGCCTGCACCAGCACGACCTCGAGCGGCGGGACGCCGACGGCGTCGCAGACCCGGTCCACGACGGCGTCGTGCAGCGCGTCCGGGTCGTCGAGGCGGGTCTCGGCGACGACGACGATCCCCTCCTTGCCCCGCCGGCCCGGCATCCCGAAGGCGACGACGTTGCCGGGTCGGACCCCGTCGACGCCGGCGGCGGCCCGCTCGATCTCCTCGGGGAAGACGTTGCGACCCCCGATGATGATGACGTCCTTCAGGCGGCCGCAGACCACGACCTCGCCGTCGACGACGTACCCGAGGTCGCCGGTCCGCAGCCAGTCGTCGTGGCGGCTGGCGGCGCTCACCTCGGGACGCCGGTAGTAGCCGGGGGTGACGGAGGCGCCCCGCACCTCGAGCTCGCCGACCTCGCGCTCGCGGCGCGCCGCGCCCGTGGCGGGGTCGCACACCCGCAGCTCGAGGCCACGCAGCGGCCGGCCGAGGCGGGCGAGGCGCGTGCTCGGGCGGCCGGGGGCGGGGTCGGCGTAGCGCTGGCGCTCGAGCGCGTCACGGTCGACCTCGTCGACCGCCATCCCGTGACCCGGCTCGGGGAACGAGATCGCGAGGGTGGCTTCGGCCATCCCGTACACGCAGAGCGCGCTGCGGGGGTCGAGGCCGTGGGGCGCGCCGGCGGCGAGGAAGCGGTCGACCGCGTCGGGGTCGATCGGCTCCGCGCCGTTCAGGCCGAGGCGCCACGACGAGAGGTCGAGCCCGTCGAGGCGGCGCAGCGCCCGGGCGGCGAGCGCGTACCCGAAGTTCGGCGCGCACGTGACGGTGCCCCGGTACTCGGACATCCAGCGCAGCCAGTCGCCGGGCGCGGCCAGGAAGTCGGTCGGCGCGGCGAGCACGAGATCGAAGCCGATGAGCATCGGCGTCATCAGCAGCCCGATGAGCCCCATGTCGTGGTACAGCGGCAGCCAGGACACGCCGCGGTCCTCGTTGGTGAGCCCGGCCGCCTCGACGATCGCGTCGATGTTGTGCACGAGATTCTCGTGCGGGAGCATCACGCCCTTCGGGTCCGCGGTCGAGCCGCTCGTGAACTGGAGCAGCGCGAGGGCGCCCGGGTCGTCGGGCGGCCGCTCCCAGCGGCGCGGGTCGCCCTGGAGCGCGTCGAGGGTGACGACGGGCGGGTCACCGGGCTCGGCGTGCAGGAACGCCGCCAGCTCGGCGTCGACGACCACGAGGCGGATGTCCGCGTGGCGGATCCGCTCTCGGGTCTGGGCGACGAACTCCTCGACCGAGCCGAGCCGGAGGGGCAGCGGCAGGCAGACCAGGGTCGCGCCCGTCAGCCACACGGCCTGGATCGCGGTGACGAGGGGGCGGGACGTGGCGCCGAGCACCCCGACGTGGTCCCCCGGCGCGACGCCGCGGGCCTGCAGCGCCGCCGCGGTCGCTTGCGCGTCCTCGTGGAGGCGCCCCCAGGGCACGACGTCGGCCTCGCCACCGGCGGCGGAGCCGACGAACGTGAGGGAGGCGGACGACCCGGCGGAGCGCTCCAGGCGCGAGAGGACGGTCGTCACATCGGATCGGACCCGGCCAGCTGAGGCCGGGTTACCCCTCTCCCCCGTCAGAGGGTGGCATGGCGTCCGACGGAGACGCCACCGCCGCGGCGGGATCGAGGAAGAACCGGGAGCGGGGCAGGACCTCGTCGGCGCCGTCGGTTCGGGCCGCGGCGAGCGCGGCGTGGTCGACGTGGGCGCCGTAGGCGACGATCCGGGCGTCGGGCCAGGTGGCGCGCAGCGGGGCGACATCGGCGGCGTAGCGGGCGAGGTCGACGATGATCACGTCGGCGGCCGCGACGGCCGTCCGGTCTCGGCACACCGCGGCGTCGGGCAGCGCCGCGGCGATCCGGGAGCGATCGAGGAGGTCGTCGACGAGCGCGGCGACGCGCACGTCGCTCAGGCGCCGACGAGGCGCGGCGCGTCGACGAACGCGGTGTCGGGCCAGCGCGACCGCTGCTTGCGGGCGAGCTTGTGGAGCAGCTCGATCGCGCCCGGGTCGTCGTCGCCGGGCCGGACGTCGATCCAGCCCTCGGCGAGCATCCCGTCCATCACCTCACGGCCGGCCTCGGTCCGCACGATCGTGAGCGTCCAGTCGTTGAACGCCCCGATGCCACCCGTCGAGATGTCGGCGTGCTCGGCCGCGAAGTCGGGGCACTGCTTGCAGCCCTCGCGCGTCCAGGCGTGGCACTCCTTGAGCGGGACCTCGTGGTACGCGCCGTCGTGCATCCAGATCTGGAGGCGGCCCTTGATGTTCATCTTCTTGATGTCGGCGCGCTTCAGCCCGTACTTGGCGTCGAGGAGCTCGTCGAAGATCGCGTCGTCGAACGTCTTCGAGCAGAGCAGGCCGATGTTGAGACTCAGGCGGCGCGCGACCTTCCCGGCGCGCCGCTGCTTCATGACCGGCGGCACCGAGCTCTGACAGGACATCCCGACGAGTGCGATCCGCTCGTAGCCGGCCTCGACCGCGTCCACGTAGGCGAGCGTGTTCGCCGAGTAGGTGTACCGGCTGCCGGCCGACGCGATGATGTCGTCCTTCGTCCGCGCCACGCCGGGGATGGCCTTCCACGTCGAGCCGTCGCCCTCGAGGTACGAGACGAGCGCGGCGTCGATCACGTCGCGCTCGAGGCAGTACAGGAGGATGGCGGACACGAGCCCGCCGTCCTGGCCGACCTCGGCGAGGACGGGGTCGGTGGCCCGGGCCAGGACGATGTCGGCGCTGATCCCGGCGACCTCGTCGGCCTGGCGGGTCCGCCCGAACAAGAAGTCGTCGATCTCGGGCTCCCACGCCCGGAAGCGGGGACACGCGCGCGTGCAGCTCGTGCAGCCCTTCTGGCCGTGCGAGCAGTCCTCCGGCCCGAACCCCTCTTCGGTCTGGAAGGGCCGGTAGACGCCGGCGTCGTCGCGGTAGCCGAGCACGTCGTGGGGGCACGCGATGACACAGCCCGCGCACCCCGTGCAGAGCCCGCTCGTCACGACCTCTTCGTAGAGGTGCTTCCACTGCAGCTTCTCCGGCGGCATCGGGTCAGTCTGGCACGCCGGCACGTGACCCGACCGAGGCGGACGTGGGGCGGGACGGCGCGCCTACGCTTTCGGGTTCCGCGAGACGAGCAGGTCGACGTGGCCAAGATCAGCGACATCCTCGCCGGCGGACGCTCGATCTCGTTCGAGTTCTTCCCACCGCGCACCCCCGAGGCGGAGGAGCAGCTCGAGCGCACGATCGTCGAGCTGGAGTCGCTGCATCCGTCGTACGTGTCCGTGACGTACGGCGCGGGTGGCACCACGCGGGAGCGGACGCACGACCTCGTCGTGCACATCAACCACGACACGTCGATGACAGCGATGGCACACCTGACGTGCGCGGCACATACCCGGGCTGAGCTCGAAGAGATCGTTACCCACTACCGGGACTCGTCGATTGAGAACGTCCTCGCCCTCGGCGGCGACCCGCCGAAGGACCTCGACCTGCCCCCCGGGGAGCTCGAGCACGCCATCGACCTGGTGCGGCTCGTCCGGGGCATCGGGGACTTCTCGATCGGCGTCGCCGTGCATCCCGAGCCGCACCCGCGCTCCCCGTCGCTCGAGAGCGACCGGCGCTACACGGCGGAGAAGCTCGCCGAGGCCGACTTCGGGGTCACGCAGTTCTTCTTCGAGCCGCACCACTACTTCGAGCTGCTCGATGCGCTCGACCAGCGGGGCGTCGACCGGCCGGTGATCCCGGGGATCATGCCCGTGCTCAGCATCGCGGGTATCACGCGCATGGCCGAGCTGCAGGGCTCGGCGTTCCCGGGCTGGCTGGCGGCGCGGCTCCACGAGGTCGAGGACGATCCCGCCGCCGTGCGCGCCGTCGGGATCGAGGAGGCGACGCGGCTCTGCGCCGCGCTGCTCGAGGGTGGCGCGCCGGGCCTGCACTTCTACACGTTGAACCGGTCGCTGGCGACGCGCGACATCGCGGCGAACCTCGGCCTGGCCCCGGCCCGCTGATCGCCAGGAGGGGGATGGCTTCGCGCGCCGTCATCGGTCGCACCAGCGTCGACTCGACGCCCGCGTTCCCGCCGGTGGCGCGGCCACCGGCCGGCGCCCCGAACGTCGTGCTCGTCGTGCTCGACGATCTCGGCTTCGCGCAGCTCGGCTGCTTCGGCTCCGACCTTGCGACGCCGACGATCGACCGGCTCGCCGCCGAGGGGCTGCGGTTCAACCGTTTCCACGTCACCGCGCTGTGCTCACCGACGCGCGCGTGCCTGCTCACCGGGCGCAACCATCACGCCGTCGGGATGGGGTTCCTCAGCGACGTCCCGACCGGCTATCCGGGCTACGACGGTCGCATCCCCGCGTCCGCGGCGGCGATGCCGCGGCTGCTCCGCGACGCGGGGTACAGCACGCTCGCCGTCGGCAAGTGGCACCTCGCGCCGAGATGGGAGCAGAGTGCTGCGGGGCCCTTCGGCCACTGGCCGCTCGGGCTCGGCTTCGAGCGCCACTACGGCTTCCTGGCGGGCGACACGAACCAGTGGGCTCCGGCGCTCGTGCGCGACAACGGCTACATCGACCAGCCCCGCTCGCCCGGTGACGGATACCACCTCACCGATGACCTCGTGGACCAGGCGATCCGCCTCGTGCAGGACCAGCACCAGGCGGAGCCGGCGAAGCCGTTCTTCCTCTACTTCGCGACCGGCGCGACGCACGCGCCGCACCAGGCGCCGCGGGAGTACATCGACCGCTACGCCGGCCGCTTCGACGACGGCTGGGACGTCTGGCGCGATGCGACGTTCGCTCGTCAGCGGTCGTGCGGCGTCGTGCCGGACGGCACCACGCTCACCCCGCGGCCGTCCTGGGTCGACGCGTGGGGCGACCTCACCGGTGACGAGCGTCGCCTCTTCGCCCGGCTGATGGAGTGCTTCGCCGGGTTCCTCACCCACACCGACGCGCAGCTCGGCCGACTCTTCGCGTTCCTCGAGGGTCTCGGCGTCCTCGACGACACGCTGGTGCTGCTCTGCTCGGACAACGGGACGAGCGCCGAGGGCGGTCCGTACGGCTCGCTGAACGAGCACCGCTTCACGCACCAGCGCCTCGACGACCCGGCCGACACGCTCGCCCGCCTCGACGACCTCGGCGGGATCCGCGCGTACAACCCCTATCCGTGGGGCTGGGCGTGGGCCGGGAACACGCCGCTGCGACTGTGGAAGCGCTACAGCTGGCTGGGCGGGGTGCGCACGCCGCTGCTCGCGCGCTGGCCGGCGAGGACCGCAGGGAACGGCCAGGTCCGCTCGCAGTTCTGCCACGCCGTCGACCTCCTCCCCACGGTCCTCGACGCGGTCGGGATCGACGCGCCGCGTGTCGTGGACGGCACCGACCAGAGCCCCCTCGCCGGCGCGAGCCTGCTGCCGGCGTTCGCCGACGCCGAGGCGCCGAGCCCGCGCGCCACGCAGTACTTCGAGATGATCGGCTCCCGCGCGATCTACCACGAAGGCTGGAAGGCGACGACCGACCACGTCGGCAACCAGCTCGACGTCGAGCGCGACCGCGTCAAGGGCAGCCGCGACTTCGACACCGACCGCTGGCTGCTGTTCAACCTCGACGAGGACTTCTCCGAAGCGCACGACCGAGCGGCGGAGCGCCCCGAGCTCGTCCGCCACCTCGAGGAGCGCTGGTGGACCGAGGCGGGACGCAACCAGGTGCTGCCCCTCGACGACAGCCTCATCTACCGCATCAGCGCCCTCGAGCCGCCACCGTACGGCCGGCACGATCGCGCCGTGCTACGCCCGGGCGGCGGGCCGGTGAGCGAGGACGCGCTGCCGATGCTGCTCGGCGGATTCCTCCTCGAGGCACACGTCGACGCACCGACCGGCGGCGGCGAGGGCGTGCTCTGCGCGCTCGGCGACTGGAACAACGGCTGGGCCTGCTACCTCCTTGACGGGCGACCGGTCGTGGCCTTCAACCTGCTCGGGGCGCCGGCGCGCGTCGCCGCGCCCGACTCGCTCGATGCCGGCCGGCACGTCGTGTCCGTCTGCTACCGGCACGGCGCAGCACCCGGCGGTGAGCTCACGATCGGCGTGGACGGCACGGACGTCGCCACGGGCGTGCTCCACGACGACCTGCCGTTTCGCTGGCAGATCGGCGGCGCCGGGCTGCTCGTCGGCCGCGACCGCGGCCTGCCCGTCTCGGACGAGTATGAGCCGCCGTTCCCGTGCACGGCGCGGATCCGCGCCGTCGTGCTCGAGGCCCCGTCGGCGCCCCCGCGGGACACCGACGCCGAGCTGGCCGCCGCGCTCCGACACGAGTAGGCGCGCCCCGGGCGGCGCGCCGACGCCGTGCGCTGGCGGAGGGAGTGGGATTTGAACCCACGGTGCCCATTGCTGGACACAACGGTTTTCGAGACCGCCCCGTTCGGCCGCTCCGGCATCCCTCCGTCGACGATTCTACGGGTCGCCCTCGTGAGCGCTCCCGGGCGTCGGCCGGGCCCCTCGAACCCGGGCGGCGAACAGGGTCCGTGGCCCCCGGCGGCGGGGCGCTGCGTCAGGCGCGGCGGGCGGCGAAGAACTCGGTGAGCAGGGCGCCACACTCGGCGGCGCGCACGCCGTCGATGATCTCGAGCTCGTGGTTGAGCCGCGGGTCCGCGCCGAGGTTGTAGAGGCTCCCCAGCGCGCCGGCCTTCGGGTCGGCCGCGCCGAACGCGACCGCGTCGAGGTGGGCCGCCACCGCGGCGCCGGCGCACATCGGGCACGGCTCGAGCGTCACGACCAGGACGCAGCCGGCGAGGCGCCACGAGCCACGAGCGGACGCCGCGTCCCGGAGCGCCAGGACCTCGGCGTGGGCGGTCGGGTCCTGGCGCCGCTCCCGCTCGTTGCCGGCGCGGGACACGACGGCGGCGTCGGTGGTGGCGACCACGGCACCGACCGGCACCTCGCCGTGGGCCGCCGCGGCGCGTGCCTCGGCGAGGGCGGCGTCCATGAGGACCTCGAGGTCGCGGCGTTCCATTCAGAGGGCCACGGTGTCACGCCCGATGACCTTCGTGGGCGTCACGCGGACGAGCAGCTCGCCGGGAACGCCGTTCCGGCGCCCGAACTCCTCGGCGCGCTCGGCGCCCATGTACCGGCCGCCGATCGCGGTGGCCCAGCGGCGCAGCGCCTTGAGATCGGTGTCGAGCGACGCCGCGCCCAGCACGGTGACGTAGGCGAACGGCGGGGTGTCGTCGTCCACACAGAGCGAGACGCGCGGGTCGCGCCGCAGCGCCCGGCCCTTCACGCTCGTCTCGTCGGTGGTGAAGATGAGGTCCTCGCCGTCGAGGACGAACCAGATCGGCACGACGTGGGGCTGGCCGTCCTCGCTCGTCGTCGCGAGCTTCGCCGTGCGCGTCCCGGCGCGCAGGAAGGCGCGCACTCGCTCAGGCGTCATGATCTCCACCGCGCCCAGTATCCATCGCGGGTCGGTGGCACGCGCCCCGGTGGGCCGGGGCGGAACTAGTGGACCGTCTTTCGAACCCTGACCCGATCCTGCCCGAAGTGCTGCTTCCGGCCTGCGGGGCCAGGTTTTGATTGCCCCGAGCCGGCGGTTGGGGACGGTCGCGACTTCCGTAGCGGGTAGGAACGCATGGGTCTCTCGGTACGGCAGGTCCGTCGCGGACTCGGCTTCCACCGCGATCAGTGCGGGACTGCGGTGTACCCCTGACTCACAGAGGATAAGTATCCCGCTGCGGTGGTCACGCAGTGGTCGACGACAGCTCGACGCCCTGCGTCAAGAACCAGTCGGGTAGCGGGTCTCCGAATTCCCCGCCGAGGTTGCGATAGGTGACGCCTACGCCGCGTGTCCACAGTTCCGTGTTCAGGAATGACCGCGACGTGCCGCCGTGAGGTCGTCATCGGGTGAACGTGAGGTGGGTGACGCCGCGGGGCGCCGAGACTGCCTCCACGTCGTACTGCTGCTCCAACGCCTCCAGGCCGTCCCACAGCCGAACACCGCGGCCGAGCAGGATCGGCACCTGCACGACGTGCAGGTGGTCGACGAGACCGGCGGCGATGAACGCGCGCATCATGGTCGGGCCCCCGCCGATGCGGACGTCCTGACCGGCGGCTGCGTCCCGCGCCACCTCGAGTGCATCCGCTGGCGCGGCGTCGAGGAAGTGGAACGTCGTACCACCCTCCATCTCCAGCGACGGGCGCGGACGGTGAGTCAGCACGTACGTCGGCGTGTGGAACGGCGGGTTGTCGCCCCACCACCCGCGCCACTCCGGGTCGTCCGGCCAGCCCGGAGGCCCGAACTTGCCCGCGCCCATGATCTCCGCACCGATCCCGGGTCCGTGCCGCTCGGCCATCGCGTTATCGACACCCTCGGTGCCGCCCGACTCGCCGAGGAGTTCGCGGCGGCCGAACCGAGTGGCGAACATCCACTCGTGGAGCCGATGCCCGGCGTGGCCGAACGGCGTGTCGAGGGCCTGCCCCTCGCCGGTGGCGAACCCGTCGAGCGAGATCGAGAAGTTGTGGATGCGGACGCGCGACATGGCGGCTCCTTCGGGTGGTGGTGGTCGGTCAGACTGGTTGACCTGTCCCGCGGCGAGATCTCATCGGTACGTCGATCGCGGACGAGGCGCGAGGTTCGAATGCGATCTCCACGGTGTGGCCGCGACCGGGTAGGCAAACGACGTGCTGACCTCGCTGAGACGTTGTGAATCTGACAGCAGCGGAGGGAGTGGGATTCGAACCCACGGTGAGTTACCCCACACACGCTCTCCAGGCGTGCCGATTCGTCCGCTCTCGCATCCCTCCCGGAGGGAGGAGATGGTAGGCACCGGCGATAGCCTCGCTCCGCGGACCGTGCTAGGCGGGGAGCTCGTGGTGCCCTGTACCCCAAATCCACGTATGGGGGGCTGATCGCTCGTCTGAGGCCCGGGCCGTCGCTCGATCGGACCACTCGACGGTGTTGAGGGTTGGGTCCTGCGCAACGGGATCCCGCGAACCGAGTCAGGTCCGGAAGGAAGCAGCTCTCAGCGGACCGTCCCGGGTGCCGCAGGCACGCCTGGCCGGAGCCGGCGGTGGCCCCCGGTCGGTCGGCGGCCAGGTCGAAGCGGGTGCACGGTCCGCACCCTCTGACGAGGGCGGACGCGCGCGTCGGTACAGTCCGTCCGTGGCCTACCAGGCGCTCTACCGGACCTACCGACCGCAGCGCTTCTCGGAGCTCGTCGGCCAGGAGCACGTCACCCACGCCCTCCGCAACGCCGTCCGGGAGGACCGGGTCGGGCACGCCTACCTCTTCTCCGGACCGCGCGGCACGGGCAAGACGACGACCGCCCGGATCCTGGCGAAGGCCCTGAACTGCACGAACCTCGGCGCCGACGGCGAGCCGTGCGGCGAGTGCGAGCCGTGCCGGGCGATCGCGGCCGGCACCTTCCTCGACCTCTTCGAGATCGACGCGGCGTCGAAGCGCAAGGTCGACGACGCCCGCGACCTGCGCGAGCAGCTGTCGCACAAGGGATTCGGCGGGCAGCGCACCGTGTACATCCTCGACGAGGTGCACATGCTGACGAAGGAGTCCGCGAACACGCTCCTGAAGAGCCTCGAGGAGCCGCCCGCGCACGTCGTCTTCGTGCTCGCGACGACGAACCCCGAGGAGGTGCTGCCGACGATCCGGTCGCGCACCCAGCACTTCCAGTTCACGCTGCTCACCACCGAACAGCTAGTGGCCCGCCTCGCCGACCTGCTCGGCCGCGAGCACATCGAGTACGACCCCGCCGCGCTCGAGACGATCGCCCTCGCCGCCGGCGGCTCGGCGCGCGACGCCGAGTCGCTGCTCGACCAGGCGATCGCCGGCGCGGACGGGCGCCTCGACGCCGACCGGGTGGCCGAGGTGTTCGGCTCGACCCCGTTCGCGCGGCGGGCCGCCGTGCTCGAGGCCATCGCCGACGAGGACACGGCCCGGGCGCTGCTCTCCCTCGACGCGCTCCTCGAGGCCGGCCACGACTCCCGCCGGGTGGCCGAGGACCTCCTGGTCGCGGCCCGGGACACCTTCCTGCTCACCGCCGGCGCCGGTCGGGTGCAAGTCCAGGTCCCCGCGGCCGACCAGGCCCGCCTCACCGAGCTCGGCGAGCGGCTCGGGAACGCGGCGATGGTGCGCATGGTGGAGACCCTCGGCCAGGCGATCGTGGACATGCGCGGCGTCGACGCCGCCGACCCGCGTCTGGTGCTCGAGGTCGCCCTCGTGCGGCTCAGCCGGCGCGACGCCGGCCCGCCCATCCAGACGGTGGTCGAGCGAATCGAGCGGCTCGAGCGCACGCTCGGCA
>DATDGU010000204.1:0-2226 GCA_036521915.1 Acidimicrobiia bacterium | reverse complement strand
ATGGTTCGCCCAGGCGACCGACCTCTACACCCAGGTCTCACCCAACGAGGCCCTCCACTGTGACCTCCTCATCGGCCTCGGCACCGCCCAGCGCCAAACCGGCAGCGAGGATTGAGTTAGGCCGCTGACGGTCCACCATTCCGGACGGAGAACTGGTCAGCGTGGGGGTGCGTGCCCGAGCCAGGTCTGACTCCATCAAAACCGGCTGACGTCCAGTTGGACTGTCCTGAAATCGATACGTCGGCCCGGCTCGGACACTCACCCGACACCGACCGGTCGGACGGAGTGACCTCATAGGAGCCTGCCGCAACAGGCCCATCGCTGTCCTGTCCATCGTTTCGGCGGTGCGGTGTCACCCACCCCAAGCGAAAGGAACAGATGACGATGACCACTATCGCGCGGCGCATCACCGGAGGGGTCGACACACACCTCGACGTGCACGTGGCGGCGGCCCTCGACGAGCGAGGGGCGTTGCTCGGCATCGAGAGCTTCGAGACCACGGCCGGCGGCTATCGACGGCTCCTGCGCTGGTTGGAGTCCTTCGGGGCCGTCGAGCTCATCGGCGTGGAAGGCACCGGTAGCTATGGGGCTGGGCTCACCCGGCACCTGTTGTCCCAGCAGATCGCGGTCGTCGAGATCGACCGGCCCAACCGCCAGCGTCGCAGACTGACAGGCAAGTCGGATCCGCACGATGCTGTCGCTGCGGCCCGAGCGGCCCAAGGAGGCGACGCGACCGGGCTGGCCAAGAGCCGGGACGGAAACGTCGAATCCATGAGGGTTTTGCGTGTCGCTCGCTTCTCGGCCCGGCGCAGCCGGACCCAGGCCATCAACCAGATGCGCAGTCTCATCTCGACCGCCCCCGACGAGTTGCGCGCCGAGCTGCGGGATCTGTCGATCTACAAGATCCTCACGATCGCTGGTGCCTATCGGCACACCGGGCGCACCGACGTCACGACGCTGACCAAGCTCGCCCTGCGCACCCTGGCACGCCGCGCCCTCTCGCTCGAAGAAGAGGTCAAGGAGATCGACCGACTCTTGAAGACCCTCGTCAAGGACACCGCTCCCGAGCTCTGCGCGGTAGACGGGGTGGGCACTGACGTGGCCTCGGCGATCTTGGTGGCCGTCGGCGACAACCCCGAGCGGCTACAGAGCGAGGCGACCTTCGCCAAGCTCTGTGGCGTCTCGCCTCTCGACGCCTCGAGTGGCAAGCAGGTCCGTCACCGGCTGAATCGATCCGGCGACCGCCAGGCCAACTCGGCGCTCTGGCACATCGTCTTCACTCGGATGGTCAACGATCCGAGGACCCAGCACTACATCGAGCGCCGCATGAAGGACGGGCGGAGCAAAAAGGAGGCGGTCCGCTGCCTCAAGCGCTACGTCGCCCGGGAGGTGTTCGCCGCACTCCCGCGCTCACAATTTGGGGTTGACAACCCATAGGAGCATCGTTATGGGCGCCCCACTCGAGGTCTACTCGTGCGCGGATTCGACAAAGAAGTCTCGTAGCAATGGTTCGTAGTGCGCCAGCGGAGGCGTCGGGTAGTCGGGAT
Organism: Acidimicrobiia bacterium; assembly: GCA_036521915.1. GTDB lineage: Bacteria > Actinomycetota > Acidimicrobiia > IMCC26256 > PALSA-555 > PALSA-555. The sequence goes on along the minus strand of DATDGU010000204.1, from coordinate 679 downwards.
CAAATGCAAGCATGTCGTACTTGTCTACGAACTCCTCGCCCACCCCATAGAACTCATCGCTCTTGAATGCGTCCCGCGCGTTGCGGTCCAAACCAAAGTAATGCCAGAAGTAGTAGCCCTGGAAGACGTCGTGGTGCTGGACCATCCAGTGGTAGGACTCGGGCACCCAAGGCTTCACGATGGCGGCGCCTAGATCGGCGTGGTTCAGCGGTGTGAGTGTGTCGCCGATATCGTGGACCAGCGCACACACGATGTAGGCCTCGTCGCGACCGTCTATCTCGGCTCGGCGGGCGGTCTGAAGGCTGTGGGTCAGGCGGTCGACAGCGAAGCCACCCGCGTCGGACTCGAGCATGCGGAGCAGGTCGAGAATCCGGTCAGGTAGCGCGCCGACGAACCCGTCGTCCTGAGCTTCCATCAGTGCCCATTCCTCGGCGGTGGACTCGTCCATGCGCTTGAAGGTGGCACGGAAGAAGCGGGTTTCAGGCTGCATGTGTCTCCACCTACCGAAGGATTCGTCGTGTCGAGTTTAGTTTAGGACTCAGCTTCCTGGCGGGGGGTCACAGAGCCGGTGATCTGAGATACCCATCTAGTCCTTGGTACCGTCTTTTGTGGCGCTGAGGCTCCCGAAAGACGGACCGCTTGCCCGGACGCTGGTGGACGCAATACACGCCGGTGACGT
>DATDGU010000203.1:0-4725 GCA_036521915.1 Acidimicrobiia bacterium | reverse complement strand
CGATGCCTTCGCCGCCGGGCTGCTGTTCCGTGACGCGGCGAACGACGCCGTCGCCAAGTTCGGCGCCAACGGGCTCACCCGCAAGAACCTGTTCACCGAGCTCGACACGATCCACGCGTTCAACGCGGACGGCATGCTCGGGACCACCGACATCGCCGGCCGGGTCCCGTCGCCGTGCTACATGCTGACCCAGGTGAAGAACGGCAAGTTCGTGCGGGTGTACCCGTCCAAGCCGGGGACGTTGGACTGCTCGAAGCGCAACGTCGTCAAGTTCCAGCTCGACGTCCCGGACTAGGCGACGACGTCCTTCACACCGACGCCGCGCCGGGGGCGGACCGTGCGACCCGCGGCGCGCGCCGGTGAAGCTGCACGCCGCGCCGGTCCGGTGGCAACGCGCCGGGGAGCCCAATGAGCCTGCTCACCTGCCAGGACGTCGCGGTCAGCTTCGGCGGGCTGCGCGCCGTCGACGAGGTGACGCTCGAGGTGCCCGAGGGTCAGATCACCGGCCTCATCGGGCCGAACGGCGCGGGGAAGACCACGCTCTTCAACGCGGTCTGCGGCCTGCAGACGCTCCACAGCGGACGGATCGCGCTCGACGGCCGCGACATCACCACCGAGCGGGTGCACGTCCGGGCGCGCCTCGGGATCGCCCGGACGTTCCAGCGCCTCGAGACGTTCGGGACGCTGACGGTGCGCGACAACGTGCTCGTCGCCGCCGAGATGCGCAAAGGCTGGTCCCACGAGAAGTTCAAGCCGGGCGAGCTGACCGACGAGCTCGTCGACCGGGTCGGGATCTCCGACGTCGCCGAGCAGCGCGTCGACCAGCTGCCGACGGGCACGCAGCGCCTCGTCGAGGTCGCGCGCGCGCTCGCCACGAAGCCCCGCGTCCTGCTCCTCGACGAGCCGTCCGCCGGGCTCAACGAGGTCGAGACGACGGCGCTCTCGTCGCTGCTGCGCGAGCTCGCCGCAACCGACCTCGCGATCCTCCTCGTCGAGCACGACATGGGGCTCGTCATGGGCACGTCCGACGGGATCCACGTGCTCGACTTCGGGCGCATCATCGCTACCGGCACACCGGAGCAGGTGCAGGCCGACCCGCTCGTGCGGGCCGCCTACCTCGGGGAGGGCGACGAGGGCGAGGAGGTGCCCGACGAGCAGCGGGCGCTGCTCGAGGAGGTCGTCGTCCACGAGCCGGCCGCGCCGGCGGCGACGGACGGCGAGTCGAGCACCGACGAGTACGCCCTCGAGCTCCGGGACGTCCGGGCCGGCTACGCCCCCATCAACGTGCTCGACGGCGTCACGCTGCGCGTCCGCCCGCGGCAGGTGTTCGCGCTCCTCGGCCCGAACGGCGCGGGGAAGAGCACGACGCTCAAGGTGGCGAGCGGCCAGGTCCGCCCCACGCAGGGGACCGTCTCGTACTTCGGTGAGAAGGTGAACGGATGGTCGGCGGACCGGCTCGCGCGCGTCGGGCTGTGCACCATCCCCGAGGGCCGCGGCGTGTTCCCGAACCTCACGGTCGTTGAGAACCTCCGCATGATCACGTACTCCGGCGTGTCGCTCGGCGAGGTCGAGGAGCGCGCCTTCGAGCGGTTCCCGCGACTCGCCGACCGCCGCAAGCAGGTGGCCGGCACGCTGTCGGGCGGCGAGCAGCAGATGCTGGCCATGGCGCGCGCGATGGCCACCAAGCCCAAGGTCCTGCTGCTCGACGAGCTGTCGATGGGGCTCGCGCCGCTCATCGTCGAGGAGCTCTACGCGGTGGTCGGGCGAATCGCCGCCGAGGACGTCGCGATCCTGATCGTCGAGCAGTTCGCCCATGAGGTGCTCGGCGTCGCGAACGCCGCGGCGATCATGCTGCACGGGCGCATCCAGTACACCGGGACCCCCGCCGAGGTCGGCGAGACCCTCCAACGGGCCTACCTCGGCGGTGCCGTCGAGTAGCGCGCGCCGCTACGGCTGGTACGTGCCGTCGTCGCGGCGCACCCAGCCCGACGCCGCGTGACTGCCGCCGTCGACGTGCAGCACCGTGCCGGTGACCCAGCGGGCGAGGTCCGACGCGAGATAGACGACGGCGCCCGCGGCGGCGTCGACGTCGCCCCAGCCGAGCGGCACCTTCCGGCCGTAGGCCTCGCGGCCCCCGGCGTCCACCGCCTCCGCCAGGTCGGCGTCACCGGGCGTGGGCATCGCGTCGGGCGCGACCGCGTTGACCCGGATGCAGCGGGGCGCGAGCTCGAGCGCCAGGGTCTTGGTGAGGCTCTCGACCGCCGCCTTCATGGCCGCGTACACGCCGAAGCCGGGTGCGGCGCGCGACGCCTCGATCGAGGTCACGTTCACGATCGAGGCGCCGTCGCGCAGCAGCGCCGAGCAGCCCCGCACGAAGTGGGTGACGCTCGTGAAGTTCTCGTCGATCAGGGAGCGCTGCCCTTTCTCACTCACCGCCGCGAACGGCGCGTAGAAGCCGCCGCCCGCGTTGTTGACGAGCACGTCGAGTTGCCCGTAGGTGGCCGCGACGTCGTCGAGCCAGGCGCGCACCGCGTCGCCGTCGCGCACGTCGAGCACCCCCGAGAGGAAGCGTCGCCCCGTCGCCTCGACCGCGGCCGCCGTCTCGGCGAGCCCCGTCTCGTTGCGGTCACACCCGGCCAGGTCCGCCCCGAAGCGAGCGAGGGTGACGGCCGTCGACGCGCCGATGCCCTGCGCCGCGCCCGTGACGAGGGCGACGGTTCCGTCGAGCGCCACCGCCTCCGGTCCGAACGGCACGACCGTCTACCGGACCCGGGGCGCAACTCGGCCCCCTGACTCGAAGCGGCGCTGCCCCTCGGCGATCACCTCGGGATCGTTCCCCAACCCGATGTAGACCTTCGCCATGCTGAGCGCCTGGGACCGCGCCAGGTCACGGGCGAGCCAGATCGACCGGACCGTGCCCTGCGCGACCGTCGGCGGCACCGACGCGAGCTCGCCGGCGAGCGCCTGGGCGCGCCCCAGCAGCTCGTCGCCGGGGACGACCTCCTGCACGAGGCCGATCTGATGCGCGCGGCGGGCCGACATCCGCTCATAGTTACCGAGCAGCGTGAGGCGCATGATCTCGCCGAAGGGCATCCGCGCCAGCATGAGGATCGGCTCGAACGCCGCGGTCATCCCGTAGCTGACGTGGGGGTCGAAGAAGGTCGCGTGCTCGGCGGCGAGGATCGTCTCGATCTCACCGAGCAGGTAGAAGGCGCCGCCGCACGCCATCCCGTTCACCGCCGCGACGACCGGCTTCCAGCAGTCCGCGGTCTTCGGGCCGATCGAGAGGCCCGGGTCGTCCATCATCCACGGCCCGCTCGGCTGGGGGATGACGTCGCCCCGGTCGATGCCGGTGCAGAACGCCCGGTCGCCGGCCCCCGTCAGGACCACGACGCGCACGGTGTCGTCGAAGCGCACGCCGCGCCACAGCGCGGCCAGCTCGCGGGTCATCGCGACGTCGAAGCTGTTGAGCCGGTCCGGGCGGTCGAGCGTGACCGTCGCGACGCCGTCGGCCACGTCGTAGCCCAGGGTCTCCCAGTCGGGCACGGCGTGAGGTTACCGATCTGTCCGTGGTCGCCCCCGTGGCGACGTGCGGCGCGGGACGATGCGAGCCTCGAGGAGGACGGATGACGACGACCGACGATTCAGCGGTTCCCCAGTACCCGGAGTGGCTGCGCCTCGACGGCCGTCGCTTCGTCGTGCTCGGCGCCGGCCAGGGCATCGGCCGGCAGAGCGCGCACGCGCTCGCCTCGGTGGGGGCCCGGGTCGCCTGCGTGGACGTCGAGGCGTCGCGGGCGCGCGAGGTCGCCGACGAGGTCGGCGGGATCGCGGTTGTCGGTGACGCGACGCAGCGCGCGGACGCGACGCGCCTCTTCGACGAGGCCACGGCCGGCCTCGGCGGCCTGGACGGCGTGGTCGACATCATCGGGATGGCCCGCTACGCGTCGGTGCTCGAGGTGGCCGACGGCGACTGGGACTGGCAGTTCGACATCGTGCTGCGCCACGCGTACCTCGCGGTCCAGCTCGCCGGCCGCCGCCTCGCCGCCGGCTCCGGCGGGGTGCTGGCCTTCGTGGCGTCCGTGTCGGGGCTGACGTCGGCGCCCAACCATGCCGCCTACGGCGCGGCGAAGGCCGGGCTCATGGCGCTGATGCGCTCCGCCGCGGTGGAGCTCGGCCCGTCCGGCGTCCGGGTGAACGCCGTCGCGCCCGGCGTCGTCTGGACCCCGCGCGTGTCGACCCTCCTCGGCGAGGAGGGCGAGGCCCGCAACATCGCCAACACGCCGCTGCGCCGGGTGGCGCAGCCGGCGGACATCGCTGCCGCGCTGCTCTTCCTCTGCTCGGACCTGGCGTCGTACGTGACGGGACAAACCCTGGTCGTCGACGGCGGCGTCGGCGCCAAGTTCCCCTACCCGATGGCCGGCTGAGGCCAGTCATCCTGGCGCCCGCCGTCCCCAGCAGGTAGTCAGGGGCCGTGTTCGTGCTCGTCGACCTCGCACCGGAGCCGCCGGTCGTCACGCTCGACGAGCCCGGCGACACCCGCCGCTTCCATGTCGCGGTCCGCGGCGGACAGCCGGGCGTCGACACCGCGCTCGTCTTCGGCGCGTTGGTCGACGCCGCGGCCGGCCGCCTCGAGGGCGAGGACGCCTGGATCACCGTCGACGCGCTCCGGCGGCTCGCGGCCGGCCGTGTGGGAGCGGGCTGGGACGACGACTTCGCGGCCATGCT
>DATDGU010000202.1:0-2280 GCA_036521915.1 Acidimicrobiia bacterium | reverse complement strand
CCCACCCTGACCTGCTTGTAGAAAACCGGACCCCTGCTGGTGACCTTGACCCCTATGGCAGTCACCAGCAATACGGGAAATGCGACCAGCAGCCCGAAAGCCGCAAAGAGAGCATCGACTCTTCGCCTCATGGCGGTGTCGAGACGAACAGCGCCCGTCTTGAACAAACCGACCCCGAATTGGGAAGGATGCGCCTTGCGCGCGACCCGGTATGCGATGAAGGTGAGGGTGACGGTGGTCGCCGCGTAGGTGACGGCCGAGGTAATGGCACCCCCGAGCGCTCCGTACTTCGGGATGAGGATGAGGTCCAGCGTCACGGTGATAGTGGCACCCACACCCATGCCGATGGAGTTGAGCCCGGGCCGGCCCACGCCGAGCAGATAGGCGGAGGAGACCGCCGCCGCCCCCTCGATCGACAAACCGAAGATGATGATTTCGGCAGGAGCGACTGCGCCTCGGAACGCCGAGCCGTAGAGCAGCGCTGGACCTACGAAGGCGACGACGGCCACGAAAGGGGTCAGAACAAGGGTCAACGCAGTGGCTTGTGGCAACAGTCGGCGTCCCTCGGCCGTTGCTTTCTCCGATCCGAGGTTGGCGAATCGCGGGTACAGGACGTAGTTGATGGCGGTCGGAGCCAGCCTCAGAAGCTCGGCGAACTTGGAGGCCACTGCGTAGATCCCGAGCACGGCGGGGCCGGCCAGCGCGCCGAGAAGCACAAAATCGAAACGCAGGTTGGTCAGCCACAGCATGTTGCCGAGTTGACCACGAGCGCCATAGAGGGCGATCCGTCTCGCCAGCTCAGGCGAGGGTATGCCCCAATCGCGAAAGAACCCTTGTCGGGCCAAGCGCCACATGCCGGTGAGGACCGCAAGTGCGCCCGACACGATCAGCGCAATGATCACCGAGTCAATTCCTCGATTCCCCACGGCGACCAGGATCAGCGGATAAACCAGGACGAACCAGAGTTCCTCCGCCACGATGATCAGGTTCGCGCCGGTGATGTCGCGGTTCCCCTGACAGCAAGCCTTTGCGGTGACCGTGACCAGCTGCGTGACTACGAGGACCGCGGCGAGTGCCACCAGTCGTACCGCCATCGCCTTGAAGAACACGCCTTGGAAGAGCGCCGAACACACCAGCCAAGCCATTGCACCGAGGGCGGAGCCGCCAAACGCCATCAAGGCGAGCGTGGGGCGAAGTCTCCTGTCCGTACGGGAGTCCCCCGCCAAGAAGAATGCTGATGCCGTCGGCAGTCCACAGGAGAACACGACTCCGAATAGCCAGGGCAGGACACGGAGCAGGGCATACTCCCCAAGCACGGTTGGCCCGCCCGCCCGGGCCACCATGAGGCTGGCCACCGAGACGGCGGCCAACGCACCACCCTGCGCTCCCAGATTGGACACGGTGCTGCGGTTGACCAAACCCTCGAGCTTGAACTTCCGATTCGGTCCGATACCCCGCGCGAAGTCAAGCACGTTTCAGCGCCCTTGCGTCCTTGCCCAGAACGGCCACGATGCCGATCAGTGCCCACAAGAAACGAAAATGCAAGACCTCCTCGTAATAGGAGATCAGACCAAGGGAGAGGAGTGCGGCGACGAGGCCGGCCGGACGTGGCACCGCGGCGGCGAATCCGTCCGAAAGGGGTCTGCGGACCAGAGGCGCGGCCCACATGGCGACGGTCCCGACGAGCACCAGGAGGCCGAGAAGACCCAAGACACCGCGTTCGGTGAGCATGGCCAAGAAGTCGTCGTGAGCCATATTCGGATACGGGTAGAGCCCGGCGGTCAGAAGCGGTTTGGTACTCGCCGGACCCAGGCCGAACAAGCCGTCGCTCCGCCGGTAGAGCTGGAGTGCCTCAGTCACCAACTCACTCCGCTCGGAAGTGCTCTGTCCGCTGCGGCCGATGGAGTTCACCAAGAGGGGCTGGCCGCTGTTGAGTGCGTCCTGCTGCATTTTGTGAAGCGGAAAGACTGTAAGAACAGTACCGACGGCGAGGACGGCGACCAGGGCCAGCGCCAGCGATCCGATCACCCCCCGCTTTCTATAGGCCCTGACCAACAGCAGGAAGAAGATTCCGACGGCAAGCGCCAGGACTCCGCCGTTGGACTCGGACAAAATGAGTGCCCACGCCAACAGGAGGTAGCCGCTCCACCTGATCCACCTTGCCGTCGGAGTACGAGACGCATAGACGACGAAGATCGTGAGCAACCAGTACGTGGCGGCATAGTTGGGATCGCCGAAGGTGAACAGCACCCTGTTTCCCTCGGCCGCCTGCAAACCCTC
>DATDGU010000201.1:0-2175 GCA_036521915.1 Acidimicrobiia bacterium | reverse complement strand
GACGCGGCGGGCCGCGTCGGACCGAGGGAGAGGTCGTGACCGAGAGCCGCTACCGCCGGGCGGTCCTCAAGCTCTCCGGGGAGGCGTTCGCCGAGCCGAACGGCTACGGGATCGACGCCGCCGTCGTCGCCCGCATCGCCGGGGAGATCGCGCAGGCCCGCGCCGACCTCCGGATCGAGCTCGACATCGTCGTCGGCGGCGGCAACATGTGGCGCGGCGCGAAGGGCGCGATGCGCGGCATGGACCGGGCCCGCGCCGACTACATGGGCATGCTCGCCACGGTCATCAACGCGCTCGCGCTCCAAGAGGCGCTCGAGGCCGCCGGGCAGCCCACCCGCGTCCAGACCGCCATCGCCATGGCCCAGGTCGCCGAGCCGTTCATCCCGTTGCGCGCCATCCGCCACCTCCAGAAGGACCGCATCGTCGTCTTCGCCGCCGGCACCGGCAACCCCTACTTCACGACCGACACCACGGCGGCGCTGCGCGCCGCGGAGATCGGCGCCGACGCCGTGCTGAAGGGCACGCACTCGGGCGTCGACGGCGTCTACTCCGCGGACCCCCTCCAGGACCCCGACGCGGTGAAGCTCCTGGAGGTCAGCCACTTCGAGGTGCTGAACCGGCGCCTCGCGGTCATGGACTCGACCGCGATCACCTTCTGCATGGACAACAGCCTCCCGATCATCGTCTTCGACGTCATGGAGCCGGGCAACATCCGCCGGGCGCTCGTCGGCGAGCCGATCGGCACGCTCGTCAGCACGGCCTGAGGCGCGCCGGATGAGCGATCAGGGCGACGAGATGCGCGAGCTCGTCATCGACGAGTGCAAGGACAAGATGCACAAGGCGATCGAGCACCTGAAGACCGAGTTCGGCGGCGTGCGCACCGGCCGGGCCAACGCGAGCCTCGTCGACAAGCTCCGCGTCGACTACTACGGCAGCGAGGTGCCGCTCCAACAGCTCGCGTCGTTCAGCGTCCCCGAACCCCGCGTGCTTGTCATCAGCCCCTACGACAAGGGCGCGATCAAGGGCATCGAGCGGGCCATCCAGTCGAGCGACGTCGGCATCACGCCCAACAACGACGGGGTGGTCATCCGCCTCGTGTTCCCCGAGCTCACCGGCGAGCGCCGCAAGGACCTCGTGAAGCTCGTGAAGCACCGGGCCGAGGAGGCGCGGGTCGCGGTCCGCAACATCCGCCGGCAGGCCCGCCACGACCTCGAGGGGCTCCAGAAGGACGGGGATCTCTCCGACGACGACCTGAAGCGGGCCGAGGACGACCTCGAGCGCCACACGAAGGGCGTCGTCGGCGACATCGAGGGCGTGCTGGCCAAGAAGGAGCACGAGCTCCTCGAGGACTGAGACGGCGGGGGCGTTCGCCCCCCGGCAGTCGGGCCGGCCCCGGCGGATTAGCCTTGGTGACCCCGCCAGTGTGGCGGGTGTGAGAGGAGTGAGGTGACCGACTGGCGGGACGAGGAGCCCGAGGACGAGATCGCCCCGCGCCAGGCGCCGGGTGAGGGGGTCCGGGTCGTCGGCCCCGACCCCGGGGCGGCCCCGCCGTCGCGGGGCGCCGGCCGGTTCCCGCTGCCCGAGGACTCCACCTGGTCGGCGACGAACCCGCCGCCGGCCGAGCCGCGCCGGCCCGCCGGCGGCTCGTCGCGCCTGCAGCACTGGACCGACCCGCCCACCGGCGAGGTGCCCCGCGCCCTCGGCGGCGACAGCGCCGACGACGACTTCGAGAGCTGGTCCTCGCTGACCGGCCCGGGCCGCGCCCGGTTCCGCACCGACAGCAGCGACTGGAACCGCGACGTCGGTGACTTCGCCGAGGGTGAGCTCGCCCCCGACGACGGCACCCAGATCGGCGCGCTCGCCGACGACGCCGGCTACGAGGACGCGTGGCGGCCGCCGGGCCGGCGCGGCCGCCGCGGCCGCGGTCAGCCCGACCCCGGCTACCAGGCCGAGCCGGGCGGCGACGACGGCGACCTCGTCCCCCGGGTCGTCACCGGGGTGATCATGGCGGTGATCGCGCTCGCCGCGTTCGCGCTCGGCCGCCCCGTCGCCGTCGTGCTCGTCATGCTGGTCGTCGGCGTCTCCGCGTTCGAGCTCTTCGAGGGCTTCCGGCGCGCCGGGCACCACCCGGCGACGGTCATGGGGCTGCTCGGCTGCATCGCGATCGTGCCGATC
>DATDGU010000200.1:0-7284 GCA_036521915.1 Acidimicrobiia bacterium | reverse complement strand
GGCCCGCGCCGGCGCCGCCGCGGGGGTGCGGGGCGCGGTCGGGCGGGTGCCGCCTCCGGCTGGGGCATCACGACGGTGCGCGTCCCGTCGCGGGAGCGCTCGGGGCCGGTGTCGCGGGGACGGTCGGAGAGGAACTCGGCGATGGCGCGGGCGGTCGGTGGCCGGTCGGCCGGTTCGAGGGCGAGGCAGGCCATGACGAGGCGGGCCAGTCCGGCCGGGACGTCGGGGCGCAGCTGGCGGATCGGCGCCGGCGGGGTGCTGAGCCGGGCCAGGGCCACGGCCATCTCGGTGTCGCCGTGGAACGGCAGCTCACCGGCGAGCATCTCGTAGAGGACGAGCCCGAGCGCGTAGAGGTCGGTCCGCGGGTCGACCGGCTCACCGCGCAGCTGCTCGGGCGCGAGGTAGCGGGCGGTGCCGACGACCGTGCCGGTGCGGGTGAGCTCGGCACCGGTCCCGGCCTTCGCGATCCCGAAGTCGGTGACCTTCGCCGGCCCCTCGGCGGGGACGAGGACGTTGGCCGGCTTCACGTCCCGGTGCACGATCCCCTCACGGTGGGCGGCGGCGAGCGCCGAGGCGACCTCGCGGCCGATCCGCACCGTGTCGATGACCGCCAGGCGACCCTCGACGTCGAGGACCCGCCGCAGCGTCGGCCCGTCGACGAACTCCATGACGATGTAGCCGACGCCGTCGTCGTCGCCCGTGTCGTAGGTGGCGACGATGTGCGGGTCGGCGAGGCGGGCGGCGGCGACGGCCTCGTTGCGGAAGCGGGCCCGGAGGGCCTCGTCGAAGGCCAGCTCGGGATGGAGGATCTTCACCGCGACGCGGCGCGCGAGCAGCGTGTCCTCGGCGTCCCAGACCGTCGCCATGCCGCCCCGGGCGACCGGGCTCACCAGCCGATACCGGCCGTCGAGGACGCGGCCGGGCGCGGGCGGTTCAGACACGGTTCGCGACGCTACCCAGCCCCCGGCCGTTCGGCGCCCGCACCGCCGGTCAGTCGGTGGTCTGGAACGTGACGCCGAGCACGCCGGGGCCGGCGTGGGTTCCGATGACCGGCCCGACGTCGCCGACGATGATCTTGTCGCGGGGCGCGACGTCGTCGATGAGGTCGAGGAAGATGTCGAGGTCCGTCGTGGCGCCCTGCAGGACGGCGACGGATTCGACCGACTGGTCGTGGACCTTGTCGGCGAGCAGGTGCAGGGCCTTCGAGCGAGTGCGGACCTTGCCGGCCTCCTCGACGACGCCGTCGCGCACCTCGACGACGGGCTTCACGGCGAGCATCGAGCCGAGCAGGGCACGGGCGTTGCCGACCCGGCCGCCCTTCTTCAGGTACTCGAGCGTGTCGAGCGTCCCGTAGAGGCGGGTGCGGCCCCGCCGGTCGGTCACCTCGGCGACGACGTCCTCGAGCGACGCGCCGTCGTTGGCCCGCCGGGCGGCGGCGAGGCAGAGATTGCCGAGCCCCATCGAGCAGGTGAGCGAGTCGACGACCTGCACCGGGCAGCGGTCGGCGACCGCCGAGGCGGCGACCTGCGCGGCCTGCATCGTCGCGGAGAGCCGCGAGGACAGGTTCACGCAGACGATCCCGTCGGCGCCGTCGTCGGCGAGGGCCTGGAAGCACGCCTCGAAGGCCCCGGCCGACGGCGCGGCCGTCTCGGGGAGGGCGGGCGCGTCGACCAGGCGCTGCCAGAACACCCGGTTCGAGAGCTCCTCGCGGTCGACCAGCTCCTCCGCGCCGAAGCGGATGGTGAGCGGGACGATCTGGATGCCGAGCTCGGCGACGACCGGCTGGGGCAGGTCGCAGGCGCTGTCGGTCACGACTCGGACTGGCACGGCCGCCTCCTCGCTCCCGCGGCGACCCTCATCGTCGCACGCCGGGGCCCCCGGCGGCTCCTCGCCGCGCTGCAGGTCGGAAGCCGGCGACGAGCGCGGTCCACTCGTCGACCCGCAGGAGGGTCAGGCCTGCGGCGAGCACCGCGACCCCGATCGCGAGCCCGGCCACGGTCGCGGTCACGGCCCGGAGGTCACCGGCCCAGCCGATCGCGTCGGCCACGACCCACGCCGCGGTGCCCGCGGCCGCGCTGACGAGCCCGACCTTCACGACCGTCGTCTCGATGCCCCGCCCCTGCATGCCGCCGATCCGGCGGCCGAGGACGCCGAGGGTCACGACCGCGGCGACGGCGTACGCCGCGGAGAACGAGTACGCGAGCCCCGGGATCCCGAGCGGCCCGATGAGCGCGAGGGCCAGCACGATGTTCACCGCGTTCTCGAGGCAGTTGAGCAGGAACGGCGTGCGCGTGTCGTGGACCGAGTAGAAGGCGCGCATCGCGAACAGGTACGCTGAGAAGAAGGGCAGGCCGATCGCGAAGGCCACGACCGTGTGCGCCACGAGCGCCGAGTCCCCACCCGAGAACGCGCCGCGCTGTAAGAGCGCGACGACCGCCGGGCGGGCGAGCGCCACCGACAGTGCCGCCGCCGGGATCACGATCGTGAGCACGAGTCGCAGCGCGCGCGCGAATCGGTGGCGCAGCGCGGGAAGGTCGTCGGCGACGGCCGCGAGCTCGGGCGACGCCGTGGTCATGATCGACACCGCGAGCAGCCCGTGGGGGAGCTGGAACAGCGTGTACGCCAGCAGGTACGCGGCCGGGCCGCCGGGCTGGACGTTGGCGAGCACGAGCACGACCCACAAGGCGACCTGGTTGGCCACGACGTAGCCCACGGTCCAGCCGGACAGGCGCATCACGGTGGCCACGGCCTTGTTCCGGAACGCCGGGACGAAACGGAGGTGCACCCGGGCGCCCCGCAGTGCCGGCACCAGCCCGAAGGCCATCGCGGCGACCGCGGCCGTCGTCCCGAGCCCGAGATAGAGGATCAGCCAGGGGTTGTCGAGGACGTGCTGCACCGTGATGGGCCGCCGGGCGAGCTGTGGCAGCGCCAGGAACAGCGCGATGAGCACGACGTTGTTGAGGATCGGCGCGAACGCGGCGGCCGCGAACCGTCGACGGGCCTGCAGCAGCGCGGTGGCGAGCGCGGTGAACCCGTACAGGGCGATCTGGGGCATGAAGAGCCGCACCAGGTCGGTGGCCAGCTGCTGCTCCGCCGCGTGCTGTGACCCCGCGACCCGCAGCGTGAGCAGCGTCGCGATCCACGGGGCGAGCAGCACGCCGAGCGCCGAGACCGCGAGCAGGACGAGCACCGACACGGTCACGACCGCGTTCGTCCCCTCCTCGTCGTCGAGGTCGAGGAGTCGCACGAACTGCGGCACCAGCGTCGCGGTGAGCACGCCGCCGATGAGCAGCTCGTAGAGCATGTTCGGCGTCTCGTTCGCGAACGCGTAGGTCCCCGAGAGCGCGGTGATGCCGATCGCGTACGCGGCCGCGGCGCGCCACATCAGCCCCGTGATCCGCGACGCGGCCGTGCCGACGCCGACGACGACGCTGGACCGGACCAGCCGCCCGGTGTCGTGCGCCCGCCGCCCGCCTCGGCCGCGTGGGGTCACGCCACCGCCGCGGCCGGCCGCCGGCGACGCCGACGACGCAGGATGTGGAGCGCCCACCAGCCGACGAGGAACACGCCGGCGCCGATCGCGAGCGCGAGCCCGACGCTGCTCACGACCGTCGAGCGCACCTTGAAGCGCCCCTCGGCGATGAGCAGTGACCCGTCCGCGGAGCGGACGCTCATCAGCAGCGGGAACGTCCCGGAGGTGCGCGACCGGACCTCGAAGCGGATCGTCGTGCTGCGGGTCGGCAGCGACACGGTCTGCGTCGACCCCGACGGGAAGTCGAGCTTGTGGCTCGACAGCGCGACCAGCACCCGGATCGGCTCCCCGGTGTCGTTGCGGAACGTGATCGGGACCGCACCCGAGCGCGCCGTCAGCGTGATCGTCCCGGGGGCCGGGATCTGGATCCCGGCGAGGAAGTCCGTGATCGTGGTGTTCACGGCCCCGAGCTGGGCGCGCGCCGCAGCGGAACCGCCGGCGTCCGCCCAGCTCGACGACACCGACGACAGCAGGAACCGCTCACCCCGGAGGAGCCGCGCGTCGTTCGGCCCGACGAGCGACCCGAAGGAGAGCAGCCGGATCTGCGTGGCGTCGTAGGCGCGGGCGGTCACCGGCGGTGAGGGAGGGTTGTACACGGCGAGCGTCCGCACGTCACCCCCCGCGGCGGGCGGCACCGTCGAGAAGACGTTCGCGAGGGTCGTCGGCGCGAGCCACGGGTTGTTCGCCAGCCCGGCCAGCACCGCGTCGACGAGCGCCGCCGCGCCGTCGAACCCGTCGGGGTTCACAACCACGTCCGCGCGCGCGACGCCGGGTGCCTCCAGCGCGGTGAGCGCGAGCCCGGCCAGGAGACGCTGGGCCCGCAGCGCGGGCACGCCCGGCGTCGTCAGCATCGACGCGAGCGGGACGTCGTCCGCGAAGGCGGCGAGCGGGCCGGTGGCGGTCAGGTTCGCCGAGGGCTCGAGGGAGAAGGGCGCCGTGGACGTGAGATGACTGTGCCCCGCGCCGGCCGCCGTGGACGCGACCACGACCTGGTCCACACCGTGCGACCGGAGCCGATCCACCGATTCGGTGTCGGCGGGCACGGCAAGCGTCGTCCGCTCGTCGACGTGGACGCCGAAGAAGCGGTCGATCGACGTCTGGCCCTGCGCGGCCTCGGCGTCCACCGTCGTGCCGAGCCCCGCGTGCAGCAGCGACGGCAGGTCGATCGGCACGTACGGGCCGCCGATCACCTCGTCCTGCCCGCCCTGCTCCGCCGCGCGCAGCGACGCCGCCCCCTGCGCCGCGCCCGGGTCGGTGCGCGCCACGGTGCTCCAGCTGTCGAGCGTCTCCGGCGACGGCGCCAGCGTGACGGGCACGTCCGGGTGCGCGGCGAGCGTCGCGACCTGGCGCCCGATGGTCCCCGCTGGGTCCAGTGCGGCGGCGGTGGTCGCCTTGATCGAGCCGTCGGGGTTCAGTCCCGGCGATGCGGCGAGCGGCCACACCCACGCCACGCCCAGCTTGTTTGTCAGCGCGACGGGCTGCCCGCCGGGACCGGCGGCGACCGCGACGAGGTCGCTGACGAAGCGGGCGAGCCCCTGCTCCTGGCTGTCGCGCAGCTCGACCTCGAGCGGGTACACGCCCACGCCCGGCACGGCGAGCTGGCCCGTCCCGAACGCGCCGGCCGCCGTCGCGAGGGGGATCGTCACCGCGCGGCATCCCGCGCTCGACGCGGGCAGCGCGTCGACCGGCAGCACGACCTGGGTGAGCTCGGGCCCGACCTGCTGCGTGTCGAACGCCGAGCGGGTCGGGATGCTCTGGTGCACGGCGACGAGCAGCTGCTCGCCCGGCGCCAGCACGGCGATCTGCAGGCACGCGTGCAGCGTCCCGCCGAGCACCGTCCAGGGGTCCTGGGAGACGAGCGCCAACCGGCTCGGCACATCGGGCGGCACCGTCGGCGGGGGCGGGCTGGGCGCCGCCTCGGCGAGCGATGCCCAGCTCGGGCTGAGCGCGACGACGAGGGCCGCGACCGCCGCGGCGCGCGCGGCCCGACGCGTCACCAGGCGCAGCCGAGCACGCCGAGCCCCGACCGGAGTCGTCGGAACCCGCACGCCTCGTACAGCGCGAGCGCGTCCTGGTTGTCGGTTTGGGTGTTGACGAGGCAGCTGCGGCCGCCGGTGCGGCGCACCCACCGCAGCGCGTCGACGACGAGCGCGCGTCCGAGGCCGCGACGTCGCGTGTCGGGGTCGACCGCGAGGCGCTGGAGGTAGCCCTGGCGACCGGCCCGGCCGGTCACGGCGAACGCGGCGATCCCCGGGTCTCCGGGCCCGTGCGCGACCCGGAACCGCACCGACGGCGTGGCCCGCAGCGCCTCGCGCAGCCCGGACTTGCCGAGCTGCCAGTCGGGTGGGAACGCCCGACGGTCGAGGGCGACCACCGCGGTCCGGTCGCGCCGCCAGCCGCGGCCCAGCTCGAGTCCGGTGCTGGGGGGGCGCTCGAGGTCGGCCAGCGGGTGCTCCAGGACGTGCAGCTGCTCTCGCGACTCGAAGCCCTCGGCCAGGAACGGCACCGCGGCCGCCGCGGTCAGCGGACTGGTCACCGCGGCCCGGTAGCCGGCGGCGCGAACTCGCGCCACGCAGTCACGCACCGCGAGGACGCTCAGGCGGTGGTCGGTGGCGACGACGACGTGCGCGACGTCGGGCTGGTCGTGCCACGGTCCGACCCGGGCCCATCCCCCGGCGAAACGCAGCGTGCGCTCACCGGTGCGCGAAGCCACGGGCCCGCAGCGTACCTGGCGGTCCCTCGCCGGCCTCGCCGCGCCCGGCCACGGCGCGGGACCGCCCGGTTACCCTGCGCGGCGTGCTCCTGGTCGCGGACGATCCGACGTTCGCGCGGCACGATCCCGGACCGGGACACCCCGAGCGGATCGCGCGCCTCGACGCGGTCGCGGCCGGCATCGTCGCGAGCGGCGTCCGCGACGCGCTCGTCCCGCTGCCGCCACGCGACGCGACCCGCGAGGAGCTCACCCGCGTGCACGCCGCCGCGCTGCTCGACGCAGTGGCCGCGACCTCGGCGGCGCGGGGCGCGCTCGACCCGGACACCCGGGTGGGCCCGGGCTCGCTCGAAGCCGCCACCCGTGCCGCCGGCGCGGGGCTGGCCGCGGTGGACGCGCTCGACGCCGGGCAGGGCCGCGCCGCGTTCCTCGGCGTGCGGCCGCCGGGTCATCACGCCACCGGCGTGCGACCGATGGGGTTCTGCCTGTTCAACAACGTCGCGGTGACCGCGGCCGCGCTCGTCGACCGCGGGGCCCGAGTCTGCGTGCTCGACTACGACGCCCACCACGGCAACGGCACCCAGGACATCTTCTGGGAGGAGCCCCGGGTCCTGTACGTGTCGCTCCACGAATGGCCGCTCTATCCGGGGACGGGCCGGCTCACCGACACCGGCGCGGGCGCGGGGGAGGGCGCGACCTGCAACGTGCCACTGCCCGCCGGGGCAACCGGCGACGTGTACCTGCGGGCCTTCGACGACGTCATCGAGCCGGTCGTCGCCCGGTTCGCGCCGGACTGGCTGGTCGTGTCGTGCGGCTTCGACGCCCACCGCGCCGATCCGCTCACGGGCCTCGCCCTCTCGTCGGGGGACTACGCCGCGCTCGCGGCCCGCGCCGTCGCGCTCGCGCCGCGGCCGGGACGCACGATCGTGTTCCTCGAGGGCGGCTACGACCTCGCGGCGGTCCGGGACTCCGTGTCGGCGACGCTGCCGGCCCTCCTCGACACGACGGTGACCCCCGCCGAAGCGCCCACCGGCGGCGGGCC
>DATDGU010000199.1:0-2202 GCA_036521915.1 Acidimicrobiia bacterium | reverse complement strand
CGGTCACTGAGGATCGCCGCCCGCCCGTGGTCAGGTCGGCTTCTCCGCGGGCTGGGTCTCCCCGGCCCGTGCCAGCACCTCGACGACGCCGAGCACGAGCAGCACGACCAAGGCGATGACGAGTACGGAGAGGGGGCTCGGATAGCTGAGCGCGACGAGGATCAGCAAGCCCACGCCGACGGTCGCGAGGCGCAGGGGGTTCCGGTAGCGGCGTGCGAACTGGGCCACTTCGGGCCGCACGGCGCTCTGTCCGGGAGTTTTGGCGACGAGGTTGCGGACGGTGGTGCGCACACGCGTCCCGACCCGACCCGGACCGGAGAGCCAGGCCGCGAGCGCGACGACGACGGCCAGGGCGAAAACGGTCTTCAACGCGAGCACCAAGAAGCTGATCAGCTGGTCGTAGACGGCGTTCGCCGCCGGGCGGTTCACGCTGGGCGGCAGTGCGCCCGAGTAGGGGTTGCGCAGCGCGTTCCAGATGACCCAGAACGCCAGCATCACGAACGCCAACGCGATGGCGCCACGGAGGATCGTTCGCCGCCGGTTCGTGGAGGCCACGATCGCTCCGGCGAAAATGAGCGCGGTGAGGATCGGCAGCGCGATCGCCAGGTCGTCCAGCACGCGCACCGCGCTCTGGGCTGAGGCCAGCGTGCTCGAGCTAAAGAGCACGATGTTTTCGTTGTGGCCGGCCGTCGACAGGCCGTTGACCCCCACCTTCTGGAGCGCACCGTTGACCTTGTCGACGATGCCGCTGATGTCGATCGTGACTTGGCCCTTGTTGTTGACGAACTTCCCCTGACCTCGCAGCAACGCGACGACGCGCGTGTGGACGCGCCGGTTCAGGTTCTCCCACAGCTGCGCGAACTTGGGGGACTGCACGACCTTGAGCGCCGCGCTGTAGACGAAACTTTTCAGGTTGCTCGCGATGATGGGGACGATGAACTGCGCACCTGATGGCAGGGCCCGCCGCAGGCGCGGCTGGAGGTCCGTTCCGCTGACCAACGTGTTCGATGCGCGGAGCGCGAGGGCGTTCTGGACCTGGGGATTGCTGGCGAGCGGGCCGACGGTCGAGACGTACTGGTCGGTGTTGAGCAGCGTGTTGTGTATCCACACCGCGTGGATCGAGAGCGGCGCGAAGATGCAGCCGAGGACGAGGAGCGTCGTGCTGAGGACCCGCCGCCAGCGGGGCCCTTTGTGCTTCGACGCCTTCGGAGGAGCGGAGGTCTGCTCCGCGGTCTCAGCCACGCGGTCCCGTCCCAGTTCCTCCTGTGTGCTGTGCAGTGGCATTTAGCCACCTCGTACCAGGGTAGCGAACTCGGGCCATCGCCCACTGAGGTCGAACTCCACGCTCCACGGCCGACCGCCGCGGCGCCGCCGGCGCCGCGCTGCTCGTCACCGCGGTCGAAACTCGACGCTCCTCGAAGCCGGTGTTAGCGTCAGCCCGGCGGTCGAGCGGGCCGGAGAGGGCGGACCTCGCCGTGGACACACAACGCCCGTCAACGGCGAAGCAGACGGTGGGAGCGCCCGCAGTCCCCGAACCACGATCATCACTGCAGGCCATGACTCGCGAACGGAATTGGGGGTAGTCCATGCTGGCGGCGACCTTTGGTACAGGGCAGGTCTTCCTGGAGATCCTGTACTTCTTCCTGTTCTTCATCTGGCTGTACCTGCTCATCGTCGTCTTCACGGACATCTTCCGGAGCCCCGAGCTGAGCGGGTGGTTGAAGGCCTTCTGGGTGCTGTTCGTGATCATCCTCCCGTACTTCGGCGTCCTCGTGTACCTGATCGCCCGTGGCGGGAAGATGCACGAGCACGCGGCGCAGGCCCGTGCCGCCCAGGACGCGGCGATGCGCGAGTACATCCGGGACGCGGTGAAGGACACCTCGCCCTAACCCCGATCGGGGACGCGAGTCACGCGGTCGCGACACCGCGGCCGCGCGCGCCTTCGCTCGGGTGCGAGGTCAGAGCAGGCCGCGCTGGACGAGGTCGTTCGTGGCGAAGAATCCGGGAATCGCTGGGATGTAGGTCACGGCGAGCTCATGGCTCAGGACGGCGGCCACGGCTGCGCCGTGCGGGACGCCGAAGGTGATCAGGAGGGCCGTGAGGCCGATCGCCGACACCGCGGTGCCACCCCCTGGGATCGGGACGATGGACGCGACGAGCGAGACGCCGATGTCGGCCGCCAAGAGGCTCCAGAAGCTCACG
>DATDGU010000198.1:0-1777 GCA_036521915.1 Acidimicrobiia bacterium | reverse complement strand
GGCGGTGACGCGGCGCACGACGACGGCAGGGAAGATGCGCAGGAGGGTCTGACCGCTCGCGACGGCCAGCGCCGCCACCAGCCAGAGGGCCAGCAGCGCGCCGACCCCGACGCTCACCGCCGAGTGGTAGTGGGCCGCCAGGTTGGCGGTCAGGATCTGCGTCAGGTCGCCCCACTCCGCGAGGAAGATCACGACGAACGCGGTGACGACGATCCGCCGCCGCGTCGCGACCTCCCGGTCGATGAGTGCCGACTCGTCGCGGCGCGTCTCGACGAACGCGTACACCGCACCGGCCAGGAAGAGCGCGGCGACGACGGCGTCGACGGCGCGGGGCGGCAGGACGGCGAACAGCGCCGCGCCGACGGTCGTCGCGATCACCACGTGGACGAGGAAGGCCGCGGCGGCACCGACCCAGACGGCGCGCGGCCGGCCGCGCGAGGCGAGCACGAGCGACGCGAACATCGTCTTGTCCGGCAGCTCGGCGAGGAAGATCAGCGGGAAGACGGCGGCTGCGATGCCGAGATCCATCGTCCTCCCGCGTGGTGTCGGTGCGGCGGCGGCGCCGGGTGAGCCCGCGCCGGTCAGTGGGGCGGCGTGCCGAGCTTGTCGAGCGTGTCGGGCAGGTGCTTGATCTCGAACGCGATAAGGATCTCGAGCATGCCGATGAGGATCGCCCAGACCCCGGCAACCGCGATCGCGATCGCGAGCGACAGGTCAGGTCGGTCGAGCAGCACGATGCCGAGGGCCACCTCGATCACGCTGGTGATGACGTAGAGCCACCAGAACTTGACGTCGTGACGGCTCGCGATCCCTCCGGCGAGGTCGAACACGCCGTGGACCAGCACCCAGGCCGGTCCTGGCGTGGGCCTGGATCAGCGTGCTGGTGAACCGGGTGTCCGATGAAGATCGCCAGGGTGAGCAGGCTCACCGAGGGCCAGGCGACGAACGCGACGCCGACGAGCACCTCCACGCCGCCGACGGCGAGCGTCCAGCCTCGACCGGTGTTGTCCATCGCCGGCGTGAGCATGCGCAGGCCGCCGTTCACGATGAGGAAGATCGCGGCGACCGTGGCGAGGTCGCCGACCGTCCATTGGATCGAGAGGATGACGACGCCGACGACGACGGCGAGCGCGCCGGAGAAGAGCAGCACCCACCATTGCGTGCTGAGGCTCTCGGCGGCGTCCCGGTCGATGGGGACGCGGTTCATCGGGCTGAGCATGCGATCCCTCCCTCGGCGCCCGGACACTATCGGCGCCGACCGGAGGCCGCGGCGAGCTACCCGATCTCGACGAGCGTGCCCGGCTTGATGATCGAGGCCAGGTAGGTGTCGAGGTTGTTGGCGATGTGGACGCCGCCGCGCCGATCGTCGACGGCGCGTTGGTCCCGTGGATCGCCAGGCGCGTCACCGCCCTCGAAGTCGGTGCACGTGTCGGAGTGGCCGTTCAAGGCGAGGATGAACGGGCCGTACGCCCCCGAGCTCCGGATCACGTCCGTGATGTAGTACTCGCCCGGCGGCGTCGGGCTGCTCGGCGCGCCGATGCTCCTGCCAGTCGGTGAGCTCCTCGAGGACCCGCTCGGTGATCCGGCTGATGGTGTCCTTGGAGACCTCGGCGCCGTAGGTATCCGCGAGATGGGCTGAGATCTCCCCGGTCGTCAGGCTCTTCGCCGACAACGAGATGACGAGCTCGTCGACGCCGGCGAGGCGCCGCTGACGCTTCCGGACGATCTTGGGCTCAAAGGACCCCTCTCGGTCGCGGGGCACATCGATATCGACCTC
>DATDGU010000197.1:0-2287 GCA_036521915.1 Acidimicrobiia bacterium | reverse complement strand
GCCGCCGCGCGCGCGTCCGTCGAGCCGTCGGTGGCGGCCGCCCTCGAGGATTGGGGCTTCGACGAGGAGGCGACGGCGGCATGGCGGCGCCTGGGGTGGCGCGGCCGCCGCGCCGCCGGGCGTCGGCGCGCCGGACGCTGGGCGGACGTGGTGGCGGCGCGCGCCGAGGGTGGTGCGCCGCTGCTGCTCGCGACGCGGGCGTTCCTCGCCGACGAGTCGACCGTCGGGGCCGTGACGGTCCTGCCCGAGCTGCCGTCGGGGTGGCGCGGCCAGGCCGTCGACGTGCGCGGTGCGCCGATCCGGGCCGGCCGCCTCTCGTACGCGGTGCGGTGGCACGGCCACCGGCCGGCGCTGCTCTGGGAGGCCCCGCCGGGCGGGCACGTCCGCGCCCCGGGCCTCGATCCGTCCTGGACGAGCGCCGAGCCCGCCGGCGAGGCGCTGCTCGCGGCGCCGGGTGCGTGATGGACGACGCCGAGCTCGAGGCGCTCGGGCTCTACGACCCCGACGCGCCGGGCGCCGCGGACCGGCTCAGCCTGCTGCGGCTCGCCCGGCACCACGGGGCCACGCTCGAGGAGATCCGGACCGCGATTCGCGGCTCGCGCCTGCACGCGCTCGCCGCCGAACGGGTCCTGCTCGACCGGGCGCCGCGCCTCACGCTCGCCGACGCGGCCCGCGACGCGGGGGTGGACCTGGCGTTCGCCATCCGCCTCTGGCGCGCGCTCGGCTTCGTCGTGCCGGCCGACGACGCCCCGGTCTGCACCGACGCCGACGTCGAGGTCCTCGCGTTCCACGACGCGCTGCGGGCCGGCGTCGGCGAGGACTCGGCCGTGTCGCAGGCCCGGGTGACGGGGGCCGCCCTGTCGCGCTCCGCCGACTCCTCCATCCAGATGGTGCGGACCGACGTGGAGGCCCCGATGCGTCAGGCGGGCACGACCGACGCCGACCTCGCGACTCGCTTCGTCGAGCTCGCCTCGGACCTCGTGCCCCGCATCTACCCGACCTTCGAGGCGGTCCACCGCCGCCACCTCGTCGAGGCGGCACGCCGCTACTCGCTCTGGGGCGCCAGCCCCACCCTCATGAGCACAACCGAGGCCGTGGTCGGCTTCGCCGATCTCGTCGGCTACACGGCGCTGAACCAGCAGCTGACGACCCACGAGCTCGGCACGCTCATCGACACGTTCGAGCAGCGCGTGCTCGACGCCGTCGCCCGGCCGGGGGCGCGTCTGGTGAAGGTGATCGGTGACGAGGCGATGTTCGTCGCCGGGACCGCGGACGCCGCCGCCGGTGTCGCACGCCAGCTGCTCGGAGCGGACGAGCTGCCCACGATGCGCATCGGCGTCGCGGCCGGGACGCTCCTCGCCCGGGACGGGGACCTGTTCGGCCCGGTCGTGAACCGCGCGGCGCGCCTCGAGCGGCTCGCCGAGCCTGGTCAGGCGCTCTGCGACGCCGATACCGCTCGCCAGCTGGCGTCGACGCGCGTCGCGGAGCTGGGACGGCGGACCCTCGCGGGCTTCGACGATCCGGTCGAGGTCTTCGCCCTTACGGGCTGAGAGCGCGCCCCATTAGGGGCGTGGGCCTTCTCGGCCTTCCAGTGGGGGCGGCCCCGGGTTGGGCTGCGGGCACTGGTTCCGGTTTCGTGGCTCTCGGTCGGGCCCGCCGCCTGGGGTGGGCGCGGTGCCGGGAGCTCCACCGGCGTTTTGCCAGTCCGGCTACTCGACGGCGTGGGTTCGGATCGGCTGGGGGTCGGCCAGCGCGAGGCGGGCGAGGTTGGTCGCGGCGTTGTGGTCGCGGTCCAAGACGGTCTCGCAGGCCGGGCAGACGAACGTCGGGGCCGATCCGAGGTCGTGGTGGTAGTGCCCGCAGGCCGAGCAGGTCTTGGAGGACCCGTAGAAGCGGTCGGCGACGACGAGTTGGTTGGCGTACCAGTCGGCCTTGTAGGTGAGCTGGCGGCGCAGCTCCCCGAAACCCTGATCGCCGACCCGGCCGGCGAGGCGATGATTCCGCAGCATCCCGGCGACGTGGAGGTCCTCGATCACGAGGGTCTGATAGCGGGCGACCAGCCCGCTGGTCAGTTCGTGGAGCTGATGCTCGCGCCGGTACGCGACGGTGGCGTGCAGGCGTGTCAGGCGCGCGGTGGCGCGGCGGCGACCCGACGAGGCGGGTTTGGTTCTCGCCCAGCCTCGTTGGGCACGCCGCAACCGGCGCTGCGCCCCCTGGAGCGCGTTCACCCCCTCCCACTGCTCGAGGAGCCGACCGCGGGCGTCGGCGACGCTGGCGAGGCGTCGCA
>DATDGU010000196.1:0-10858 GCA_036521915.1 Acidimicrobiia bacterium | reverse complement strand
TTGGCGCCGTGCTCACCGCACACCCACGACAGCCGCAGGATCGTCGCACCGGGGAGGTCGCGCGCCTCGAGCTCACCCGCGAGCTTCGACCGCCCGTACACGCTCTGAGGGTTGGGCGTGTCCCACTCCACGTAGGGGCTGTCCTTCGTCCCGTCGAACACGTAGTCGGTCGAGAAGTACGCGAGGTGGGCTCCGACGCGGCGAGCGGCCTCGGTGACGTGGCGCGTGCCGAGCGCGTTGACCGCGAACGCCCGGTCGGGGTCTCCTTCGCAGGCGTCGACCGCGGTCCACGCCGCGGCGTGGAGCACGGCGTCGGGCCGGACGGAGGTGACGGCGTCGAGCACGGCGCCCCGGTCGCTGACGTCGAGGCGCTCGTGGTCCGCGAGGGTCGTGTCGTCGGCCGCGCAGGCGGCGGCGAGGGCGTGGCCGACTTGTCCGCCGGCGCCGGTGATCAGGATTCGCATGGCCGGCTGGCGGTCAGCCTCGCTGCTGCAACGCCGTCCACCACCACCGGTGGTCGCGGTACCAGGCGATGGTCTCCTCGAGCGCGGCGCGGAACTCGTGGCGCGGGGCCCAGCCGAGTGCCCGCAGCTTCGTCGTCTCGAGCGAGTAGCGACGGTCGTGCCCGAGGCGGTCGGTGACGTACTCGACCATCGAGTCGTCGAGGTCGAGCAGCCCGAGGATGGTGTCGGTCAGCTCCCGATTGGGGATCTCGTTGCCGCCCCCGATGTTGTAGACCTCCCCGGTCTCGCCGCGTGTGCGGACCGTCTCGATTCCCTCGCAGTTGTCCGTGACGTAGCACCAGTCGCGGACGTTCAGGCCGTCGCCGTACAGCGGCACCCGCTTGCCCTCGAGGAGGTTCGTGACGAAGAGCGGGATGACCTTCTCGGGGAACTGGTAGGGGCCGAAGTTGTTCGACGAGCGCGTGACGACGACGGGCAGCCCGTAGGTCGCGCGATAGGAGAGCGCGATGAGGTCCGAGCCCGCCTTCGAGGCGGAGTACGGGGAGCGGGGGTCCAGGCGGTCCGATTCCGACGACGAGCCGGTCTCGACCGAGCCGTAGACCTCGTCCGTGGAGATGTGGACGAAGCGCTCCACGCCGACGTGACGTGCCACGTCGCAGAGCACGTTCGTGCCGCCGCAGTTCGTGCGCACGAACGCGTCGGGGTTCACGATCGATCGGTCGACGTGGCTCTCGGCCGCGAAGTGCACGACGACGTCGTGGCCGTCCATCGCGGCGGCGACGGCGTCCCGGTCGCAGATGTCGCCCTTCGTGAAGGTGTAGCGGGCGTTGCCCTCAAGGTCACGGAGGTTGTCGAGGTTGCCGGCGTAGGTGAGCGCGTCGAACACCGTCACCCGGTTGTCGGTCGAGGCCAGGACATGGTGCACGTAGTTGGAGCCGATGAAGCCCGCACCGCCGGTCACGAAGAGTCGCACGTGTCCACGCTACGTTCGCAGGCCCGCGCGGGGCCGGAGGTGGTCGGGCAGGTCGACCCGTCGAGGGTTGGCCTCGTCGCGCGCCGAGAGCGTCGGGCTCGAGACGCCCCAGTCGGCGGCGATCTCCGGGTCGTCCCAGGCGACGCCGAGCTCGTCCTTCGGGTTGAAGTAGCCGTCGACGAGGTAGGTGATCGTCATGTCGCTCAGCGCGGCGAAGCCGTGCGCGACGCCCGGTGGGATGAAGACGCCGCGGTGGTCATGCGACCCGTCCGGCCGCTTCCCGAGATCGAGCGTGAGCGTCGCGCCGTCGGTGTCGGATCCGTCACGCAGGTCGTGGAGTACGACCCGGGCGGTCCCGTAGGGCACGTACCAGTAGTCGGCCTGGTGCAGGTGGTAGTGGAGCCCGACCACGCTGCCCTGCTCCCGGTCGGCGCGGTTGCCCTGGATCATCTCGCGCCCGCCCGGAAACCACTCCCGTCGGTAGGTCTCGACGAACACGCCGCGCGCGTCGCCATGCAGCATCGGCTCCACGACGTAGACGCCCGCGATGACATCCGATTCCGAGACGGTGACCGGCATCGGCTCTGTCTACTCCAGGTCCACGGCCGAGTGGTCACCGAGCATGAGTCGCAGCGCCCGTGGTCGCTGGCCCGAGCGGGTGACCTCGACCTCTCGCCCGATGAGCGAGTCGGTGATGCCGGCGATCCCGATGATCCGGCTGCTGTCGAGGACGACGGAGTGGTCCAGCTCCGCGTCGCGGATCTCGCAGCCGCCGGCGATCGAGGTGAAGGGCCCGACGTAGCTGTTGATCACCTTCGTGTCCTCGCCGATGATCGCCGGTCCGCGCACCCGCGAGCCGACGATCTCCGCGCCGGCTTCCACGATGACGCGGCCCTCGATCGTCGAGAGCTCGTCGACCTTGCCGTCGGTGCGGGCGTCGATCACCTCGAGGATCCGCCGGTTGCTCTCGAGCAGCGGGTCTTTCTTGCCCGTGTCGAGCCACCAGCCGCGCAGGACGTGGTGGCGCACCGGGTGACCGTTGGCGAGGAGCCACTGGATCGCGTCGGTGATCTCGAGCTCGCCCCGTCCCGAGGGCTCGATGGCGCGCACCGCCTCGTGGATCCGGGCGTCGAAGAGGTAGATGCCGACGAGTGCGAGATCCGAGGGCGGATTCTGGGGCTTCTCGACCAGGCGCACGACGCCGCCGTCGGGCGTGACCTCGGCGACGCCGAACTGGCGGGGATCGTCGACGTGGGCCAGGAGGATCTGGGCGCTCGGCGGCCGGTCGGGGTGGTCGCGCCGGGCCGCCGCGAAACCCTCCACGAACTCGCCGAGGTCCTCTTGGAGGAGATTGTCCCCGAGGTACATGACGAACTCGTCGTCGCCGAGGTAGTCGCGGGCGATGAGCACGCAGTGCGCGAGGCCGAGCGGGGCCTCCTGGGGAAGGTAGGTGACGCGCACCCCCCAGCGCGACCCGTCGCCGATCGCTGCTTGGATCTCGTCACGGGTGTCGCCGACGACGATCCCGATGTCGCGGATCCCCGCTGACGCCATGTCCTCGAGGCCGTAGAAGATGATGGGCTTGTTGGCCACCGGCACGAGCTGCTTCGCGCTCGTGTGGGTGATCGGCCGCAGGCGCGTCCCGGCGCCTCCAGCGAGGATGAGGCCCTTCACCTGACGGTGTCCAAACGTGCTGACCGGCGACGGTCACGAGCGGGTGACGGATGAGGGTACCACCGAGGTCCCGACGTCCTCCGGGGCGCTCACGCGACGAAGTACTTCGCCTCCGGGTGCGGGACGACGATCGCCGACGTGCTCTGCTCCGGCTCGAGCTGGAACTCCTCGGTCAGGTGCACGCCGATGCGCTCCAGGTCCAAGAGCTCGCGCAGCTTCACCTGGTCCTCGAGGTCGGGGCACGCGGGGTAGCCCCACGAGTAACGCGAGCCGCGGTACTGCTGACGGAACAGGCCCTGCAGGGTCGGGCCGTCCTGGTCGGCGAAGCCCCATTCCTCGCGGATGCGCCGGTGCCAGTACTCGGCGAGCGCCTCCGTCATCTCGACCGCGAGGCCGTGGACCAGCAGGTAGTGCTGGTAGTGGTCGGCGGCGAAGAGCTCACGCTCGCGTATCGAGGCGTCGGGGCCCATCGTCACGACGTGGAACGCGGCGTAGTCGGCGTCGCCCGACTCCGTCGACCGGAAGAAGTCCGCGATGCAGAGATGGCGGTCCTTGCGCTGACGGGGGAACGCGAACCGCAGCCGCTCGGACCGTCGGTCCTCGTCGGCCCAGACGACGAGGTCGTTGCCCTCCGAGTTCACCGGGAAGTACCCCCACGCCACGCTCGGGATAAGCCAGCCCTCGGCCTGGGCCGCGGCGAGCTGCTCGCGCAGGATCGGCCGCAGTCGGGTCTTGAAGTCCGGGTCCGACTCGGGCCGACCGTCGTGCTTCTCGGGCCGGTACTGCCACTGGTTGCGGAACAGCGCCGTCTCGTTCAGGTACGTGGCGATCTCGTCGAGCGCCAGCCCCTTCGCGACCCGGCCGCCGAGGAACGGTGGCGCGTAGACGTCGACATCGGTCGCGACGTCGGACCGGGTCTCCGGCTCGGCGTCCTCCTCGACGTGGGCCCGCGCCGGCAGGTCGCGGCCGCCCGGCGCCCGGCCGAACTCGGGGGCGAGCGTCCCGGCGCGCTTGCCATCCATGAGCTCGTTCATGGTGCGCAGCCCCTCGAAGGCGTCCTTGCCATAGAAGAGCCGGCCGTTGTAGACGCCGCGGAGGTCGCGCTCGACGTAGGTGCGGGTGAGCGCCGCGCCACCGAGGAGCACCGGGAGCTCCGACAGGCCGAGCGTGTTCAGCTCCTCGAGGTTCTCGCGCATGATGAGCGTGCTCTTGACGAGGAGCCCGCTCATGCCGACGGCGTCCGCCTCGACGTCCTTCGCCTTGTCGACGAAGGCCTGCAGCGGGGCCTTGATCCCGATGTTGTGCACCTCGTAGCCGTTGTTGGTGAGGATGATGTCGACGAGGTTCTTGCCGATGTCGTGGACGTCGCCCTTCACCGTCCCGATGACGAGCGTGCCCTTGCCTCCGATGTCGTTGCGCTCCATGTGGGGCTCGAGGTAGGCGACCGCGGTCTTCATCGTCTCGGCGCTCTGCAGCACGAACGGAAGCTGCATCTCACCCGACGCGAAGAGCTCACCGACGACCTTCATGCCGTCGAGGAGGACGTCGTTCACCACTTCGAGCGCGCTCATGTCGGTGAGCTGCTCGTCGAGGTCGGCCTCGAGCCCGTCGCGTTCGCCGTCGATGATCCGATGCTTGAGCCGCTCCGACACGGGCCAGCCCGACCGGTCCTCGCGTTCGACGGCCTCGGCGTCGACGTCCTCGAACGCGGCCATGAGCTCGGTGAGCGGGTCGTAGCCCTCGCGCGAGCGGTCGTACACGAGGTCGAGGGCGAGCTCGCGCACCTGCTCGTCGATGCGATGCATCGGGACGATCCGCGCCGCGTGGACGATGGCGGCGTCGAGGCCGGCGGTCACGCACTCGTGGAGGAAGACGCTGTTCAGCGCGTGGCGCAGCGCCGGCTTCAGCCCGAAGCTGACGTTCGAGACGCCGAGGATCGTCGACACGCCCGGCAGCTCCGCCTTCACGCGCCGGATGGCATCGATCGTCTCGATGCCGTCCCGTCGCAGGTCGGCCTGCCCGGAGCCGAGCGGGAAGGTCAGGCAGTCGAAGATGAGGTCGGTCGGGTCGAGCCCGTACTCCTGGACCGCCAGGTCGTAGATCCGTCGGCACACCCGGACCTTCCAGTCCGTGGTGCGCGCCTGGCCCTCCTCGTCGATGGCGAGGCAGATGACCGCCGCGCCGTAGTCGCGGGCGAGGGTGAAGACCCGGTCGAGGCGCGACCCCGGCCCCTCGCCGTCCTCGAGGTTCGCGGAGTTGAGGATGCACTTGCCGCCGGCGTGCTGGAGCCCGGCCTCCAGGACCGCGGGCTCGGTCGAATCGAACACGAGGGGGATCGGCGCCTGCGTGGCGAAGCGGCTCGCGACGGCCGCCATGTCGACCGCCCCGTCCCGGCCGACATAGTCGACGCAGACGTCGAGGATGTGCGCGCCCTCCTTCACCTGCTCGCGCGCCATCTGGACGCACAGGTCCCAGTCCTGCTCGAGCATCGCGTCGCGGAACTTGCGGGAACCGTTGGCGTTCGTCCGCTCGCCGACGACGAGGAAGGAGGTGTCTTGATGGAACGTCACCGGCGCGTACATCGAGGCGCAGCCCGGCTCGACCTCGGGGTCGCGTCGCGTCGGGGCGCGCTCGCCAATCCGCTCGACGACGGCCCGGAGGTGCTCGGGGGTTGTCCCGCAGCAGCC
This sequence comes from Acidimicrobiia bacterium, assembly GCA_036521915.1. GTDB lineage: Bacteria > Actinomycetota > Acidimicrobiia > IMCC26256 > PALSA-555 > PALSA-555. The sequence goes on along the minus strand of DATDGU010000196.1, from coordinate 5,060 downwards.
ACCGACGATGTTGACCCCGAACTCCGTCACGAAGCGCTCGTGCGCGTCGGCGAGCTGCTCCGGGGTGAGGTCGTAATGGGTGCGGCCCTCGACGACCGAGGGGAGCCCGGCGTTCGGTAGGCACGACACGAACGGCCGGGCGTGCTGCCCGAGGTAGCGGACGTGCTCCACCATCTCGGCCGGCCCTGTCGCGCAGTTCAGCCCGATCCCCGCGGGTCGCAGCGCCTCGAAGGTGCTGAGCGCCGCACCGATCTCCGACCCGAGCAGCATCCGGCCCGTCGTCTCGATCGTCACCTGGATGAGGACCGGGACCTCGAGGCCCCTCCGAGCCATCGACTGGCGCGCCGCGACCAGCGCCGCCTTGCCCTGGAGCATGTCCTGCACGGTCTCGATGAGCAGCGCGTCGACGCCACCGTCGAGCAGCCCCTCGATCTGGGGCACGTACGCGTCCCGGAGCTCCGCGAAGCCGATGTGGCCGAGCGACGGCAGCTTCGTCCCCGGCCCGATCGAGCCGATCACGAAGCGCGGCCGGTCGGCGGTGGCGTGGTCGGCCGCGACCTCCCGCGCCAGCCGCGCGGCGTGCGCGTTCAGCTCGTGGGTCCGCTCCGCGATCCCGTACTCGGCGAGCACGACCGAGAACGCCCCGAAGGTCGCGGTCTCGACCGCGTCGACCCCGACCGAGAAGTACTCGTCGTGCATCTGGCGGATCAGGTCCGGTCGGGACAGCACGAGCTGCTCGTTGCAGCCCTCGAGCTCGGGACCGCCGAAGTCGTCGGCGCTGAGACCCTGGCCCTGCACCCACGTCCCGAACGCGCCGTCGAAGACGACGACCCGGTCACGCACGGTCGTGAGGAGATCCGTCACGACTGATCAGGGTACCGGGGGCTCAGCGCGCCGCTGCGCTCGATTGGTGCAGTCGCGTGGTGCCAGCGCGTGACGGCGCGACGCCGGGCCCTCGTCAGAGCGCGAGCCGACGGAACACCGGGCGCGGCAGGTGCCGCAGCACCGACATCACTGGCCGCAGGGTGCGCGGGACCCACACGATGGTGCGACCGGCGGCGAGCCCGTCGAGGATCGCGTCGGCGACGGCGTCGGGCGTCGCCGCGAGGGGCGCCGGCTTCAGCCCGGCGGTCATCTTGGTGTGCACGAACCCCGGCCGGACGATCATCACGCTCGCGCCGGTGCCGACGAGGCGATCGCTCAGGCCCTGCGCGAACGCGTCGAGGCCGGCCTTCGTCGAGCCGTACACGTAGTTGCTCTCGCGGGCCCGCTCGCCGGCGACCGACGAGAGCACCACGAGGGTGCCGTGGCCCTGGGAGCGGAGCTGCTCGGCCGTCGGCGTGAGCACGGACACCGCCCCGAGGTAGTTGACGCGGGCCACGTCGACCGCCGCCGCGGCGTGCTGCTCGGCGTCGGCCTGCTCACCCAGGACGCCGAAGGCGACGAGGACCAGGTCGATGTCGCCGACCCGCTCGAAGACGTCGTCGACGAGGGCCTCGTGGGTGGAGGTGTCGACGGCGTCGAAGGGCACGCACTCGACGAGGGTCGCGCCGCGGGCCCGCAGATCCTCTGCGATCTCACCCAGGCGGTCGACGTCGCGCCCGGCGAGCACGACGCGGCGGGTGCGGTGCGCCACGAGACGGCGCAGCGTCGCTTCGGCGATGTCGGACGTCCCGCCGAACACGAGCACCGATTGCACGGCGCCAAGCCCGTCGCGCACGGGTCAGAGCAGCTGGAGGCGACGAGCGAGGTCGGACTGCAGGACCCCCGACGGGTCGAGCCGGGCCCGCAGCTCGCGCAGCCGGTCGAGGTCGGGGTACATCGCCGGGATCAGCTCCGGCGACAGCCGGGAGTCCTTCGCGAGGTACACGCGCCCGCCGGCCTCGACGACGAGGCGGTCGAGCTCGTCGAGCAGGTCGCCCAGCCCCCGCACATAGGCCGGGATGTCGAGCGCGAGCGTCCACCCCGGCGCGGGGAACGACAACGGTCCAGGGTTCCCGGGCCCGAAACGCTTCAACACCGCGAGGAACGACGCGCAGCGAGCCGCGCTGAGCCGCTCAAGGCTTCGGCGCACCGTCGGCGCGGCGTCCTCGGGCACCACGAACTGGTACTGCACGAAGCCGCGCCGCCCGTACAGCCGGTTCCATCCCTGGACGGCGTCGAGCGGATGGAAGAACGAGGTGATCGTCTCGAGGTGCTCGAGGCGGCGACGCGGCGCCCGCCGGAACCAGAACTCGTTGAACGCCCGGACGGTCACGCGGTTCATCAGGCCCGTCGGGGCCCAGGGCGGCGCGGCGAGGCCGGTCGGCGGCGCGAACCGCAGCGGGTCGCTCCGACGGCGCGGCGGCAGCGCCTCGAGCGGCGCGTGGTCCCCGCGGGTCAACACCGACCGGCCGAGCGACCGACCCGACCGGAGGCAGTCGATCCAGGCGACGGAGTAGCGGTACCGGGCGTCGCCCTCGACCATCCGCTCCATGAGCACGTCGAGGTTCGGCACGCGCTCGGTGTCGATGAGCATGAGCGAGCTCTCGATCGGCAGCATCCGGATCGTCACGTCGGTCACCACGCCGGTCAGTCCCAGCGCGCCGGCGGTCGTCCAGAAGACGTCGGTCTCGGTGCCCGGCTCCGCGACCACGGTCTCCTTCGGTGCGCGCAACGTGAAGGACTCGAGGTGGTTGGCGAAGCTGCCCTCGAGGTGATGGTTCTTGCCGTGGATGTCCGCGGCGAGGGCGCCGCCGACGGTGACGTAGCGCGTGCCCGGGGTCACGGGCACGAAGTAGCCCTGCGGGACGAGCCGGCGCATCAGCGCGTCGAGGCTCACGCCGGCCTCGACGCTGACGGTGTGAGTGGTGCGGTCGACGGTGCCGATCCCGTCGAGGCTCGTCGCGTCGAGCACGGTCCCGCCCGCGTTCTGGGCCGCGTCGCCGTAGCTGCGGGCGAGCCCGCGGGCGATGATCCCTCGCCGACCCGCCTGCGTCACGAGGCGGTCGACCGCGGCCGTCCCCGCGGGGGTGACGAGGTCCGCCGCGCTCGGTGCCGTGCGACCCCACCCGGTCAGGACGGTCTGCATCAGAACGTGCGTGCGGCGTCGGGCGCGAAACCCGGGCGTGGGGTCGCCGCGGGGACGACGCGCCGCGACGCCGGTCGGTGCCGCAGGCGGGCTCCGATCGGCGGGCGTCGTGCGCGCGGAGTCGTCGCCGCGACCATCCCTTCCAGCGTAAGGGACCGTGCAGTCCCATTCGAACCGGGGTCGGCGGTCCGCGGCTATAGCGTCGGGTGACGTCGACGAGGAGGGTCAGCGTGGCGATCGCCTTCGCGCTCAGCACCCAGCCGCTCGAGCGCGTGCGGGCCGACGTGCTCGCCGTGCCGATGTTCGCGGGCGCACGGCCCGGGCCAGGTGTGGATTTGGTGCAGGCCGCGCTCGGCGACGGGCTCGCAGCCTTCATCGCCGAGGCCGGCTTCACCGGGAAGCCCGACGAGACGCTCGCCGTCCCCGTGGGCGCGGGCGCCGGCCCGAAGGTCGCCGTGCTCGTCGGGGTCGGCGAGCGCGGCCGCGTGACGACCGAGCGGCTGCGCCGCGCCGCCGCCGCCGTGGCGCGCGCGGCCTCGCGTGCGCGCGGCGTCGCGACGACGCTGCTCGAGGCCGCGCCCGACCTGGATCCCGGCGCGGCCGCCCAGGCCCTCGCCGAGGGCTTCTCGCTCGGCTCCTACCGCTTCCTCACCTACAAGTCGGACGGCGAGGCGTCGAAGCTCACCCGGGTCACCGTCCTGGGCGGCGCAGGTGCCGCGACGCGCGCCGGGCTCGACCGTGGCGTCGCCGTCGCGGACGCCGTGGCCTGGGCCCGCGACATGGTGAACGAGCCGTCAGGCGCGAAGTCGCCGGCGGAGTTCGCGGCCGCGGCCCGCAAGCTCCTCACGGGGCGCGGCGTGACCGTGACCGTCCTGTCGGAGCCCCAGCTCCGGGCGCAGCGGATGGGCGGGGTGCTCGGCGTCGGCCAGGGCTCGGTGCGCGGCCCCCGGTTCGTCAAGGTCGTGTACCAGCCCCGGGGTGCGGCGACGACCGGCACGCTCGCCCTCGTCGGCAAAGGCGTGGTCTTCGACTCGGGTGGCCTGTCGTTGAAGACGGCGTCGGGCATGGAGACGATGAAGACCGACATGTCGGGCGCGGCGGCCGTGCTCGCCGCGATGTCGGCACTGCAGGTGCTCGGGGTACGCCACCGCGTCGTCGCGTACGCGCCGATGGTGGAGAACATGCCGAGCGGCTCGGCGATCCGACCGGGCGACGTGCTGCGGATGCGCAGCGGCACCACCGTCGAGGTGCTGAACACGGACGCCGAGGGTCGGCTCATCCTCGCCGACGCGCTGTCCCTCGCCGCGTCGGAGAAGGCGTCGGCCATCGTGGACCTCGCGACCCTGACCGGCGCATGCGTCGTGGCGCTCGGCGAGAAGGTCGCCGGCGTGATGGGCAACCAGCCGAACTGGGTCGAGCAGGTGCGGGCCGCGGCCGACCGGGCGGGCGAGCCGATGTGGACGCTGCCCCTCCCAAAGGACTACCGCAAGCTGCTCGACTCCGAGGTCGCGGACCTGCGCAACATCAGTACCGGCTCGTACGGCGGCGCGCTCACTGCCGGGCTCTTCCTCGAGCGCTTCGTCGACGACGTGCCGTGGGCCCACCTGGACATCGCGGGTCCGGCCCGCGCCGGGTCCGATGACGGCGAACTGACGAAGGGCGGCACGGGCTTCGGGGTGCGCACGCTCCTCGAGCTCGTGTCGACGCTCGAAGGGGCACCCGCGGCGCGCTCGACGCGGCGGCCGTCGAAGAAGCGCTAGTCGGGATTCAGTGGCCGACGGTCGAACCGTCGGCGAGCGTGGCGTGCGGCAGGCAGAGGTCGTCGTATTCGGCGATCACGATCGGCGCGGCGTCCTCGCCACACGCCGGGCAGCTCGGGTCGCGCCGCACCTTGAAGGTGCGGAAGCTCTCCTCGAGCGCGTCGTAGGCGAGCAGGCGGCCGATGAGCGGGTCGCCGAGGTTCAGCACGAGCTTGATCGCCTCGAGCGCC
>DATDGU010000195.1:0-4776 GCA_036521915.1 Acidimicrobiia bacterium | reverse complement strand
CGGGCCACTTCCTGCGCCGGATCCTCGAGCTCGGCGCCACGGGCAACACGGTGGACCCGGTGTGGCAGGTGATCCCCCCCTCGATCGCCGCCGGCCCCTACACGGTGACCGGCGACCTCGTCTTCCCGACGGTGACCACGGAACGCCGCTTCGCCGCCGGCGACGTGGTGTTCGTCGACACGGGCATGCACTACGAGGGCTACCAGTCCGACTACGGGCACACGTGGGTGGTCGGCGCCGACGTCGACGACCGCCACCGGGAGCACGCCCGGCGCTGGGTCGACACGGTGGATGCGGTCCTCGAGGTCATGAAGCCGGGCGTGACGGCACGCGACCTGACCCGCGCCGCCGGGGAGGTCTACGGGCGCCGCCCGTGGCTCGCCCACCTCTACCTGGCGCACGGCACGGGCACCGACAGCGCCGAGATGCCCTACGTCGGCACCGACCTCGGCGACGACTTCGACGGCTCCGTCGTGCTCGCGCCGGGGATGGTGCTCGTCCTCGAGCCGGTGATCTGGGAGGACGGGCGCGGCGGCTTCCGCGCCGAGGACATCGTCGCGGTGACCGAGGACGGGTACGAGCGGCTGTCGCACCTGTCGTTCGAGGCGTATGGCATCGACCGCTGAGCACCGGGACCGGGTCCGCGCCGCGATGGCGGACGCGGGCATCGACGTCGTGCTGCTGGGCCGCGAGGCGAACGCGCGCTACGTAACCGGCGCGAACCGCCTGTGGCTGGCAGGCACACGCCCGTTCGCGCCCGGGTGCGTGCTCGTCGCCGAGACGGGCGCCGTCGGGCTGCTGAGCGTCACCGACGACGGCGTCCCGGACGATGTGCCCCGGTCCGGCCTCTACCCCATCTCCTGGAACCCGATGAACCTCGTGGCGGGCGCGGCGGCCGTCGCCCGGGGGGCGACGGTGCGCCGCGTCGGCGTGGACAGCATGTCCCCGCTGTTCGCGCAGCTCCTCGCCGGTGGGTTCCCCGACGCCGAGCTCGTCGACGGCGAGGCGTTGCTGCGGCGCGTGCGGCGGACCAAGAGCGACGCCGACGTGGCGGGCATCCGCGCCGCCGGGGCGGTCGCTGAGGAGATGCTCGGGGCCGTGCTGGACGGCGCCGGCGACGCGACGGAGCGCGCGGCGCGTGCGGAGGAGCGGCGCGCGGCGCGCGGCGTGACGACCCCCGCCTTCCCGTCCGTCGTCGACGTCGAGGATGGACGGGTCGCGGCGCGAGTCGGCGTCATCCGGGACGGATGGCTCGGGGTGCTCGCCCGCACCTCACCCGGCGGTGGTCCGGCGAAGGAGCGCGTGGACGCCGCAGCGGCGCGCTGCCGACCGGGCACACCCGTGGGAGCGGTGCGCGCCGACGGGGTGTCCGTCGAGGGCGTCGGGCTGGGCCACGAGGCGCTCCGCGACGACGACCTGCTCGAGGCCGGCATGGTCGTCTCCGTCGACGCGGCGTCCGACGGCACGCGGTGGGGCGATCCGCTGCTCGTCACGGACGCAGGCGCCGAGCGGCTCGCTCGCGCGTAGCCCGCTGGCGCGTCGGGAGAAGTCGACGATGGACGACGAGCGGACCGGGGAGATCGAGTTCACCGCCCGGTGGTGGCGCGACGAGCTCCCCCGCGGCACGTATCAGGCGGTGTACGCGATCGACGACGAGCCGGCGCCGCCGAGCGGCCGGTCGAAGCGCAGCCGGAGACGTTCAGCGTCGGCGCGGGCACCCACACCGTGCACGCTTGGATGACGATCTACCGCTCGGACGGTCAGGGCGGGGTCAACGCGGTCGACTTTCGGTACCGGTGCAAGCTCGACGTGGAGGTCGCCGCCGGGCTGGTCCGCTACGTCAGCTACTCGATCACCCGCACACCCGGCCCACTCCTCTTCTACCGGCTCCGCGCCGAGCTGTCGGCCGACTGACGCGGCGCGGGCCGTGCCGGTCAGCGGCCTGACCGGGGCAGCCCCAGCCCCTGCTCGGCGATGATCGTGCGCTGGATCTCGCTCGTGCCGGCGCGGATGGTCGTGACCTGGGCGTGCCGGTGCATCCACTCGACCCAGCCCGCCGCCGGCGCGGACGGGGCGCCGTGGGAGAGGACGCCGTCGGCGCCGAGCGCGTCGAGCAGGCCGGCGGACGCGCGCACGAGCGCCTCCGACGAGAACAGCTTGGCGATCGACCCGTGGACGATGGGGAGCTCCCCGGCCGAGGTCTCGGCCGCCATCCGCTGGCTCAGCCGTTGCCCGACCGCGAGATCGGTCCAGGCGTCGGCGAGACGGGCCCGCACCGCGGAGCGGGCAAGCACCGCCGGGTGCGCCGACGCCCAGTCGACGAACTGGCGGAGCACGCGGTCGAGCTCGCCGACCATCGTCGGCCGCCGCTCGAAGGCGAGGGCGACGCGCATCACGTCCCATCCGCCGTTGACGTCGCCGACGCGCCAGCGGTCGGGGACGCGCACGTCGCTGTAGTAGGTGATGTTCGTGCGCTCGCCGCTGAGCGTGTGCACCGGCGTGATCTCGATTCCCGGCGTGTCCATGGGCACGAGGAACATCGTGAGCCCGCGGTGCTTCGGCACGGCCGGGTCGGTGCGGGTCAGCAGGAACACGTACGCGGCCTGGTCGGCGAGCGTCGTGAACATCTTCTGGCCGTTCAGCACCCACCCGTCGCCGTCGGGCTCGGCGCGGGTGGTCGCGGCGGCGACGTCGGACCCGGCGTCCGGCTCGCTGTAGCCAAGGCAGATGAGCACGTCGCCGCGCAGCACCGCCGGGACGATCTCGCGCCGCTGGTGCTCGGTGCCGACGATGGCAAGGGTCTGCGCGACGAGGTCCGACGTCCCCCACCCGTCGGTCGGTGCGCCGACGCGCTCGAGCTCCTCCCAGAGCGCGCTCACGTCGTTGGCGTCGAGGCCCCGCCCGCCCGCGGAGGCGGGCACGCCGGCGCCGAGCAGATCCGCGTCGGCGAAGCGGCGGTGCAGCGCCCAGTCGTGGACGGTGCCCGAGGCGTCGACGCGCTCGAGGACCTCGGGGGTGCACGCGTCGGCCAGCAGCGCGCGGACCTCGCCGCGGAACCCCACCGCCGGCGGCTCGGGCCGCGTCCAGCCGTCGGCCTCGAGGAGGTCGGCGAGGCGCGCCCGCTCCTCGTCCGGGTCGCCGAGCGCGAGCGGCCACGCCGTCGCGCGGCGGAAGTGCAGCTGGATGTCGTACTCGGCCATGAAGCCGTAGCCGCCGTGGACGTGCAGGCTCGCCGCGGTCACGGCCCGGGCGGCCCGGGCGGCGGCGAGGAAGGCCATCGACGTCGCCGCCGCGTCGTCGTGCTCGGCGGCGTCGCGGACGAGCAGCGTGGCCCCGTCGAGGGTCGCCGCGACATCGGCGAGGCGGTGCTGGATCGCCTGGAACGAGCCGATCGGGACCCCGAACTGGTGACGCACCGTGGCGTAGTCGACGCCGAGGGCAAGCGCGGCGTCGGCGAGACCGACGAGGGCCGCGGCGGTGAGGAGCCGCCAGTCGTCGACCGCGCGGGCGAACGCGGCGTGCGCCGCCGCGTCACGGGCGAGCACGGTGCGACCGTCGAGGCGCCGGTCGGCGAGCGGCGCGCACGCCAGCGTCGGGGGCGCCGCGCCCGGCGCGCCCCGCGCGAGGACGAGCTCGTCGCCGTCGAGCGCGACCACGGCGTCGGCCACGGCACCGGCGGGCACGAGCCGGGCGGTGCCGTCCGCGGCGGGCCGAACGGCGACCGTCACGAGCCCGTCCGACGGGTCCGCCGCCGCCCCGATTCCGTCAAGCAGGCGCGCCGCGACGAGCGATTCGACGAGCGGGATCGGGGCGAGCGCTCGTCCGTACTCCTCGGCGATGACGATGAGGTCGGCGAGCTGGGCGCCGTCGCGGACCAGCTGCGGGACGCCGAGCGTGGCCGCCTTCGACCAGAGCGCCGCGTCGAAGCCCGGCGGCGTCGCCCGTTCCGCGGCACGGACCCGGTCGGGTGGCGACTCGCGGGTGAAGAAGGCCCGGCAGGTGTCGCGCAGGGCGTCGTCGGCGGCGCTCACGGTGCGGGCCGCGGGTCGACGGGCGTGACGAGGAGCGACAGCGTCCCGGTGAAGTCGATGTACTCGCCGTTGTCGGCCCGCACCACGGGGACGCTGTCCGGTCCGGCGTAGTAGCGCGCGACGAGCGTCGCCTCGTCGGCGAACCACAGCTCGGAGATGCCCTGCGGCTCGAGGCCCCCGTCCCCGGCCGACTCGAGGACGTCGTGCTGCGCGTACCGGCAGATCGCCGGGTGATGGACGCGGGCGACGGCGACGTGCTCGCGGTAGTGGCGGGTGAACTCGTCGCGGCTCAGCTCGGGACGGGCCGGCAGGAACGACACCTGCTTGATCGTCGGCGCCACCCCGCTCGCGATCGTGTCGTCCCACGCCGGGTGCGACGCGACGCGAAACGCCGACCAGCGCGTCACCTGGGGGCCGAGGATGTCGGGGAGCCGCAGCGCGGCCTCGGGGTCGTCCGACCAGAGGACGGCGTGGAACGGGGGCAGGGTGCGGCCCTTGGACCCGGCGCGGTCGAGCGCCGACTGGTCGGCGAGCACGGACTCGCAGCGCCAGCCCGCGGGCGGCGACGCCGCGGCGTCGCGCCACGCGACGACGAAGAGCACGGCGGTGTCGCTCACGGGCTCCACTCGAGGTGGGCCCGAATCGCGTGCGCCGCGGGATCGAACCAGCCCTTCGAGTCGGCGTAGTCAAGCATGGCCGCGAAGTCGTCGTCCCAGCCCGCTCCCACACGGCCGGCCGCGAGCCG
>DATDGU010000194.1:0-1648 GCA_036521915.1 Acidimicrobiia bacterium | reverse complement strand
AGGCCGCGGGCTGCACGCCACGTACCTGCGCGGCGTGGTCTTCACCGACGACGCCGTGGTGGTCGGCGCGTCGGACGGCCCGTTCGGCGACCACGCCGCCCTGTACCGCCGCCCGTTCCAGGGGGGCGCGTTCGAGCATTGCGACGGCGGGCTCCCCGAATGGCTGCCCGTCCTGGTCGACACCGGCGCCCTCGCCGGCGACGCGTCCCGGGTCGTCGCCGGGTCCGGCGACACCGTGTACGTGAGCGAGGACGGCGCCCGCACCTGGCGGGCGGCGGCGACCGGCCTGCCCTGGGTCCGCGCCGTCGCGCTGGTCGGCCTCGATTCGGCGTCCGGGTAACCCACGGGGGAAGGCTGGTGTCCGACCCGTCCCCCACGGGGGTGACCGTGCGCCCCGGAGCGACATGACGACCACGCCCTCTCCCCTCACCGTGGCGCCGGCCGGACCCGGTGTCACCGACCAGACCTTCGCCCGGCACGGCGCCGCCGGCAACGCGCGGCTGCGCTGGTTCGTCGACGGGCTCGCGGGCGCGCTCGGCGCCGCGGGCTACGAACCCCGCGACGCGCCCGCGCCCGACGTCCAGGTCGTGCTCCACACGGTCGACCTCGACCGGCCGCGCCCGTACCGCCGGCGCCACGCGCCGACGTTCGTCGTCGCGATCGCGGCCGTGCCGGTGCGTCCCGAGGACCGCCTGCGCGCCGGCTACCCGGTCCTCGTCCGCGCCCTCGCGAACGTCGTCGTCCTGGTCAGCGACGATCCCCCGGCGGCGCACTTCGTGACGCTCGAGCAGGGCACGACGACGATCGAGCACGACCGCGACGACGTGTTCTTCGCCCGCGTCTTCGAGCAGCTCGCGCCCCTCGCGTCGTCACGGCTCGTGATCGCCAACGAGTTCCGCACGGACCTCGAGCCGGCACTCCGGGACGGCGACGAGCAGACGCGCCAGATCGAGCGGGCCGGCGCCCGACTCGACGCCCTGCACCTGCTCCCCAACCCGTTCCCGATCGAGGAGCTGCTGTCGGCGCGCGACCTGCGTCACGTGAAGCTGCTCTACGGGATCGGCGGGCTCAGCTACGGCAACCTAAGCGCGCGGCGCCAGCCCCCCGCCGACTCCGGCTACGGGCCCGAGTACTGGATGAGCGCCAGCGGCGTCGACAAGGCGCATCTGCGCGAGGTCGGGCGCGACGTGCTGCTCGTGCGCGGCTACGACCCCGGACGCGACGCGATGATCCTCGCCGTCCCGCCCGACGTCACGCCGAACCGCGTGTCCGTGGACGCGATCGAGCACTGGATGATCTACCGCGAGCACCCCGCGGTCGGCGCCATCGTGCACGTGCACGCCTGGATCGACGGGACGACCGCCACCGAGATCGCCTATCCGTGCGGGACCCTCGAGCTCGCCGACGCCGTCGCCGGCCTCGTCCGCCAGGCACCCGATCCCACGCGGGCCGTCGTCGGGCAGCGCCGCCACGGCCTCACCATCACCGGCCGGGATCTCGACGACATCTTCGAGCGGATCGACGGGCGGATCGTCCCGCAGGTGCCGATGGACTGAGGACCCGTTGGCTCAGCCGAGCTGCTCCTCGAGCAGCCGGCGCAGCACCTGCGGGTTGCCCTGGTTCGACGTCGCCTGGATCGCCTGGCCCA